>CAYIIU010000001.1:0-69355 GCA_964363635.1 uncultured archaeon
CGTAAGAAAAACCATCTTTTGATGATTGATGAAATTATCTTTTTGCGCTTCGGTGGAAGATGAATATAATATTCCCAGCGAATTTGTTTCTCCTGCCGCGCCGGAAGGGAAAACTAAATCAGAAACGGATTGGAGGCGCATGAAACGAATACGAATGCGGAGTTTATTTGATTGCGTGTTAATTGAGAAGGCTACTACTTTCCTTTTCGATCGTTCGCACGCATTCCGGGGCGAATCTTTTCGGATCCGCGCTGTCCCACTGGATTGTGCAATCCGCGAGACTTCTGTCCAGCGGATGTTTTTCCTCTAAACACGCGACCGCCGTGCTGGGGTTCGGCAATCCACTTCATGTCCTTGTCTGCCAACACACTCGTGTTGCGAGGATCGACTAAAATAACTTCAAAATATTGATTCTTTCCGTCTTGTCCCACTTTGTACGAGTTCAAGACTTCCATGTTGGGGTAATGCGTTTGGGCTCGACCTTCGGCCATGACCTGCGCACTCTTTCTTCGAGTCGCGGAAGCGACTTGCATTCGCTTGGGTTTGCGTGCGCGTCGAGGACGGATGAATAATCCCCCACCGCGTCGAATACGGACGCGTGCTACGGTGATTCCGGGCTTGGCTTTGTATCCCAATGCGCGGGCGCGGATGATATTGTAAGGTTTGTCAACGGCCACTACTGCCTTGTCCTCTTTACGATATTCCATCATGCGGCTGCGGAAAATGGTACCGTAATCGACGTTTTCGTCCTTCTCGCGTTTCCATTCTTTTTGGATGGTTTCCGTGTAGCGTTTGGCAAAGGTCATACGTAGCAAAAAACGCTTGGTAAACGCTTTTAAACCGGTTCCTCAAGCAACTAATTTAGCGCCACGGAGTAGGATTGCGCGGTCGTTTGCGTGGTGTTGCCGTACGAGTCAATGGCAATGACGTAATACTCGGACGCTCCCACAGGGGCATTGGATATCACGGCTTGGCATGTCATGATTTTGACCTTCTGAGGACAGGTTTTGATGATTTCTCCGCCGTTGTAGATGTCCACCCGTTCGAGAGGAGAGTAGTCATTGATGAGCGCGGCAATCGTCACGCTCTGACCCGCCTTAGGATTTTGAGGAGAATGAGAAACGGTCACCGTTGGACCTTTCGTGTCGCCTGTTTGAACGGTTGAAGCCACTTCCACATATGTTGAGCCTTCATCGGTAATCGTTCCATCCTCTGCGGTGCGAACCACTTTGTATTCGACCGTGCCCAATGAAGCAGCTTTCAGGACGAATGTACAAGGCGACTCGAAACAACTGGTCTTCTGCCAATTCCCAAATTGACGAACCCACAATTCGAATGAAAATTTCTGTTCCCAATCGAAAAGATACTCAGGTCGAATGACGGCAGTGATGGTAATGTCATTCCCCGCCAGCGGAGCGAGAGGGGAAACCGAAACGTCCGTCACTTTATCGGGAAGCGGAGCGACGACGGGAGGAAGCACCGTATTGTTGGCCGCAGGAGGGGCAACCACATTGTTGTTCGCCGCCGGAGCGAATGTGGATGGTTGAATGGCCCACGCAAAAATAAGGACGAACAAAACAGCGCCCACCGGAACAACCCAGCTGGGCATCCCTTTAGGGGTTACTTTCTTTTCAATGGTTTTAACGAGAGAATCGGCAGCAGTCATCGTGATGGAGAAAAAGACCAACTATATAAAACCCATCCCGCCCGACCCGGATTTTTAATCTCCGCGCAACAGGGAAGGGTATGAATTGCCAGCGATGCACGAAGGAAGCCGCGGTCAAATTGCCGTACGGCCCCCACTCATTTTGCCCGGAACACTTTGAATCTTTTTTTGAAAACCGCGTGAAGAGATTTACTCGCGCGCAAAAAATGTTTAGTGAAAATGAAAAAATTGCAGTGGCGGTGTCAGGAGGAAAAGATTCGGTGGTCGCACTCCATTTGGTTCGCACTATTATGCCGCGCAATGAAATCATTGGCATTTCCATCGATGAAGGAATTGACGGATACCGAAATCTGGCCATTGAAGAAGCGGTGAAAAATTACAAAACGCTCGATGTGGAATACAAAATGGTCAATCTGAAAAAAGAAATTGGAAATAGCATGCAAGAGATTGTGCAAAAAACACACGAAAACAAATGGAGCGAAAACTCGTGCACGTTCTGCGGCGTTTTTCGACGCAAGTACATCAACCAAGCCGCGCGCGAAATGGGCGCCGATAAATTAGTGACGGGCCACAACTTGGATGATGAAGTGCAGAGCATCACGATGAATTTATTCACGAGTCAAGTTGAACGACTTTCACGGATGGGACCGAAAGTGGAGCATGTGAACGTGAAGGGATGGGTGCCGCGAGTCAAACCACTTTACACCAGTCCTGAGGAAGAAGTGGAGTTGTTTGCACAAATGAAAAACTATCCGCATTACAGCCACGCCTGCTGTCCGTTTTCCCACGGCGCAGACCGAAACGTGTACCGGCTCATGACCGACCAGCTTGAAATGAAAAAACCCGGGAGCAAATTCGCGATGATCAAATCATTCTTGAACATGAAACCCGCGCTGCAACAAATGGAATCGGACGTCAATTTGCAAATGTGCGAGCGGTGCGGCGACCTTTCTTCGCAATCCATGTGTCAGGCGTGCAAGTATGAATTGCGCATCCGCGACGCGGGGGAATTGTCTCAAAACCTTTCGCCGGGACAGATTAATGCCGTGGGGAAAAAGAAACAAATAAATGGACTGCCCATTTTATACTAATTACGCGGAAAGTGAGCAGCCACTTGCGTGGCCAAATGACGACGATTACCCGGGCGTTTAAGACTTGCAATTACCCACCGGTATAATGGCCACCAATCACCCCCGACTGGAAATCCTTTTGCATCCTCACTCCCTCTAAAACGAGCAGACGTTCCTTTTCTCAACAATTTTTCCAAGCTTGATAAATCTTCATCATCATCATCACCAAAACGAGCTTCCATTTTTTTCTCCAACAACCTTTCCACTTCTGCTGTCAACTCATCTCCAAACGCATCCAAACGACGAGAACGAACAATGGTTCGTCTTTGCGCGTCAGACATTTTGGACCAACCGTGAATTCCTTCGGAAGCGCGATGTAGCTCGGCAGGTGTTAGAGTCGAATTGATTCTCACTACACCTTTACGAACCATGCTAAGCAGCGGGGAACGAATCGAGTGCCGTAATAAGTCGTTAAATAATAGTAGAATCCCTTGTTGCTGGTTGGGAATTCGCTGCAGCCCCCTTTCCGACTGCACTCGCTTGAAAAATGTTAGGGGATCTGCTCTGATTTCCAGATCAACACTCAGACTAGGACCTTCTTGCACATTCTTCCTTCTTGTTTTTTTGAACTCCTCCGGAACAATTTCTTCAGCCCACTCACCAAACTCCTTAGCACTAGACGGTGGCTTTCGCCCTTCCTCAAAACGCAACTGACAATACCTTGCAAATGCATCGTGGATCGTCCCACGTCGATTCGATGGCCCAAATTTCGTAAGTTCAAACGGATTTTGTAACAGTGTATGCCACATGACTGAAAAGTCGGCTACCTCCGGCCTCGTAAGTTTATAGTTGGGATTTAACTTAAGCGCCCGGGTTTGCAAATCAGTATATTCTTCAGAAATTCTAACTGCACGTAACGCATCCCGACTAGAAAGACGTGCAACCCCAGCTCCCGGTTCTAGTCCCTTAAATTTAACAAACCGTGCGTACTTTACCGCACGTTGACGTGCTTGTGCGCGCGACAGTCCAGCTCGTATAAAGAATTGGTATACTGACGGTGCTTGCCTACTCTTCAATCCCATGTGGAGAATTAGAATTATGCACTAATAAATGTTCTCACACACCCTTTCCCTTAAATGCATTATCCTGCCATTATCCTACTACTTATGATCGTCCGGCCTACTGCGGGATTGCCAGAGCCTTTTAGAAAAAGGCTCGCGAAAAATGCTTCGCAATCCCGCTACGTAGTCCACCGAACGACCATATGGATAATTTGGGCCCCGTTGTCTATCGGCTAGGATGCCACCTTGACATGGTGGAGGGGGCAGTTCGATTCTGCCCGGGGCTATCCTGAAATATCTCTTTTTCGCCATCTCTCTTTTATTCCACCAAATCTCATTCAGGAGTATGTCAAATACAACCAAAGAATGGTGGAATGCCTTTTCCAAAGATTATCAAAAACAATCAACCATACACACAAAAGCAGCGCATTATGGGGCGTTTGCTCCGGATGAAAACGAACTCCGCCTTTTAGGAAATGTTCGCGGAAAAAAAATACTTGAAATAGGTTGCGGAGGCGGGCAATGCTCAATTGCATTCGCCAAACAAGGGGCCAAATGCACGGGAGTTGATTTTTCGCGTGAACAATTAAAATATGCACAAGCGTTGGCACAAAAAGAAAAAGTAAAACCACCCTTTGTTGAAGGCAACATTCAAACGCTCCGAGGGATAAAGTCCCATTACTATGATATTGTATTCTCTGCTCACACAATACAGTACGTTTCCGATTTGAACAAATGCTTCAAGAATATTAATCGCGTGTTAAAGAAAAATGGTGTTTTTGTTTTCAGCTTAGGCCACCCGTTTTACAGCATATTATCGCACAAGCAAATCGGAAAAATAAAAAGAAGCTACCATTTCAATGAAAAAGGGGCAACATCAAGCAAATGGGCCAATGGAAAAGAATACCATGTCCCCATTTCTCGACGAAAGGTTAGTGATATTTTTGACAGTCTAACCAAGACTGGTTTTGAAGTTACCAGAATTATCGAGCCGCTCAAACTGAAAGAACAAACGGCTTGGACTAAAGGAATGTGGAAAGAATACTACCCCAAAAGGTTGGTTAAACTAATGTCACCCACCATCATCTTCATGGCACGAAAGCCATAGCGCTTATATTGCAGAACTTTCAATTTTCTTCATGCCCAATCAGGAAGCCATCATCGAAAATATTCGAAAGCTGGAAAGCATGGGTCTCCACGGCGAAGAATTGATTGCGCAGCTGGATAGTTTGGGCATCCCGCGCTTTCAAGCGGAGCGTTGGATTCGCGAGGCGAACCAAGCGCAAAACACTCCTCGTTCAAATCAACCAACGACAACCACCACAGCGCCCCAACACACACTCTCAACACCTACCATTTCATCGAGCACGTATGTTCCGCCCGCGCCGCCCGCTCAACCGATGGCAACCGAAAAATTATGGGAGAAAGGAATACTCGCAACGGTGGACGCACGTTTAGCGCAAATGGAACGCTTGAAGAAAGAACTCGATGACGTGATGGAAAAACGAATTCAAACGCATTATGATTCCATGGAAAAAAAATTGGAAGCACTATTTGATGCGCAACGGCAATTATACAAGTTCAAAATGGACGCGGAATTGAATGCCAAAACGAAAGAAGTGGAAGATATTTTCGACCAAAAAATAAATGAAATAAAATCATTGAACTTGAGCACGCAGGAAGACTTGCAGCGAATCAAGGGACAAAAAATGATTATTGAAGATTTGGCCAAAGACTTGAGCGACAAATCCATTGCCCTTGATGCCACGAAAAAAGCCATCATCGATGACACGGGACAAAAATTAGAGGATTTACAGGAAAAAGTGGATGACTTGGTGGGAGAAACCGAAACACGCATGAGGGAAGTAGAAAACCGCGCGTCAAAAACACTTGAACTCGAGGAAAAAATAACATCCAACTTGAGTGCGCAGATGGAAGAGCAGGCCAACAAGATTGTCGAGGCAAAAGTGGAAGATTTACGGATGGAAATCAAAAAAGAAATTATCGAATTGAAAAAATTGGGAGCGGATTTAGCATCGAAGGACATTCAAGGCGTCGTCGAGGAATTCAAAGAGATGAATGAGAAGATGGAGAAGACCAAAAAAGGAATTGACGAACTTGTTGAGAGTAAAACCCGCGAAGTGGATAAGATGATTGAGACCAAATTAGTGGATGTGGAAAAAATTGTCAACAACAAAATGGAGTCTCTTGTAAAAGAGAAAGAACAATCATTCTCCAAAAAAGTGGACACGCAATCCATGGATGTGAACTCGCTCAAAAAAGAACTGGCCCAAAAACTGCTTGAAACCGAAACACGCATGCAGGGGTTGGACGGATTTCAGAGACAGTTTTTGGAAACACTCAAAAAAAGCAACTTTGAACGGGAAGAATTAATGGGAATTTTGAAAAAGAAAATTGAAACATTTGACGTTCGAGCGGATGAAAAAGTGGCCATCATCGACCAACGCTTGAAACAATTGGACGCAGTTGTTGGCGAGCTGGGAACGCTGCTCACGCAATGGAAGGGGCAGCAGGCGCAGAATATGGCGAACGCGAACATTGCTGCCAGCCACGCAAACGACGCACCCACTCCCGCGAAAAAGGGCGGATTAAACCCATTCAAGAAGTGAACCCAAAGGAAAATACGCATGACAAACCAGATGCTTTTTATGCCACAAATCAAAAACAGGGTATGGCATCATCAAAGTTAAGACGGAAAGTACGCGGACCATTATTGGTTTGGAGGGCCTTTCAGCTTTTCTCTCAAAAAAAACCTTCACGAGCAGTTTATGAAGAATTAATTAAAGAGCACCCTGAACTGGGAATTCAGACTCCTGAAAAAATGGAACAATACATGAAAAGGCTCATTGGACTTACATCGGGACAAAAAATAGAACACATTTTTGCAGGAAAAAATTCAAGAGAAACTTGGGAACAATTCATTGTTTACTTGAATGCGCACAGTCGAAAAAGAGAAAAAATAGTTGCAGCGTTGAAGGGAAGACCGCTCGCGCGTGATCTGCGGGAAAAAATTGCGGCTGCCAATCGGACACCTGAAAAAAGAGCCATTGTTCGCGCGGCAAACACCGGACGAGAATTAACACCTATGGAAAGCGCCAACCGCTCGCGCGCACTCAAAAAAAGATGGGAACAAACCATTGCAAAAAACCCAGAGGCGGGAAAAGTGGCTGCTGCACATGCCAACCGAGCCCAAATTCTTACCAGACGCCAACGATTGCGCCAAGCTATTAATGAAGGAACAATCCAAGAGGGAGAAACCACTTTTGGGACAAACACAAGAGAAGTGATTGCAGGAAAGGAGTTTTCTCCCGAAAGAGAAATGTCACGACGGGAAATTAGAAATCTGTTGAATGAAGAGGCAAGGAGATTAAGTGGGATCAAGCGACAAATAATCCTAGAACATTTCTTTGAAGAGAAATCCCTTGAAACAATTGCAACCGAGACGGGAATAGGATTGGAACGTATTCAAAAACATTACCGAGAGGCCCTCCAGATATTATCCCGGAAATGGAATGTCCGCGCGTTGGTTTGACCACTCCTACGCACCCGCTTTAAAAGGATTCTGAGGGCGTTTTGATACGTCAAAGGGGATTTGCTTTTTTGATCGAACTTTTTAAAAAAAAGTTCGGGCGCTTGGCGCAACGGTAGCGCGCTTCCATGGCATGGAAGAGGTTGGGGGTTCAAATCCCCCAGCGTCCATAACCGGAAACCTCCGGTGGTGCGGCAGCCTTTTAGAAAAAGGCTGGCGAAAATTTCGATGAACCCTTTTCCAAAGGGTTCAAGGACTAGGAGGGATTTTCAATCCCTCGGTAGGCCAATTAGTAGTAGAGGCAAATGCGGATGTGGTGCAATGGTAACATCAGAGCCTTCCAAGTTCTGGACCTGGGTTCGATTCCCAGCATCCGCATTTATTCTTTTTTTGAAGCCGAAATGCTTGAATAGTACGCGCCCCACAATCCACCATTGTCACCTAATTGCGTTGCAACGATTGGAGGAACAGGATGCAACGTAAATGGTTTGATTTCATCCGCACTCGGAATAATTTCGGAAAATTGAGATACGCCAATGCTTCCCATAATAATTATCTTATCCACCGCAAAAACATTGAGCATCGTTCCAATTCCACGTGCATTCACCGCGCGTGATTTTGCAACAATGGATCTTGCTTTATCATCTCCTTTTTTCGCAAGAGCAAAAACTTCCTCGGGAGAAATAAGATGATTGAATACTTTTTCGGTTTGCATTTGAATTCCTTTTCCTGACGAAAATGAGAACCAACACCCTTTGTGATCCAAAACACATGCGGGCGCACCTGAATAAGTGTCTAAAATCATGTGTCCGAATTCACCCATCGTTCCTTCCACAAGAGTTTTATTCCATACTAACCCCGCGCCCATGCCCGTGCTAATGGCAAGGAGGTAGAATGAGTCCAATCCTTTTCCATATCCGAGGAAAAACTCCGCTTTAACAGCGAGCTTCAGATCGTTTTCGATTTTAACGGGATTTGGAAACGCACGAATGAGCGACTCGAGGGAGATGGATGACAAAATTCCTAAGGGACCTGAATTGAGGAGAATATTTCCTTGAATCGGACCGGGAAGGCCGATGACGGTGCACTCCACGCTTGTTTTTTTCGCAGCACCACGAATTTCAGTTGAAAGATTTTTGATTAACAAAACAAGAGATGGAAAACCAGCTTGCGTGCTGGGGATTATTTTCTTCGCGAGAATCTTTTCATTCTCGATAATAGCGCCGCGGATGGATGTCCCACCGACGTCAAAACATTCGATGAGGGGCATAATCGCCTACGGTGAAATCAATAGGATGTTGTCGCCGCGAAGAATAATCTTCCCGTACTTTGTCTTCGGCTGGCCGTTTTCCCAACTCTCGGCGCTTTCCATGACAATGTTCATGTGCACATCAAATGCTTTCAACACGCCGCGGAAGGACCACCCTCCCTTCAATTCGACAAGGACGTTTTTTCCAATGCTTTCACTCAACAAATCGAATGGTCGAGAGGCGTTGGGGTTGTTGGTAGTCATGGGTATCTATCACTCCTAATCGTAAAATAATCAATCACACTTTCATCTCTTCCATTCCTTTTCCGGAAGGAGAACTTTTCTTTCCTCCGCCGAACAAGCGGGCGAAGAAACCGAAAATGGAACCAAAGAAACCTGAATGAGTTTTATTCTCGTCGAAATTGACAGGAAGACCGGCAAGGCGCGCGGCGAGCTTCTGAATTTCAATGGAAGACTTTGCCTGCGTATTGCGAAGCATTACGGGAACGGCTTTGTCGCGCTGAAACGAATGACGCATTTCATCATCGTAGGGCACCGTTGCATATACTGGGAGTTCCATCATGCGCGAAACTTCATCCTTGCCAATTTCACCTTTTTCAAAACGAACCATGTTGAGGACAATTCCCAAGGGTTTGTTTCCCAAACGCTGCGCGACGATTTTTGTTTTCAACACGTCTGCGATGGATGGAGAATCGGGCGTGGCGATGAGCAAGGATTCTTCCGTGGATGCAATCGTGGCGAGCACGGATTTTTCAATCCCTGCGGGACCGTCCAACAAAACAAAATCGAACTTAGGTTGAATGGTTTTGATGACCGTTGCCAATCTGTCGGCGTCGACGCGGCGATAATTTTCGAGTGATAATCCGGAAGGAATAAATTTCAGCCCATTGGGGCCATCGTAAATAGCATCATGGATTCCCGCTTCGCCGAGCAAAACATCGTGTAATGTGATTGGAGAGGATTGCATTCCCAACAAGAGTGAAAGATTCGCCATCGCAATGTCCGCATCCACTAAACATACGGACACGCCGCGCTGCGCAAGGGCGATTCCTAAATTAGCACAAATGGATGTGTTGGAGAGAATGATTCCCGATGCGTGCGTGAAATGGCCACCGTATTCAGAAACCTGGAAGTCGTAAACATATGGACGATTGTAATCAATTCGTTTCACATCGTCCACGCGTCGAAACTCCACATTGTCTTGAAGCATTTGCTCCAACCACGAAATGAGTGGGTGCTGGACATTCATTTCTTTGTAAACATTCAAATAACGCTGCACCGTTTGTTTGGACAGCGCATAGTATTCCCATTCGTATTCATAGACCATTTGCTTGGTGCATCCCAGCTTCTTTTCAATTTGCAACGCAGTCAAATCGGATTCCTCTCGGATTTGTTTCAATAATTTTCCAACTGGATACACATCGATATTCGTATTCTCCTCTGCGGGACTCTGCAATTGATCAAATAAGCGGTTGGCCTTTTCCTGATGAGTAAAACCAATGTAATCGGAATATTTTTGTGCATTTTGTCCGGTAAGATATAAGCGCCAATAGGGCTGCTTCTCTGTCATTTTACCATTTGTTGCCATTTTGTACGTTAGGGTTATTTGAGATGAGATGCCAAAACGGTTGCGCAATAATGACGCGACTTGGAACGCAAGCTTCTTTGATTTCGTATCATACTCGATCTCTCGGCGGTCAATATTCACTGTTCCATCGGTATCAAATAGACCCCGAATGAATGCAGCAATTGACGGATTGCTGGAGTTAAATAATGCAGTCGGAACTTCTTTATCGCCGGCCAATGCCATTTTTACGCCGTACTTTTCGAATAGTTTGCGAATGGGCTCTTTTTTGTAAACGCTCATAACAAATGAATTACGATCCTTGTTCTGGAAAACCTCTCCAAAAACTTTTAAGTACGATTCACGAATGTTTCGAACCATGTCGGGCGGAGTGGCAACCACAGAAATGCCATTCTCTTTCATATTGCCATCACCAATCACATATCCTAACCATTGAGCAACATACACAGGAACACTATCTTCGTTTTCGATATCGTGCGTGTTTTTGTACAAAAGCAAATAATCTTTTTTGGAAACGATTTCGTCCGCGCGAACTTTTTGCAACTTCCCCGAGCGCATGACGACAAATTGATGCTCTGGAGTGACGGAAACATCACCCGCTGCACAACAGATGGTAAACAATTCCTTAGGAGCGGGCTTGCGCATCAATGCAAAAGGTTTATTTTGAAAGTGGGTCACTTTCTGATTTTCTTCGGAAAACAAAAAAGAATTAAGTTGGAATTCAGACGGAGAATCAATCACTTCAAAAAACTCTTCTGAACCGTCCGTCAGTTTGACAGCGACTTTCTTCACGGTTTGCGGACTTTTTTCGATTAAAGAGTCAATGAATGGACCGATTTGAATAACATCCCCATTTGACAAAGAAATGTATTCATCGTAGGATTGACTTTTCCCTACTCCACCCTTTCCTGAAACGATTGCTATACTTCGACCCATATTGATTCACCGAATACTACACGGAATGTACTCTAAACGTGGTTTAGGCATTTAAAGGCACCGATAGGAAGGGGCTCCATAAACCCGCTTGTTAATCCCCGTGGGCTTTGAGGAAGGACTCAATTTCCTTAGCAAGGACTTGCAACTCGACTCGCGTGAGGTCGCTGCCGGCGCGGATGATGTAGATTTTCCCGTTGTAGGGGAAAATCATGAACCAGTTTTCTTTGTCTTTCACGAGAATCGTTTCACTTTCAGGCAATTCCGTCTTGATGTAATTGAACATCGCGCTTCCGATGATGGCTTCCGAAAAATCATTCTCATCCGTGGAAATGACAATGCTTCCATTGGGGGAGCAAATGCAAATCGAATCGACCAAATGCTTTTTTTTCATGGATTGAACTAATTCCTGGATGGACGTGGTGTTCAATTCAAGTTTGTGGCGCGACAAAAAAGTGTTCAACAATTTCATCTGCTCCTGCGGCGTGTGATTGTCATCTACATCGAGCACGCGCTTGGTCATACTGCGCACAAATTGTTTTACTCCGCGAATCACCATATTATTCATTCACCTTCATTCCATTGTTAAACTAACGACCTTCAATTCCGGCCAAGCCAAAACGCTTGAACAATGATTCTTTGGACGCGGACTCGACTTCTTTGGCAGGACCAATCTTTTTGGCCAGTGTTGCATCGAACGAATCTTTTACAAGGGGTTTGAACTGTCCCTTCAAAATGGGTTTAGATAATTTTATTTGGGGATTGAATGCCGTGACCAAATCCACTTGCTGTATGGAAAGATCAACCATGTCCAACACCCCAAACTCGGAAAGAAAACCATTCATGACGTGAACAACCGCTTCGTCGCCGTTCAATGTTTGCTTGAGACCATAATATTCGTACACGGCACCCATCCCCTGTCCTTGACGGAATAGCACGGCAGACTCTTCCACGCCGCTCTCACCAAACAAGGACTCGACGACGTATCCGGAGAAATCCGCCGCGGACAAGTCATCCAAATCCTTCTTGGCATCAAACGATTTGACGCTCTTTCCTAGGATTCGCGTTACTCCAGCAGGTAAATTCATGGTTTTCAATCACGCTCAACGAACACCATCACGGCACGGGCATTATTAAGCGTTAGCTGACGACCCAACCGCACCGCCATGGAATTGTTTCGCCCTTCCAAGTAGGCTTAAAAAGCGTCCGCCACCAAACTAGTGAGTTGAACCCGTTTAAGGTGAGCAAAAAATGTCTGAAATCAAATTTACCCACGTTGGACAACTCCGCGAAGGCGGATATGTGATGATTGACGGCTTCGTCTGCCAAATCAAGACATTTGAAAAATCAAAACCGGGAAAGCACGGTGCCGCTAAGGCACGCATTACGGCCACGGGATTGTTTGATGGACAAAAACGCAACTTGATGGCCCCCGTCCACGGCGATGCGGAAGTTCCTATTGTAGACCGAGGAAACGCTCAAGTAGTTGCCGTCATGGGCGGACAAATCCAGATCATGGACGTAGCCACGTATGAGACGCACAACGTGCCAAAACCGGCTGAATTGAAAGACTTGGCGAGCGGGGATGAAATAGAATACCTCCGATTCGGAACCAACTTGAAGATTTTGCGCAAACGCACCACGACGACGGCGTAAATAAGAAAAATCGCATTCCATTGCCTTTTCCATACACCGCAACGGCTGAAAGTATATAAACACGGAAACGATTAGGCGTGCATGCGACGCACGCCAGTACCTATTTTTGTTTTAGCTGCTTTTTTGATTATTTTTTCCACTGGAGCGTGGGGATTAGTTTGCGGAGACACGAGTGGAGCGCTTCCTGCAGGAGCGGTTTCACTTTTTAGAATTGATTCGGTGCACAATGCACATGCGGAAGAAGCAGCAGGCACGACGTACAATAGAGTTGTTTACTGCGCGCCCAGCGTAGGAGAACCTGCACTCGTTGCAAATGCGGCTGGCGGAACAGAACTGTTACACCTAAATACCCCCACCAGTGCGCATGCCGAATTTCCAACAGGAACAAATTACACTATACCAATTAGATTGGGCACGAATAATGGAACACAAGTACTGGTGCTAATGGTAGATGCTGCATCAGACACCTGCACAACACACAATGCCTCGGGCATCACCTACCAAGAAGTAGTTCGACTCGCACGCCCCACCAATTCTCATTTGCAAAGCAACAGCTACAATGGCCCTAGTTCGCTTTACCCGCGCCGCGTGTGCGTGTCAGTAAATATGAGCGGGGGAAGCGTGCCGGATAATGATATTGTTCAAACAACCGTAAGTGGAACGCCTGCAACGGTTGCAATGAACGGCGCAATAAGCTCCAATATTTTAACACGAAATTTAGTAGCGGGCGATACAGACTATACTGATATTTCTACTATAACAGTTACAACAATGTGTCGAATTGGAACAGGAAATTGTGATGCTATTTCAAGTTCGCCATCAAAATACGACGCATATTTGAATGAACTAACATTGATGAGCGCAAATGGTTATTCTGGAGCACTCATCCCGGCATCCCTCGACATTGTACAATATGGGTCGAACTCGCAGAGCGGATTTGTGGGCGCCATGAGTGCACTTTACGGTGCAAACAAAATAACATCTACAGGGCAATTAGATACAATAACAAATGCATCTAACGACACGCACACGAAAGTGTATAACATCAATCCAGCAGCACAATTACTCACGCCCGGGCAATATCGAATATTTTCGCTCACTTGGAGAGCAGATTTTGATTATCAGACTAACCCAAAAGTTGAAGTGGATTATCAAACATCAAACTTTAGCGAAACAACTTTTTCAGTAACTGGATTTTGTGGGGATGGATACATTGACCCGACAAGCACACCTATTGAAGTATGTGAACCGCCAGGATTTCCAGGAGGGTGCCCAGCAACCTCAACATGCAACAGTACATGCGATGCATGCTTATCAAGCGGGCCTGGGACTTCAGGAACGGCCGGAGACGTGTACGTGCTGAAGAATATTGTCTTCCCGAACGTGTACAACGGAAGCGATATTGTCGCGAACATCACCATCGAAAACAAAAACATGACGGCGGCATCCGACCCCATCCAAGAAAAGCTCCTCATCACAATTCGCGACTCACAGGGGGTTTTAGATCCGATTTGGAATCAATATCCTATTGACATCCTTAGCTTTGGAGGCGTGTCCAAAAAGACGATTCAAGTCACCATCCAAACAGGTGGAGTGGCACCATTTTTGACACCGGGAAAAACATACACGCTCTACGCGACGGTGCAGAAATTTATAGACACCATTCCACCCATCGACGCTACTGAAACAATCACCGCCAACAACAGCGCGTACAAAACATTTACCACACTCAATGCGCCCCAAACGTTTGCCATCCCCGATTCGCCTTGGTGGATGAGTATACTTGTGTTCGGAATGATTGCGGGATGGTTATTCGTCTCCGCTCGCAAGAAAAATTAACTTTTGGGAAAAAAAATATTGAGAACCCTCATTACTTTTTTTCTATTTCAAACTTAGGGAACAAAACAGGCCCTTTGACGATTTTCTTTCCGCTCAACGAAGGGGTTTTGTTCAGCGCCGTGAACGAGGGCTTTTCGAAACCAATTTGTGAAATTATTTTCTCGCACGTTTGGGGAAGGACGGGTGCGAGAAGGATGCTCAGCACGCGGATGATTTCAATCTCCGTAGCAAGCAGCGACTCTACTTCCGCACGCTTGCCCTCTTTCATTAATTTCCACGGCTCGGTATCGGCGATGAATTTGTTTCCCACCGCGGAAACCTTCATCACTTGAACAAGGGCATTCTGAATGTCATGCTCCAAATAGAAACGATACGCTTCCTGCGCGTGAACGCGGGCTTGTTGAAGAACCGCCTCATTCAATGCCGCGTCGGGAATGACTCCATTCGTGTATTTTTCCATCATGGATAACACACGAAAAACCAAATTGCCGAGACTGTTTCCTAATTCAGAGTTGGCACGCTCGACGAGGTTCTTTTCCGAAAAAGCAATGTCATTTCCCAATGGGACTTCGCGTAAGAGGTAATAGCGCAGGGCTTCCATGCCATATTTTGGAATAATTTGCAATGGGTCAACGCCATTTCCCAAACTTTTGGAAAATTTTATTCCATTTTCATCATTAACGAAGCCATGAACGATAACTTGCTTGGGCAAAGCAATATTCGCGCTCATGAGCATGGCAGGCCAGAGCAATGAATGAAAGCGGTTGATGTCCATCCCGATAACATGTACATCTGCCGGCCAAAAGTCCGTGTATTTCTTTTCGGGAAAACCGCACACCGTAAGATAGTTCACGAGGGCATCAGACCACACGTACATCGTGTGCTCCGGATTCACGGGCGTGGGAATTCCCCACTTGATGGATTTGCGAGAGAACGAAACGTCGTGCAATCCTTGCTTGAGAAAATTTTCCATCTCTTTCTTTCGAAACTCCGGAAAAACATTTCCAGGGGTTTGCGCGTACCACTCTTCGAGCTTTTTTTGAAACGCACTCCATTTGAAAAAATAACTTTCCTCTTTGACCTTTTTCAATTCCTTTCCGCAATGCGTATTCGGGCAGAAGCGCTTGCCGAGCTTTTCAACGGTGTCCTTCTCTGTCCAGAACGTTTCGTCCGAAACACAATACCATCCTTCGTACATGTCGGGGTAAATGTCATCGTTGTCCCACATTAATTGAAAAAAATGCTGCGCGGCTTTCACGTGATCCGCGTCAGTGGTGCGGACGAAGCGGTCGTAGGAGATGAGAGCCATGTCCATGAGCTTCTGGAATTCAGCCGACATCTCATCCACAAATTGTTTGGGAGGAAGATTGGCGTGCTTCGCGGACTCGGCGATCTTTTCGCCGTGCTCGTCCGTGCCAACCGTGAACAAGACTTTTTCACCATTCAGACGGTGAACGCGGGCAATGACATCCGCTACCGTCTTCTCGTAGACATGACCCATGTGCAATTTTGCATTAGGGTAGTCAATCGCGCACGAGATGAAGAAACCCTTGGACATACGCTCAACTTGTTCAAAATAAGTTAAAAGAACAGCGGTGCAGCATCAGTCTTTGGGTTGAAATTGTCCATCTTTATAGACGAATCCATCTGCTGGAGAGGCGCGAACTCGCAATCCTTTCTTCTTGGCAGCTTCAAAAAATTTGTCATAACGGGCGAGTGCATCTTCGACCATTTTCCAATTCTTTGTAGTGTAACCTGTCATTAATTCATATTGGTAGCTGGCATTAACCATCTGCATCCAGGTTAAAATAATTCGATCCCGCGATTTTTTCCCCAATAGAATAGAGAAGCACCCCCTTACTTTTCCTTTTTCATCGACAACTGCAATGTGTGTCTTTCTCAATGCGTGATTTCCTTCACCCTCTACTAACCGACGATAGGCATCGATGAATCGAACTAAATCCGGCCGACTGTGTTGGCTCGCCGCACGATTGCGCAAGTGACGCGGCATATCTTTGGGAAACGCTAACAACGGATGAGTGTGGATTTCCGAGGAATCAGTAGAGAGTGGAGGAACGAATTCTACTTGGTCGTGTGAACGGGAAAGGGCAGCCCAACGCAATTGACCAGGTTTACCTTTCTGCTTGTACCAGCCTGCTTCGTGAGTAGCAATATCTGGAGTTTTTTCGATAATCTCGCGCACCGAAGAAGGCTTACGAGTCGAAACGTGTGGCAAACGATTTACCTCATCGTACTTTGCTTGCTTGCGCGCGTCTATTTCTGCCATTTTATCAGCAACTTTTTTTACACCCATCCAGACAATGGCGGTTGCACCTGCAGCGAGACCTAATTTCAACAAGGCCCGTCGACTAATAATTGGGGTAGAAGCAGTGACACGTTTTCTTTGCCGATTGTGACGCCACCCAAACATGCAGCTTAAAAGAATGAGAAGAATATAACTATTAGTTCGAAACCCGAAGCTGAACCGTATTAAGACGGTTCGAAAACCAATGCCAGCGAGGATAAGTAGTCGTACACGCATCACACTAGTCTCCCAAATTTTTTACGTAAAACTCCCCATCCGTAGCACGGCGGTCTGCTGACATAACCGCTATAAATGATAAAATCGTGAGCTTACGCAGGGCATGGGTATGGAAAGAGAAAGTTTTGGATTCGAGGAAGCGAAAGGCTTCCACAAGCCGGAAGAGACGGAGATAGCGCAGACGCCCCTCAAGGGAGCCGCAAACCCCTTCATCCCCAAATTCGAAGAATTCTTTTCCACTCAAGAGTATAAGAAAAAGATCGAGAAGCTCGCCCACGAATACCCGCAAAACAAATCGCTGATTGTGGACTACAACGATGTGGATTCGTTTGATTATCAACTCGCCGAAGAATTGCTCGCCCATCCTGATTTGTTGATTGAAGCCGCGGAACTGGCCGTGCAAAAAATTGAAGTGCCAGTGCTGCAAATGGATAAATTTTCTCCCAATGTACGTTTTCGGGGATTGCCCAAAGACAAGTCCCCCCTCGTGCGGGACATTTCCGCGCAGCAATTGGGAAAACTATTCGCCGTGGAGGGAGTTATTAGACAAGTCACCGAAGTCATGCCTAAATTGAAAAGCGCCACATGGAGATGCAAGCGCTGCGGAAACCAATACATCTTGGAGCAGGACGGGCACCAACAGCGCAAGCCCGCATTCTGCAATTGCAAACACCGCGACTTTGAATTGGTTCCCGAAGAAAGCACGTTCGTGGACTATCAAAAAATTCAGATTCAAGAACCCTTAGAAATGCTCAAAGGAAGCGAGCAAGCCGTGAATTTGGATGTGTACATTGAAGACGACTTCGTGAATCGCGTGTATCCGGGAAACCGCACGCAGATTACGGGGATTTTGAGACTGTATCCGCCCAACAAGGACAAAAAGAATGTCTATGGAAGATACTTGGAAGCCATTCATCTGGAAGAAACGGAAAAAGAATTCGAAGACGTTACCATCAACGAAGAGGATGAAGTGAAAATCAAAGAAATCGCCAAGAATCCTAAGATTTATGAGATACTCGTACAATCGATCGCCCCCACGATTCATGGACACGAAATCGTGAAAGAATCCATTTCGCTTCAGCTTTTTGGAGGAGTAAAGAAGACACTCCCCGGGGATATG
The DNA here is from genome assembly GCA_964363635.1 of uncultured archaeon. Taxonomy (GTDB): domain Archaea; phylum Iainarchaeota; class Iainarchaeia; order Iainarchaeales; family VGJJ01; genus VGJJ01. The sequence goes on from CAYIIU010000001.1 coordinate 18,293, forward strand.
AAAATCCGCGGAAATATTCACGTTTTGCTTGTGGGCGATCCTGGCACTGGTAAAAGTATCCTCCTGCAAGCGACGGACAAGATTGCGCCGAAGAGCGTGTATGTGAGTGGTAAAGGAAGCACGAGTGCAGGATTATGCGTTGCACCTGACTCACTTATTTTGAATGATAATGGTTTCAAATCGATTGAAGAGTTTGTTGAAACAAAATTCGACAATCAATTGCAGCGGGAAGAATTGCCCGGAGCATTTAGCAATGAATTCATGGGACAGACGCACAGCCTCACTCCACAATTGGATTTCTCAGTTCAACCTGTTGAGAAAATCTGGAGAATTAAAGCTCCGCCAAAGATGATTCAATTCACTACTAAAACAGGAAGAGAATTGAGCCTTACACCCGCAACCTCGCTGATCCGACTCAAAAGTAGTAAAGCGGAATGGATTGAAGCAAATGAATTACAAGCAGGAGACTATGTGGCAGTACCTCGCTTTTTGCCTGAAGGACAACGAAAAAATATTCCAACCTTCACCGTATTGCTGGATGACCCGTACATCAAAATTGGAAATCCATTAGCGGAATGGATGAAAGAAATAATCGCGAAGCTCGTTCCGAAATACGGAAGCAAACAGGCCATCGCCAAAAAAGTGGGAAAAAGCAGGGACACTATCTATGCGATCCAAAACCCTAAATTCCACCACGGATGGGAACTGCAGAAAGTAGTTGGATTAGCACGCGAAGCAGGATATTCCGATAATCAAATCGCCCAAAAGATAACAACCCTATTCATTCGACATGGCTTTACAAATCAAATCCCCACCTACCTAGATGACCCTGATGTCACCTACCTCGTTGGAGCCATTATCGGGGATGGAAGCATGGAAGATGCAGAAGATTGCACGACCATTCGTCTCTGCGGGAACGATCCGCAGATACTTGATCGATGCACCAAAATATTGCATGATAAATTTGGAATCATTCCTGAAAAGGAGAAGAATGCGGATAGGGAGAGAGTCCCCTCCTTACGAATGAGTTCCCGTGTTTTAGGAAAAATTCTTCGCGCGTATGGAATGCGACATGAGAAAAAAGAAAACGCACTGTCTCACATGGCAACAGAGATGCCTAACCATATTCTTCGAAATTTACTCCAAGGATTATTTGATACAGACGGATACGCAGATGATTCTAAAACAGGTGGAAAAAATGTTGGAATAAGTTCTGTCAGTCCTGAACTAATTAAAACAATTCACCTCTCGCTACTCAAATTTGGGATTATTTCCAAAAAGAGATTCCGTAAGAGAGCAGGAAATGTCGCAATCGGAAAAAAAATCACGGTAATAAGCCGAAACGATCAATACTCCATCGAAATTTATGGGAAAAAGAATATGGAGCTTTTCAGAGAAAAAATAGGGTTTGGTCTCGCCCGAAAACAAGAGACTCTGGATAAAATAATCAACAGCATACATGAAGAAAGGACAAATATTGATTTTATTCCGGAGATTCAAGAGGCACTTCAAACAACAAATGCCAAAAGCCAATACAAAAAAGGAAAAGTTCGGATTTCCCGAACAAAATTGAAGGAATTAATGAAGGATCTGGAAGATTGTTTCTTGCAAAAATTGGGAAACGCCAATGTCCTTTGGGACCAAATCAAAGTGAAGAAAGAGTTTTCGCCCGATTATGAATACGTCTATGATATGACCGTTAGCGGCAGCCATAACTTCATTGCGAATGGGTTTTACGTCCATAACACGGCTTCCGCCGTGAAAGATGATTTTGGTGAAGGCGGATGGACGCTCAAAGCCGGTGCGCTCGTGCTTGCGTCCGGCGGAATGGTTATGGTAGATGAATTTGATAAGATGGAATGCTTGATGGGAGACACGCTCGTCTGCTCCGAAAACGGAGAACTGAAACCCATTCAAACCATTTTTGAAGAAGTCAAAAAAGAAGGAAGAATCGAAAAGACAAAAAAAGGAACAAGTGTGCGCGGCATCCAAAATAGATTCGTTCTTTCAATGGACAAAAACTTGAAAATGGTCAAACGAAAAGTGTTGGCCGCACATGAGTATTCCCATGATGGAAGAATTTTGGAAATCCGACTTCAGAGCGGAGAAAAAATAAAAGCCACTCCTAATCACCCTTTTTTTACTTCTACCGAAAAAGAAGTCAAGACTATTAAAGCAGGATTCTTGAAAAAAGGAGACTTTGTGCTAGTCCCTGCGCGCGTCCCTAATGAGGATGGGGGGAAATCAAATGAGAAACTTTCCCGCATGTATGGATATTTAGCGGGGGACGGAAACGTTACTTACAACCCGCCTGAAAACTACTTGGTCCGATTTACGAATAAGGATGCAGACCTCTTGGATGATTTCAGCATATGCTGCGAAAACACGTTTGGTAAACCCACCATTTACCCGAGCGAGATAAGGGCGGGAGGATTAATGTGTACGCGCATCAATGGACAAGCGCACATTGACTTCATTGCTGAACACGCTCCCGGACTCATGGAGAAATTTGAGCGCAAATACACTCCGACAAGCATCTTTCATTCCTCTCGAAACACGTCCAATTACCTGCGAGGACTCTTTGACTCGGAGGGAAGCGTGGACATGAGACACCAGCAGATCAGCTTTGCGTCAACGAGTGAAAGATTGACCTTGGAAGTTAAAGCACTACTATTGAAATACGGCATTCTCTCCCAAATACAGCACAAGAAACCAAAGGGGAATAAAATGACGGCATACGTGCTTCGAATCACCGACGCCGATTCGCTCCATTCATTTTTAAAAAAAATTGGATTCACCAGCCGACGAAAATACAAAAAACTCGAAACATTCATTCAACCTACTAAAGAAAGGAGCGTCATCAATGTAATCCCAAATATTGGGGGGCTTCTCAAAGAAATTCGCATACCATTGGGTTTGCATCAAAAGCAATGCGGGATAAATAAAACGACCTACAACAATTTTGAAAAGGGGGCCGCCAACATAAGCATAAAAAATGCCCAGAAAGTATTGACGGCATTCAAAAAAACAGCGGCGCAAAAGAACGTTTCAGATGAAACAAAAGAGAGAATGAAGTATTTCGAAGCCCTCGCTATGGGAGACGTCCGCTGGAGAAAAGTCGATGAAATAAAAGAAGCCAGCATTTCTTTGGATACTCACCTAAGCTATCAGCGTACCCACCAGATAAATCAAATTTTAAAAAAAACTGGAATGAAAAAAGTCTCCCATCAAAAAATGATAGAGAGAATTCCAATACTTATTCAAGAAATAGAAAAGGCCAACGAAACTATTCAAGAATATGTTGACAAAGAAAAGCATTCGTGGAGTGAAATAAAGGAAGTCATCAGAAAAAACACAATTAGCCACTCTGAAATAGCCAAAGAAGTGGGAGTGAACCAAGCCACTTTTACTAGGTGGGCGAATCAAAATACAAAACCGCCGCTGAATGCATTGCAGCAGACGGCCCAAGCGGTAAAAAAAAGATTAATTAGAAGAAAACAAACAACTGAAAGTCTGGTACAGCTATTAAGTGAGACAATCGCTAAACCAACCGCCAAAATATATGATTTGACTATCGAAGGAAGCCACAATTTCATCGCCAACAATATTATCGTACACAACTCCGAAGACCGGTCAGCGATGCATGAGGCGATGGAACAAGGACAAGTGAGTGTAGCGAAAGCCGGAATGGTCACGCGATTCAAAACGGACACTTCAGTATTAGCCGCGGCCAATCCAAAACTTTCGCGCTTTGACACGTTCAAACCATTTTTCGAACAAATTGACTTGCCCCCCTCTCTCATTTCGCGATTTGATTTATTTTTCATGATTCGCGACACGCTCAACAAGGAACGAGATGAAATGATTGCCGCGCACATCTTGTCCTCGCATAAAGTGGGGGAGCAGATGCTGCAGATGCAGCGCGCGGGAAAGAAGGGGTACACGGATGAAATGCTGAAAATGGAAGAGAAAGTCACGCCCATTATTGACATCGAATTGTTGCGAAAATACATATCCTACTCGCGACAGCGCGTGTTTCCCATTTTGAGTTTAGAGGCCACCCAACTGATTCAAGACTTTTACGTTGGTTTACGTGATCAGGGAAGACAGCAGGGGAGCTATGCAGCAACGGCGAGACAATTGGAAGGACTCGTACGATTGGCGGAAGCCTCTGCACGCGTACGTTTGAGTGACGAAGTGACGCAAGAAGATGCGGAACGTGCCATGCGACTCGTGCGCGCTTCGTTAGAGGATGTGGTGAAAGACCCCGAGACGGGAAGAATTGACATCGATATTGTTACCAGCGGACAAACACAAAGTTCGCGCGACCATATGCGCACCATCACGGACATCATCAAGGCGAAAAGCAAGGAAATGGACAAAGTCCCCATTCAAGATGTCGTTGCGGAAGCGTTGTCGAGAGGAATCGAAGAAGAGAAAGTGCGCGATTTGATTACCAAACTCAAGAAAGCGGGAGATATTTACGAACCCTCGCACGGTTTCCTCAAATCGGCGTGAAGCAAAACCATAAATAGAGAAACTTGTTTTCTCCCACATGGGCAGACAAGGCCGAAAGCCAATGGGATCGAACCAAAAATCGCACGCCGAAATAACATTGCGTTCGCATTATGGTTTGGCGCGAAAAGCAGGAAATGCATTCAATCAAAGCCAAAATCCAAAAACGAAAGCGGCAGTGGAAGGAATCATGGAAAGTGCACGAAAACATTTACGCGCAGTTAATGCCGAGCGCGCCAAAGAATACAAAAAACCCCTTACGTTGAAAGAACTCATCGAATTTATCCAAGACAGTGAATAATATGCCCCGCCCGCTCAAACGATTTATTCAAAAGTGGATTATTTCCCACCGCGCACGAAGACCGGTTTCGGTTCAAGACGCACAACTGAAACTTCACGCACCCATCCATTCAGAATACCAACGCGTACGCGGACAGTTGAACAATCCGCAATCAGACCAAGCGGTGAATAGAATGTTCGGACGAATACGAAACACCAATCACTGGTTCGCCCTCACGCGTGCGTTCCGCGCTGCAGGAATATTCGGGAACGAAACACGAAATGACCTGTTAAACGTCCGCACGTGGAGTGAAGTGGAACAAAAAATAGGACAAAAACGCGCCGAAATGATGCAGCGGACGTATCAACAAGCACTGGATGCCGCACACGAAGCGGAAAAAAACATTTTTGTCGAAGGAGAATCACGCGCGCGGCAACGAATGGCAGAACCGGCACAACGGCCGGTGCACGGCAGCGTCATCCAAGGAAATTTTGGTCAAAAATCAAAGAAGCGGGCCGCTTAATCAACCAACCATTAAAAGCCCTTAACACGTTCTTTGACGCATGGACAAACACCTCATCGCCCAGCTGGCGGGATATTTTCTCATCGTCAATTTGCTTGGACTGTTTGTGGGGCACTATTTGATACAGCAGGACGTTCAACCCATTATCATCAACAATGACCCGAATGACATCGTGAACTCGTTCGGGTTGTTAGGATACATGCTCGTGGGAACGATTATCATCCTCGCGGCCATCAAATTCTTCCCCGATAAAGTGTTGTATTGGTTTCTCAAAGGGTTGGAATCCATGGCCCTGCTTTTCAGCACCGTCATTGTGATGATTGCATTTTTGCCCGAAGAATTTGCCATATTTTTAGCATTCGTAATTATTGTCATTCGAATATTTTTTCCCCAATATTTGATTTGGAGAAATATTTCCTCCACACTCGCAACGGTGGGAGTGGGCGCACTCTTGGGGGCGAGCATCGGCGTGTGGCCCGTGATTGTATTTTTGATTTTGCTCGCCGTGTACGATTATATCGCCGTGTTCCAAACCAAACACATGGTGACGATGGCCAAAGCGGTGGCGAAGAAAAATCTCTCGTTCACGTTCGCACTCCCCACGAGCAAGCACCAATTCGAATTGGGAACGGGCGACTTAGTCATGCCCCTCGTTTTCAGCGTAGCCATATTAGGAGAATCATTAGACGCCGGATGGATGTGGCCCTATGCAGTAGTCCCGTCGTTTGGCGTTCTGGTGGCGTCGTTCGCGGGACTGGCATTTACACTCGATTACGGGAGCAAGAACGTTGGAAAGGCCCTGCCTGCCCTCCCCTTGCAAGTGGGGCTGATGATCCTCATGTACGGCGCGTTGAGCGTCTCCGGGTTATTCGGATAAAAACTAGAACGCTGTATATGCGTGCATGACCACCGGTGTGCTGTTTATTTTTTCCCCCGCGCTGTACCCTCGCTCAACGCTGGAAAACAAAATGGTTTTTACGCATGGCGCGGTGCAAGAACTCAAAATGCGGAACGGTGAAGTAGTGGTGCGGGTTAAAGACGAGAAAGGGGAATGGGAAGGATTCATCGAGGAGAAAAATGCCCCCGCGATGAGCGAAGGACTCATGGTGCGTGCGTACGGAATCATTTCCGCGCAGCCCGATGGACGGAATGTGCTGGCGTGCAAGTGGATTAAGATGATTCACGACGAAGAACAACAATTTTGCACACGAAAGACAAATGAAACGTGGGAAAAATTAACAAACGAACATGCTGAACTCGCCGAATTGAAACCATTCGTTCTCCCGCAGCCCAAACTGGTGAAAACCGAGCACACGATTGCCAAACCGATTGAAAATGCATCCGCGGAGTTCATTTCCGCGGCCGAAATCAAAGTAGAAAGGGAATATTTGTAGGCCTCCCGAGGGGTTGCAAAACCCCTCTCCGTCCACCGGCACGACCGCAGCCTTTTGAAATGGCCTTTTCAAAAAAGGCCGGCGAAAACTTTTGCTCGAGCTTTTTGAAAAAGCTCGAAAGGCTGGCGAAAACCCGACGCGCGGGGGCGGAACCCCGCATCGGAAGCGGTCCGAAACTGGCCTTTTATAAGGGTTTTTCCGTGTTTTCATGTATGGAACTGTCCTATGAGCAGATGCTCGACCGCCTCTACACGCAAATTCCGCAAAAATCGTTAGACAAGGAACGATTTATCTTCCCGCGTGTGGAGAGCTTCATTCAAGGACCAAAAACGTATGTGAAGAACTTTGTCCAATTGATTAAAGTCATGCGGCGCGAAGACCCCAAAGACTTGCTCAAATTTTTGACCAAAGAAAGTGCGGCACCCGCCAAACCGGAAGGCGACCGTCTTGTTATCGTGGGAAAATTCTCCGAAAAACAAATCAACGACTGGTTCACGCGTTTTTTGGAAGAATTTGTCATCTGCAAAGAATGCGGAAAACCGGACACGCATTACATTGAACACAACGGCGTCCGTCAGTTAAAGTGTGAAGCGTGCGGAGCCATCTCTCCGCTGCGGAGAGGATAACCCTTGGACAAAAAAATTGCGATGCGCATGCATGCGAATGAAACAGGAAGCGTTCTCGCAGCCGCGGACGCGGAATTGATTGGAAAAACGCTCAACGAGGGAAAAATCTCCTTGAACGTGAGCAAGACATTCTATCACGAGAAAATAGTGGATGAAAACGAATTCGCCGAACACTTAAACGAAGCGGAAAACGTCAATTTGATTGGAGAAGAAACATTCAAAGTTGCCGTGAAACAAGGACTTTTGACGCAGAATGGAGTAAAGCGGATTGCTGGAGTGCCGCACGCGCAAATCTATAAAATCTAATTGTTACACGCAGGGAATGGGAAACACACATGGTTGAAACAACGAATACTGAGGGAGAAACCCAATACAAACTCAGACTGCCGTATCGGGATCACGGAGAATTGTTTGCGGTTGTAGTGAAACTCCACGGAACCGACCAAATTCTCGCCGCGTGCGAAGACGGAGTTGAGAGACATTGCCGCATTCCGGGAAAACTGAAAAAGAAAGTGTGGATGCGTGAAGGAGATGTGATTATTGTACGCTTATGGGATTTTCAACCCATCAAAGGCGATGTCGTGTGGCGCTACTTGCCCATGCAAACCGAAAAACTGCGACGAATGGGACTGTTGACGAAATTACCTATTTAAAGTTCTGCGGCGAAATAGCATACGAATGGTTAAAAATATGAAAAAACAAGTAAAGAGCATGAACGATGCCGATTCTATTCAAGTACTACAGCAGAGAATGGATCATTTAGAAATGAGAATGAAAGCGCTTTCGGTAAAAGAAGTTAAACCAACAAAGCAAGATTTACACGACATTCGCCAAGCCCGCAAAGATATTGCTGCTGGAAAAGTAATTCCTTGGTCTAAAGTGAAAGAACGCCACGGGTGACCAAAAATGGACACTTTTTATGTCGAACTCACCCATCGGGCTGAAAAAGAATACTCTAAACTGGAACCCAAACTAAAAGAAAGAGTACGGAAAGCCATTAACGCGCTCGCTCAAAATCATGCACCAAAAGAGGAATTTGATGTGGAAAAACTTAGTGGAACCGACTCTGAATATCGCATTCGAATTCAAACCCACCGCATCAAATATACTGTTTATCACGATGCTAAAAAGATTACTATTTTCAGAATTGAGCGCAAAAAGGATAGAACCTATAAATAATCGCCCCCCTCAACTTATTCATGTCCATGCCCGACGAGTACAATCTGACCAAACTCTTTCCAGAGGAAGACTTGCGAAAGACGTTTGCCAAAGTGTTCGACAAGAATGTGATTCGAATCATCCACACATTCGCATCACAGGGGCAGATTGACCATTTGGAATTCACCATTTCAACGGGAAAAGAAGCCCATGTGTTCCGCGCGGCGGACAATTCAGGACACTATCGCGCAGTGAAGATATACAAGATTGAAACAAGCGACTTCAAACGAATGGAAGATTATTTGGATTTTGAACCGCGATTCAAAAAAGCCAAGCACGATAAACGGAATATTGTGTTTGCGTGGACCCAAAAAGAATTTTCCTCATTACAACGATTTCAAAAATTCGGCGTTCCCGTTCCCACGCCGCTGGCAGCGAAAGAAAATGTTTTAGTCATGGAATTCATCGGACAAAAAAACGGACACGCCGCACCGCGTCTGAAGGATGCGCACGTGAAGGATTTGAAAAAGTTTTATGATGCGGTGTGCTTGGCAATCGCCAACATGCTCCACGCCAAACTCATTCATGGGGATTTGTCCGAGTATAATATTTTAGTCAAGGATGATTTGCCGGTGATTATTGACTGCGGACAATCCATCCCCACCATCCACCCCAACGCCAAACACTATTACGAACGTGACATCACGAACATGCTCAAAGTATTCCACCGGATTGGAATGAAGGATTTGACGTATGAACAGTTTTACGAAGATGTCAAAAAAATAAAAAATGAAGGCGAATTTTAAAATAAAATCACACGAAAACAGTGTCGCGGGACCCATCTGGGCGGGTGTTGGCAGGGTTTTCAACAGCTAACAATATCAAATCTTTTGGGCCCGCTTTAAATCCATGAACTTCCTTGGGAGGATAATAGAGAATATCCCCCTGTTTGATGGGGTGTTCTTTTCCATTCAAGAAAACAACTCCATCTCCTTCGAGAACGTAAACAAACGAATGAGAGTAATGGTGATAGTGGCGTGCCACTTCTGAATGCGAGGAAATCACGACGCGAATGACACCGGGACCATCAAAAGGAATGTTTTGAATAGCAGCACCGCTCTCGGAAGAATTAGGTTTAGGCCACGAATGAGAGGGGTGAATCCACGCGTCCATATAGGCAAAAAAGCCAGAATCCTCTTAAACCCTCTTTACTAACCTCCTAGTATGCACCTTTGAAAGGTGGATCCCCTCCATGACTGTTGAAGAATTCGCCATCCCCAAAGACCGAGTGGCCGTGGTAATAGGTCCAAACGGGGGAACCCGTAAAACGATTGAAAAAGAAACCCAGACACGAGTGAAAATCGACAGCAAGAACGGAGACGTTGAGATTGAGGCAGAGGATGCCGTTCAAGTTTTGAAATCCGCCAACATTGTTCGCGCCATTGGTAGAGGATTTTCCCCCGAACACGCGATGAGACTCGCGGACGATGAATACTATTTGGAAATAATCAACCTTACCGAATTTTTGGGAAAACACCACAAGGCGATTCAGTCCAAAAAAGGGAGAATCATTGGAAAAGAAGGCGCCATTCGTTCCCAAATTGAAAAAGACACGCAGACATTCATTTCAGTATATGGAAAAACAGTCGCCATCATTGGGAAAGCCGATAATGTAGCTAAAGCGATGGAAGCCATCACGATGCTCGTGAAAGGCGCCGAGCACGCCACTGTATTAAATTACTTACGCCAATCACTCTCAACAAGCGAAGAGTTTGAATTCAGGTAAAAATATGGCCGCACACGCTCAACAATCGGAAAAACCCGCTAAAACGGAAGCTGTCACGGCGCAAGACTTGGAAAAAGAGTTCCGCGAACACTCGGTGGCGGAATTCTTCAAGAAAAACAAGCAAATGCTTGGGTTGAGCGGAAAAACAAAAGCACTCACTACCATCATTCATGAATATGTGACGAATTCCTTGGATGCGTGTGAAAACGCCAACATTCTCCCCGACATTGAAGTACAAATCAAAGAATTGGGAGACGAATACTACGAAGTCACCAGCACGGACAATGGCCCCGGCCTCACACGTGAAACGGTTGGAAAAGCATTTGGACAATTGCTCGCGGGAACAAAGTTTCACCGCTTGATGCAAATGCGCGGACAACAAGGAATCGGCGCCGCGGGATGTACGATGCTTTCGCAGATGACCACTGGAAAAGAAGTAAAAGTCATCACGGGAAACGCCAAAGAAGTATTTTCGTGCGACGTGAGCATTGATACCAAATACAACCACCCAAAAGTATCGAACATTGTTGTTCTCACCAAAAAATTCCGAGGAACGGCCGTAAAGGCACACTTCAAAGAAATGAAGTACGTGAACAACGAACAAGGACCGTATGAATATTTGCGACGCACGGCCATCGCCAATCCTCATGCAAAGATTACATTCACCGATCCCGCCGGCACTACAACAGTGTTCGAACGCACGGCGAAAGTCATTCCGGACAAACCTGAAGAAGTCCAGCCGCACCCGAAAGGAGTCACCGTTGACGAGCTCTTGAACATGGCCAAAGCCACCCCTTCCCGCAAAACAAATTCGTTTTTGAAAACAGAACTCGACCGAATGGGAGAAACGGCTATCAAGGAACTGGCGGAAAAGGTTTCATTCGATTTGGACAAGGACCCGCATCAACTCACATGGCAGGAAATTGAAGAAATAATCAAGGGGTTCAAAACGATTACATTCATCGCCCCGCGAACCGATTGTTTACGCCCGATTGGGGAAGAACAAATAATCAAGTCGTTGAAATCAATTGTGGAACCCGAATTTTTATCCGTGGTCACACGCAAACCGCAAGTTTCGCAAGGAGGATACCCATTCCAAGTGGAAGTGAGTGTGGGATACGGAGGAAAAGCCGGACGAAGAGTAGGAGAAGAGATGCGCATGGAAATTATGCGCTTCGCCAACCGCGCACCCTTGTTGTTTGACACGGGCGGATGCGGCATTACGGAAGCGGTGAAAACGGTTGACTGGAAACGCTACGGAATCAAAGACGCGGAAACAGCGCCTGTTACGGTTTTTGTGAATCTGATTTCCGTCCACATCCCCTACACGGGAGCCGGAAAGCAAGCGATTGCCAACGACGAAGAAATCGTCGAAGAAATCCGACTCTCTTTGATGGACGCCGGACGAAAAACCGCGCGGTACATCATCGGAAAAGAACGCGAACGTTTGAAGATGGAAAAGAAACGAATCTATTCCAAATACGCCATTGAAGTGGCCATTGCGTTGGGAGAACTCGTGGAGAAGGATCCCAAGCCCATCGAGCACAAACTGCTTGACATTGTTGCCAAACGCTTGAAGATTGATGAAGCGCAAGAAAAAGAATTGGAAGCTGAATCGGATGCGGAATTGGAAAAAGAAATTGCGCGATTAGGCAAATTAGACAAGGAATCCAAGGGCGGAAAGGCCAAAAAGAAAGAAGACGATGAAAATGGCGGTGAGGAATAATGGCTGGACTCTCAACGAAAGATAAGGAAGTCATCAAGAAACTCGAAGTATTGGGAAACCAGCTCGTTTCGCAGATTAACAAGGGAGATAATCCGTCGATGGAACTGCCAGTCCGTTCACTTGGAAACATTTTCTTCGACCAAAAGTCACGAACCATCAAATTAGGAGACAAAACATCCGAACGACAATTCCTGAACATTGCCCACACGCGAAAATTCATGCAAACCACGCTTGTGGCGAATGAAATCAAAAAAGTCATTCAGCAGAATGCCACAGTATCCATTCGTGATCTCTATTACGCACTCAAACATACCATTGAAGGGACGCAGGAGAATACTTTCGAAGACCAGTCCGAAAGTGATCCTCTTGTGGAAGACGTAGAAGCCTCGCTCAATTTGCTCCGCGAAGAATTGCATCTTGCAGCATCGGCGAAAGGAATCATCGCCGGAGACATGGTGGTGCAGGATGGAAAGGACATCATTGATTTAGCCAAAATGGGTTCAGGCGGATGGTCCGTCCCCTCGAATGTGGAAGAGGACCGAATTGAAATAAAGAAAATGAAAGCCGACTATGTGCTTTTCATCGAAAAGGACGCTGTGTGGCGACGCTTCAATGAAGATAAGTTCTGGGAGAAAAATAATTGTATCATTATTACTGGTCGTGGACAAGCGGCGCGCGGAGAACGACGATTCGTTCAGCGTTTGAGCCGCGAACATAAATTGCCCGTGTACGCACTCATGGATGCGGACCCGTGGGGAATGTACATTTACTCGGTGATCAAACAAGGATCCATTTCACTTTCGTATTCGGAAGAAAAACTCGCCACTCCCGATACGAAATACATCGGTTTGACGGTTGGAGATGTGGACAAGTTCAAAATCCCCAAAGAAGTGACGATTAAACTCAACACGCTTGATTTGAAACGCTTAGATGAACTCAAATCATACGAGTGGTTCAAGCACAAGAAATGGCAGCAAGAGTTCGACTTGATGAAAGAGAAAAACATCAAGATGGAATTGGAAGCCCTTTCCAAAAAAGGAATCCGCTTCATCACGGAGGAATACTTGCCACGAAAGATTAAGGACGAAGACTTCCTTCCATGATTCTTTTCATGGCTTTAACCGATTGATTGCCTTCAAATGGCCAAATTCAAGTCAAAAGATACATCAGTCTAACACTTGTTAATTTGGCGACTTAGCACCCCAACCATTAAGATATTGTCTGTTTTGAGAAATAAGTATGGATAAGCAGGTCATCACACAGCTTACAAAAAAGTTTGAGGAGTATACCCGAGAAGCGGGGGGAATAGAGTTTTGGTTTGCAAGAGACCTTCAAATCCTTTTAGACTATGATAAATGGGAAAATTTTCTAAATGCAATCGACAAAGCAAAAATGGCTTGTACAAACTCAGGCTACGACTTAAATGACCATTTTCCCGGCATCAGGAAAATGGTTGATATTGGTTCAGGAGCAAAAAGAGAAATTGATGATATGATGCTGACCCGGTATGCGTGCTATCTCATTGCGCAGAATGGAGACCCTAGGAAGGAACAAATTGCTTTTGCTCAAAGCTATTTTGCCATCCAGACAAGAAAGCAGGAATTGATTGAACAAAGAATAGGACTGCAAGAACGAATGTATGTGAGACAAAAACTCATAACTTCTGAAACAGAACTTTCCAAATTAATCTATGAGAGGGGAGTCGATGATAATGGTTTTGCTAGAATCAGAAGCAAAGGAGACCAAGTTCTATTTGGCGGTTATTCGACTGGTCAGATGAAAAGTAAACTAGGAATCCCCCAACATAAACCACTAGCCGATTTTCTCCCAACCATTACCATAACAGCCAAAAACCTTGCAACGGAAATTACTAACTTTAATGTTAAAAAAGAGGAATTGCGAGGCGAAAATACTATCACAAAGGAACATATGAGAAACAATTCAGATGTGCGGGATTTATTGAACAAGCGCGGAATAAAGCCCGAAGAACTCCCGCCCGAAGCGGATATTAAAAAGTTAGAAAGAAAAGTCAAGAAGGATGAACAAAAAATGGCCAACCGTTCAAAACACCAAAAACTAAATTAATCCGGTTAAACCAGCGAAAACCTTTAGGAAATTTTTGGGAAGACGATGCCCTATCCAAGAAGGAAATCCGCTTCATCGCGGAAAAATACTTGCCACGAAAGATTAAGGACGAAGACTTCCTACCTTGACAGCAACTATTTATTCAAGCGAAATTCTAGTTTGACATGCCTGTTTATCGCCGTAATAGAAAGGTCAAAGTAATATCGGAATCGCGCACAATTCTTAGTTGGATATTTCGAAGATTATCAAAGAAACGACCAAAATCGCCTCATCTTTTGGCAACCAGCCGAATTGTTCGACGTAATGGAAGACGCACCTTTAAACTAGCCAAGGAATGGCTTTTCACGCACAGTGGGCTAAACCAAGTGGAAAAGGCATATGGTCTACCAGCAGGAGCTAAATTAGGAGATATTATCAACATGGCTGAAAAAAATGATCGGAAAAATCCGCTCAATGTGGTTGAGTGGGGATGTGGTGCAGGCGTAGCATTATCTGAATTAGCACAAAAAAATGAGTATGGAAATCGAACCCGTTTTTTCGGATTCTCCGATGAGGCCTTTTCGCAATGGGAAAAGTATTTGAAAGCGGTTTCGTTTATTCAAGCGCCTGCAACTGACTTTCAACACTATTTGAAAAAAATTAGACCAGGGGTTATCTTTTCGCACTATGGGCTGATTCACCTTTCTCCAGCAGACCTTGCCCAACATATCAAAGAAATTGCTCCTTATCTGCGCCCAAAAGGTTTTATTGTAACAGATTACAAATCAAGAGAATATGAAAATCCACAAATCATGATCGATATTTTCGCGCGGGCGGGTCTAAAATTGATGGCCACAGGCAAAAACGCACTCGTGTTCCAGAAGGACTAACGCTAATTGCCAGCGCAACAATCGGGGAATCCATATAAAGCCCAATTTTACTCTGAGAGCATGCCTACCAACCTAGAGTATGCCTTCTCAGCGAAAAGCGTTGCCGTGATTGGGGCATCGCGAAACCCGGGAAAAATAGGGTATGTTACGCTGGAAAACTTTGTGAAAGGGGGGTTTCGAGGCAAACTATTCGCGGTGAACCCGAGCGCGGAATCTATTCTGAATGTGAAATGTTTTCCATCCATTTCTGCCATCAAAGACAAGGTGGAATTAGCCGTCATCACCATCCCCGGAGAATTCGTCCCAAAAACGATTGAAGAATGCGGAAAAAAAGGTGTAAAGGCATGCATCATTATCTCCGCGGGATTTTCAGAAGTGGGAAACGCTCAACTGACTAAAAAATTGCAATCCGCCATGAACAAATACCCCTCCATGAAATGCATCGGACCCAATTGTTTGGGAGTGTTAGACACTCATTCCAATATTGACACCCTATTCTTGCCGCGCTACCGCTTGATGCGGCCTAAACGCGGAAAGATTTCCTTCATTTCTCAAAGCGGAGCATTGGGAAGCGCAGTGTTAGACTGGGCCGGAAGCAAAGAGTATGGAATCAACAAATTCATCTCATATGGAAATGCCATGAGCACGGACGAGGCGGATTTGTTGGAATATTTGGCCGAAGACAGGGATACGAAAGTCATTTGCGTGTACTTGGAAGGCGTGCGCAACGGACAGAAATTCTTCAAAGTTGCAAAGAAGGTCTCCGAGAAAAAACCCGTGATTATCATCAAAGGCGGAATGAGTGAAGCCGGAGGAAAAGCCACGGCCTCGCACACGGGAAGCCTGGCGGGAAACGCTAAAGTGTTTGATGCGGTGGTCAAACAGACCGGACTCATCCGCGCCGATAGCATGAGGCAAGTGTTTGATTACGCACGCGTGCTCGCGAGCGAACCTCGACCCAAAGGAAACCGAGCGCAGATTATCACGAATGGAGGAGGATATGGGGTCCTCACCGCGGATGCATTATCCGATTCGTGCTTGAATTTGGCCGAGATGAGCGCCGAGTCGCGCAAACCCATTATCGCTGCGTCTCCTTCCTATGCCGTAATCAAAAACCCAATGGACTTAACGGGAGACGCGGACAACAACCGTTTTATGGTAGCGATGGACAACGCACTCAAGGACGGGAATGTGGATTCCATTATTTTGATCCTATTATTCCAAGTTCCCACACTCGATTCGGATATTATTGAAGGCATAAGCGGATTGCTCACGAAACGAACAAAGCCTGTTCTCGTGGTGAGCGCCGGCGGGGAATTTGCCAAAATGCACATGAAATTATTGGAAAAAGAAGGAATACAAACATTCGAGGAACCCATTGACGCGGCGAATGCACTGCATGCGCTGACATATTATCATCATGGCAGTAAAAATTAATTATTTCTGATGCACCAGATTATTTTCAGCGTTTTTGTGATTATATTTTGCGAGAATTTCCTTCTGCACCATATTGAACGCTTCTTCGATGTCCACGTTTAATTGGTTTGCAAGGCGACACATTCCAAAAAATAAATCTCCAATTCCGTCGACAAAAATTTCTTTTTTGTCCTTGATTATTTGAATCCGCTCCTCTTCGGATTTGTACCGCAAATGCTGGGACATTTCAATCAACTCCTCGTGCAGATGATCAAATTTGTCCACATTTGGAAAATCTTTCCATTTATTTCGCTCAGCAAAACCTCTAACGAGTTCCTGAGCACCTTTCATTGTTGTAATTTGCTTTTCTTCCATCTCATTCACGCTCCTATTTTTTTTCCACTGCAATTACCAGTTCTTCTTTCTTTTCCGGCTGGACTAATTCTCCTTCACGCAGCAATTGTACGACCTTGTCAATATTATCTTTTTCTTCGAGCAGCTCGAACAAGCGTTTCACATCAATGCGCTTGTCCATGAGGGTTTGCTGCAGGTTTTTTTCGAGCAAATCAATCCCCATCTTCGATAACGAGGTGTTTGACTTATGCAGGGCGCGCAATTCATCCAAACGGAATGAAAATTCTCCCGTGGAAAACTTTTTCATGCACGAAAACAAGGCTTTGGACTCGAACTCTTTCACTAAAGGGGAAATATCCACATCTGCCTGCGTAAAACCCTTAGCGAGCGTGCCCGTGACCTTGAGGCGGTAAAGAGGGAGCATATCGTGCGTTAGTTTGGAATGAATCAAATCTTTTTCAATCACTTCGCGGCAGACTTTCAGAATTTTCTGCGGCGTTCCGTCTTTGAATTTCAATTTGTGATAGTACAGTTTACGCTGCTTGGGAAGATGGTGCATTTCGAGTTGTTTGGTTTTCGTATCGTAGATGTACCAACCCTTTGGTTTCTTCCCTTCGAGGTTTTTCATCTGGGTGAATACGGTTGAACCGGGAATCAACAATTTTTTGCCCTCCCACTCGGTCAATGAGGTCCAGTGCAAGTGTCCATTCAGGAGCAAATCGAATCCACTCGGAAGATTTTCCAACCCAATCGTGGCGACCATATCATCTTTGCTCGGGAGAAACTCTTTGATGGACTGATGAAGCACGAGAAGGTTGTGCACGTCCGAAATGGGTTGGGGATTGTACATCTTCAACGCCTCAAGGGCGCGCTTCTCGGGAATGCCGCTCATGCCGTGCACGGCGACTTTTTCGAGTTCGCCTTTTTCGTTCTTTTTTTCGATTAAAGCGTGGGAAGCATGCAAGCAAATGAGAAAATTCCCCGTTTCCAACACTTGCAGGGCGTTCTTCAAATCTTTTGAACGGTATTCGTGCGTGCCTGCAATGGCAATGAGGGGAATTCCTTGGTAATTGAATCCATTGGCAGAACCATCTCTTTTTTGGTGAGTGATTTTTACTTCCGGGTCTTTCCCATTTTGAAGAATGCTCAACAAGTCGAAGGATTCGTTCCACACTTCCTGAATAGGAATCTTGTGGTCAAAAAAATCCCCGGGGTGGATAATAGCATCCACATTTTGGTTGGCAATGCCTTCGAGGGCCTGCTTTAATGCGAGATACGCGTCCCCTTCACGTGAACTACCGCGGGCAAACCCTAAATGGGTGTCGGAAACGATGGCGAGGCGCATGAACACCATTACGGCGCGGACTCATTTAAGGATTGTGAATAAAATTGCCAAATTGAGCTTGAACTGACTAGTACCCTTCCCCGTGCGCGGGCTTGATGTAGCGGTTTTCCAGCAGCCATTGGGGAAGGTATTGCACGCTCGGAATCATATTTTCACGCGCAAGCCCCTCGCGGGAAAACTTTTGAGCAGAGTGAAAACCGCTCAGCACGGCGCAGAAATCAACCCCCGCTCCGCGCGCAGTGAAATAATCAACGGTAAGATCACCCACATATAACATTTCATTTTTCTTGATGTAGTGCTTCTTGAACTGAAACAAGACTTCATCAAACGCCCGCGAATCCGGCTTCTTGAAAAAAGTGGACTGCTCTCCAAAAACGAAGGAGAAAATTTTAGGGTTTAATGCCGTGTATTCGATTCGCTCCAACAATTGCTCCGTAGGTTTGTTGGATAAAATCCCCAACTCGATATGATGCTCGTGCAGAAAATTAATGGTTTCCAGCGCGCCGGGGATTAAGGGATAACGCGAGGATTTACGAATTTTAGAGTACGCGGCAATGAACTCATTCACATCCGCATGAGGAAAAAGTGCGAGAATCATGGCGTGCCAAGGCTTCCCCCAGAATTTCAAAAAAGTCGAAAAAGCGGGCTTGGGCCACCCGAGAATTTGGGCGGTTTTGCAGTGGTTGCGGTACGAGGTTTCCCCACTCTTGACTAGGGTATCATCAAAATCGAATATAACAGCCTTGAGCATGCTCGTAAAACAACGCCTTGCATTAAAACCCTTGCCCAGATTATCCATATGGTCGCTCGGTGGATTTTGGGGAATGTAAAATTCCCCAAGAAGCCACATGATTGAATGTTGTAGGGGTACCGCCCCGCGGTACCCGTACGCATTTTGATCAAACTTTTGCGAT
This sequence comes from uncultured archaeon, assembly GCA_964363635.1. Classification (GTDB taxonomy): domain Archaea; phylum Iainarchaeota; class Iainarchaeia; order Iainarchaeales; family VGJJ01; genus VGJJ01. The sequence continues at coordinate 37,284 of CAYIIU010000001.1, forward strand.
AGCAAAAGTTTGCGGGGGTGGCAGAGAGGTTATGCGCCGGCCTGCAGAGCCGGATAGCCGAGTTCGATTCTCGGTCCCCGCTTACGATTAGTAAACCGTACGCGCCAATCATCGGGTTAATCGGCGATGCCCCGAGCACACCTTTTTATTGAATCAATACAGTAATAGATAGTATGAGCGACACTGCTGTACTAAAAGCCATCCAAACCAGGCTTGAGACCATGGATACTAAACTAAATGCCTTACTCGTGAAAGAGGAAGCTCCAACCAAAGAAGAACTACGCGCGATGAAACGCGGACATAAAGAAATCGCCGAAGGAAAAGTAATTCCTTGGGAAACGGTAAAAGCTCGAAACCAATAAAGGCCCTCTATCATGTCTGTCTATACTGTCGAATTGACGCGCGTAGCAGACAAACAATACACCAAACTCGAACCCAAAATGAAAGAACGTATCAAAGAAGCCATTGACGCTCTCCGTGAAAACCCCGCACCAGTGAACCAATTCGATGTTACCAAAATAACTGGAAGCCAATCCGACTATCGTATCAGAATAGGAGACTATCGAATCCAATACACCGTAAACTGGAAAGAAAAATACGTCAAAGTGTACGACATTGACCGAAAGAAAGATCGAAGCTACAAATAAGCAATTTTTTCACCAAAAAGTATAGACCTATAATACCACGTTGACCCTAAGGAAATGGGCAATCAGGGTGTTGAATTACCATGGACAGAGACCCGATCCGTTGTCCGGACTCTCGGTCCCCGCTTATACTTTGGCGTTGAAGCGCTGTGGGAATAGTAGAAAAACGCGCTTTAACTGGGATGCGAATCTTGGCTTGTCAATGTACCAAAAAAGATTTATTGAGGGATAGTAGACAATAAGCATGTCATTAAAGAATCACAAACAGATATTTGCAGGAGCACTAATTATAGTTTTTCTATTTTTTGCTTTTATTGTAAGTGGCTTTTTGGTAATTATAGAAGACAATTACGAAACTCCATGTGATGAACTTCCAACCACACATGAATCCCAACAAATTTTATCAGCACACACCCAGGAACAAAATCAGGTAAACGCTATTTCCTTCGGAATGAGTATTGATACCTCTCGATGTCCTGGGAAAGCCGAAATTGTTATCAATTATCAAACTTTATCTGATCGACAAAAAATAAAAGACCTAATTGGAAACACTTTTTTTGGCATTCCCTATCGAATGAGCAACAATTAAACAGGCAACAGCAAATTACCACGTTTCCAATTCGTTCAGAAACTCACCCTTACTCATTTTGATAAACTTTCCTTCATCATGTCTTTTCCAGGCTTTTTCAACGCGCTTAGAAAATATTGCATTATTCATAACAATCAAATCCGCTTGTAAATAGTACTACGATGACCCACTACGCGCACCCAAATAATATCCGGGTTTCTTTCCACATCAACAATGGCGCGATAATCTCCAACCCGAATTTTGTGCCCATATTCTTTATCGTTAATGGATTCGATTCCGCGACCAGTTTGGGCCACTTCACCCAATTTTCGAACAATCCGGGCCGCCACATCCTTTGGAAGCTTTTCTAACTGCTTCTCCGCTTTAGGGTCGTAACGGACCTCATAGGTCATCGAAACTTCTTTTCCATTTCCTTTTGAGACTTAAACTCAATGTGAGCCCGTTTGCGGGATTCTTTTACTTGTGCTTTCGTTTCGTCATTTAATTCAAATTGGGACTCTTCAAAGAGTTCTCTGAACTCATGCAAGTCCCTTTGGATTGCATCCACTTTAGTATTGATTTGTTTCAACTCAGTTTCAGTCATATTAAATTAGGCGTCAAAAGACTATATAAAAATACCCACGCCAAATCGCCAAAAAAGCTTAAATCAGTTTATGTATCCAATCAGAGTCCAGAAAGTAGCACTTTAACACGCAGTATAGGAACGGCCTCCGCTTATTTATTCCTTTATTCCGAGAGACACTAAACGTCGGCTGAAACGCGTGGAGAACTTTTTCGAGTGGCGGGATTTTTCAACGATTTTATCAAAAACGGCTTCTCTTCGTTCATCGGATTCTCTCCGGTCTCGCTTGATTTCCCGCACGATTTCCCCCATTGAAACGGGGCTATTTTTGTCGGAATATTTATCAAATGGAAATTTCTTTTTCATAGATTCACCACCTGTGCATTAGGAAGGTTTCTAAAATCATTGTCGGAAGAAATGAGCAATGCTCCTGCGGAAAGGGCAGATTGATAGATGATGCTGTCCATGGAAGCGAGGTGATGCTGAACGCTTATCTCGGCGGATTTCAAAGCAATGTCTTCATCGATTGGAACAATCGTGCTGTTTTCGTGCATGAAGCGAATGACTTCTTTGACGTAGGCTTCATTCGTCTTCAAGCGAATGAGACGGCGTGGCACTTCGTGAAAACAAACAATGGACGTGAGCAATTTTCCTTCGTGGGAGTCCATCATTTTTCCCACCAGCTCGTCCGTGTGGAGGAAATAATCCAGCCAGATGCTCGAATCAATGAACAAGTTAGTATTTGTCATTCTTATCCCTCAATCCTTTCAAAATTTCCTTCATGGAAATATCCTTTCCTTCATCGGCCAAAAAGCCATGCAAGGACTTCGTCTTCTTCTGAATCAATTGGTTGATGACTGCATCATAGGTTTTCATGCCATACGCCTCCTTGAGCGAGTCTAAAAATTTCTTCGTGCCTTTTTCCACCTGAATCGTTGTCGTGTCTACCACTAAAATCACCATCAACTATAGTGCTATAGTATTTAAGAATTCGTGTGCGAGAACGCCGAGGAAGAGATGTTTAAACACATGCGAATACCCATAATGATATGGAAAATTCAACTGCTTTTTTCGAAGCCATTACCGCGTTGGAAGGACTCAAGAAACGCGCCCGCGCAGGATGGGTTAAGCGCGGCGTGAAAAATGCGGAAAGCGTTGCCGACCATTCATGGCGCGCAGGACTCATGGCCTACATGCTCGCGCCCGAAGGATACGATAAAGACAAAATGTTGAAGATGGGGCTCATTCATGACGCCACAGAAATATTTGGAGAGGATTACACCCCCGTAGATGGGATTGCGAAAGAAGAAAAAGAAAAAAAGGAACGTGAAACGGCAGAAAACTATTTCAAATTGTTGCCTAAGAACTTGCAGAAAGAATTTCGCGGATTGTGGGAAGAATTTGAAGAACGAAAAACAAAAGAAGCGCAGTTCGTAAAACAAATCGAAATATTAGAAATGCTATTTCAAGCCCTGGAATATGAAACAGAAGAAAACTTCAAACAGGATTTGACGGAATGGTTGGAATACGAGAAAAACAATCGAAAAACAGAATGGCATCCGGTGCTAAAACATTATTTTGATGAAATTGACAAACGCTGGCCCGCGGAAGCGAAAAAGAAATTTGACGCGAGCAAATACAAGTACCATTACTAAATAGTTGAAACAATATTGCTAAGCAAAAAGAAGTTTCAGAAACGCCGTCGTCGAAACCGTTTCATTCGAAGGGAACTTGGGTTCATTCAACCACGCGCGCGTCAAATGGGCACGCAGCGCAGGCTTCTGCGCCGCTTGAGCGAAAGTAAAGTCGAGCGCCGGGGCGAAAGAGGCGAGCGTGTGCAATTGTTTTGCGGAGGAAATATCATTTTCTAAATGAGCATTCAAAATGGTTTCGTATTCGTGCAGCATCGCATACGAAACATCATTTTTTTCCAACGCGTTCGTAATGGTTTCCGCCGCAAGCTTGCCGGAAAGCAAATGGTTTCCCAACCCGTCGCCGGAAAACGATTCACCTAGACCTGCAGCGCTCCCTAGTAATACTGCCCCCGGAAATGCACGCGTGCGCGAATGCGATGCAAGAGAATGGGACCACATTTCAGAGTTTCCAACCAATTTGGCATCTTTGAAACGCGCCGCGAATGGTTCGCTGGCAAGAATTTTTTCGAATAATGTGGGAACGTGTATATTATTTTTCTGCGCATCCGCTAATTGCACGCTCAACCCGACGTTGCACGTGTTGTTTTCGAGCGGAGTAATCCAAAGTTGTGCACGTGTGCCATTGGAAAGAAAATGCACCTCTGCTTCGTCCGTCAAACCCTGCACATTTTCATAATAGCCGCGCACACATGAAAGAGAATGTTCCGGAACCACATCATTGGCGTTCAATTGTTGTGCGACCGTGGAAGAAATTCCATCCGCACCCACCACAATGCGCGAACGAATTTCTTTGGTTTCTTTCGTGGACAAATCCGCGATGCGAACGCCAACCACACGGTCGCCTTCTTTGAGCAAACCAACGACGTGGGTTTTTTCGCGGAACTCGCATGTTTTAGAAGCGTGTTCGAAAAGAATGTTGTCCAAGAATGTACTCTTTATTCCCCAGCCGTGGGTTTCGCCGCTCTCGACACGGGGTAGTCTTTGGGAGAAAATTTTTCCTCCGGGGGACGTGAAACGGATACCCCTCACTTTGGCGTGGGGCTTGCTTTCGAGGCGGGAAATAATGCCCATTTCTTCCATCAGCGAGCGGCTTTTGCCTGCGAGACATAGGTCCCGGGAGGGTTTTTCCCGAGGAAAGGAAGCCTTGTCTAATAGTAAAACGCGGGCCCCTTTTTCCGCTGTTAAACGGGCGCAAACCGCGCCGGAAGGGCCCCCACCCACGACAATTACATCATAATCGGACATACCACCCATCACGCTAAAGGGCGTTAAAAGCGCTCCTATAGGAAATACCAAGGGAACGCAGGGCGTCGATTTTTAAATGATTCTCAGGGGTTTTTGAGTATCTAGAACACGAAAAGGACGTTGGTTTTTCGCCAACGTTTTTTGCGAAGCAAAAAAGGTTGTTTTATGGGATTGAGACCTGCACACTGTTATCGAGGGCAAGACAAGCCCGCCTATTGCCGCATCGCGGTGACGGTTCATGATAAGAACTTCATCGGAACGAATCCCCATTTGCGCACACGACAGTTCAACATGGGAAACCCCCTCAAGAAATACTCGCACATCGTAGACCTTTACTGCAACGCAGGAGACGTTCAAATCCGCGACAACGCCATTGAGTCCGCACGCTTGAACGTGAATCGTGCGCTAATCAAATCACTCGGAAAAGAAAACTTCTTCATGCGACTCCGAATTTATCCCTTTCACATTATCCGCGAAAATAAGTTAGCACAAGGAGCCGGTGCCGACCGTGTCTCGTCCGGAATGAAACACGCGTTCGGAAAACCCATTGGAAAAGCCGCGCGCTTGCGACAGGGAAAAGTTATTTTGTCTGTTTTATGCGACGAGACGCAAATCTCGGAAGCCAACCGCTGCCTCATGCGAGCGATGCCAAAAATGGGATTCCCCATGGGCGTGCGCGTGCACCAAGACTTGGAATCCATTGGAAAATTGCCCAAGAAAATGCGTGAAGAAAAAGTGGAAGTGGTTGCCGAAGTCGCAGCCGACGGAACGACCGCTCCCGCAGCCGAAGGAGACGCTGCCGCCGCCGGTGCCAAAGGCGCTGCAGCCCCCGCGAAAGGAGCCGCGCCTGCCAAAGCCGGTGCCAAGGATGCCAAGCCCGCCGCGGGTGGAAAACCAGCTGCCGGAAAAGAGGACAAAAAGGATGCCAAGAAAAAATAATTCTCGGCCTCCGTTTCCCCCATCTTTGTTATCCCATCCCCTCGGCTCTCGCGTGAAAAAGTATGGACAACCCGCCATTACAACTCAACGAATTGCTAGCTGAAGTCCGTTCACGTAAACCCAAATCTGTTTTGATTCAACTTCCGGAAGGATTGAAGACGAATGTGGTGCAGATTGAAGACGCATTCACGCGCGAAAATATCCCGGTGATTACCGTTCTTGACCCGTCATTCGGCGCGTGCGACATTGCGGACCACAAAGCCCAAATGCTCGGATGCGATTTGATTGTGCATTTGGGACATTCCAAAATGCTCCACACGGGAATCCCCGTCATTTATTGGCCCGTGGAATTTCCCATCGAAAAAAATATGATTCCCGGATGCGTGAAGGCGCTCGCCAAAGAAAAATTCTTCTCAACAAACAAAAAGATTGGAATTTATGTCACGATTCAATTCCACCGACACTTGAATGAGATCAAAAAAGAATTAGAATCTAAAGGATTCGAAATCTTTGTAGGAATGGGCGACTTGAAGGACGGGCAAATCCTCGGATGCGACGTTTCCGCGCGCAGAGATATTGAAGATAAAGTTGATGCGAATGTGTATTTCGGCGACGGATACTTTCACGCGCTTGCCATCGCATTCGCGAGCAAGAAACCCACGTACCAATACAACCCGTTCACGCTCAAAATTGAAAACTTGGAAAAATACAAAGAAAAATATTTGCGCCAGCGCTTCGGACTCATTGCCCAAGCGCGCGACGCGCAAACATTCGCCGTTATTTTGTGCACCAAAAAGGGTCAGCTTCGAAAAGCCCTCGCCATGCGCATGAAAAGCGAACTTGAACAAGCGGGAAAGAAAGTTTCTCTCGTCGCGATGGAACATGTTTCTCCCAATTCATTGTTGGGAGTGGATGTGGATGCGTACGTGAACACGGCATGCTCACGTATTGCCACGGATGACTTTGAATCGTACAAAAAACCCATGCTCACTCCGATTGAAGTGGAAATTTTGTTAGGAAAACGCACGCCCGAAAACTACGTGTTTGATGAAATCAAACATTTAGGTATGAAAGTAATGTGAACGTGTACGCGTAGAATTAATTCGCGCCACTCACAACCCACGTTCCTTCATTGGATTGCTTGTTCAGAATGGCTTCGAGCTTGGAAACGTGCTTGTCGGATAAGAGAAGGGTTTCGACTTTGGAGCGGGCCATGACCAACGCCGTAAGCGGGTCCACAATGAACTGCTGGCTCGTCTTGAACGCGGCCTCGCTGGCCATCTTGGAAAAACGACCGTGGTGCAACGTGTTCGAGGGGATATCCATGTCGGAAAACAAAACTAATTTTGCCCCCGCATTTTCGGCGAGCATCGCGGCACGGGCTTCCATCGATAAGGAGTCTTTGGAACCCAACATCACGGGCATCGCATCGCTCTGCAGCATGGAAACAGTTTCGCTGATTTCCTCGCACACTTGAGGGTGCGCTTGCGAAAGGGTGCGCAGCACTAATGAAGCGTTCAATCCGGAGCTCGCGCGCATTGCTTGCGAAATTTCATTGGGATGCAAACTCAATTGGTGCGCCGCGCGAGAGGCTACTCTCACATCGGGAGATTCTCCGACAACAACAGCGATTTTTGTTCCGTTCGCACGCAAGGATTCGATTGTGGTTGCGAGTCGAGAAAGCCATGCGAGTTGGAATGAGTTTCCGCGCAAAATGGTGGAGCCGGGAATGGCAATGACGAGAGAATTAGAAATGGCCGTGCGAGATGCGGGGGCGAGTGTAGAAGGAAACGCGGATTCGTTCATGTCTCCATCAGGAGAAGGTTGGGTGTACAATCCTGCGTCTCCGCCAGACTCATTTTCAAATGCACTTTCCTTTGCGGAAGATTGAATTGGCGGACCATCCGTTTCAGGGGGGCTTTCAACCGGTTTCTTAGCGTCGGCTTCGCGAAATAAATCAAACATATCCATAAGGCGCCCCGCCTATCCAGACAGCTGCTACACCGCCACTCGTGATAATCCACCCACCTATAAAAACGTGTCGACTTCCTTACTATTCAGGACCATTCCACGTTATGGCTAAAGAAACCCTTTTGGAAATAGATTCGGCTGAGCAAGCCCTATTCAAGAAAAAGCTCAAGGAGCTGGGCGGCTACAAGGGACGCGGAACCGAATTGATTTCCGTGTACATCCCCTATGGCACGGATCGCGGAACGGTCATGAACCAGCTCGCCACGGAAGTGGGCCAGAGTGGAAACATCAAATCCCCTCAAACACGGAAGAATGTTCAATCGGCACTCAAAAAAATTTCCAATTATTTGAAACAAATTGACTTTGCACTGCCTCCAACGGGACTCGTGGTGTTTGCGGGGAACGTCTCCCCCATCGAAGGACGAAATGATTTGCGCATGTTCCCCGTGAAGCCATTGAAACCGCTGCGCACGAAATTGTATTGGTGCGATTCTTCGTTTCATTTAGCTCCGTTGGAAGAAATGATGGTCCCCACCGAGGTGTACGTGTTCATTGTCATGGACAAGCGCGAAGCGACGGTTGCACTTCTGGTGGGAAAGCGATACGACATCATTGGACATTTTACATCCAATGTTGCCGGCAAATTTAGGGCCGGTGGACAGTCGGCGCAGCGATTCGAACACTTGCGCGAGGAAGCCGCGAATGATTTTTACAAAAGTGTTTCGGGAAAAATAAACGCCACGTTAGAAGGAAAATGGGACAAGTTGCGCGGGATTATTGTGGGCGGGCCTGGGCAGACGAAAAAGGACTTTTTGGACGTGGGGGAGCTTGACTACCGCTTGAAGGACAAGATTTTGGGAATCATTGACTTGTCTTATACGGACGAATCGGGGATTCGCGAAATTATTCAGCGCTCGGATGACATTTTACGCAACACGGATTTGATGAGGGAGCGTGCGGTGTTGGAAAAGTTCATGCAGGCGGTTGCCAAAGATGGCCTTGCCACGTATGGACAGTTTGATGTGGAAGCCGCGCTCGCCAAAGGGCAAGTTTCCTTGTTAATTTTATCGGAAGGAATCACGTGGAGAATCATCAAAGTCAAATGCACGCATTGTAACGAGGAAAAAGTCTTCACGTTGAAAGACCCTAAGCAAGAATTTGATGATACCAAAATCAAATGCGAAAAGTGCCAATCCCCCGTAGAGGAAGTGGAAGAGACGGACTACTTGGACCACTTGCTCGACACCGCCCACGCGATGGGAACGGAAACCCACGTTGTGAGTATGGACTCCGATGAGGGAGCGCAATTCTACAACGCATTCGGCGGGATTGGAGCGATGTTACGTTACAAATAAGGTGATACAATGACGATTCGACTCGCAACCCTCGCCGATTTGGAAATTATTCTTCCCATCATGCGGAAATTGGATGATGAAAACAACCATTATTCGGACGAGAAAGCGATAAAGGACATTACCAACAAACACATGTATGTTTCCGTGCATGACAAAAAAATCGTGGGAACGATGGTCGTGGACATCTACATCGGCACGTGCGAGATTGTGCGCATCGTCTCCAACCAAAAAGGCTGCGGACGAGAAATGGTCGAATACGTGATTGAAAAATGCAAAAAGGAAAAAATTCCCAAGGTATGGTGCTGGAGTTCCGCTTGGCACGGCGCAGAAGGGTTTTACAAGAAAATGGGTTTTGAAGAACAATATCTGCTCCGCAAGCAGTGGCACGGGAAGGATTGCTGGATATTCGGGAAAGTCATCCCACTCATATAGAAATCAAAATTGAAATGGGCTAATGAATTTACGTCCACCAAAAATTCAACATAGTTTTTTATTCGCAAGCGAAGATATAGAAGAACCTATGAACCGGTTTCAAGAGTTTATTGCGTTGGTGGTATCGGTATTTGGAATATCGACCAGCCAGTCTACCCTGCTCATTTTCTCCAACATCACCGTTGGAATGGTAGGAACAATTCTCTTTTTCGCCGGTGTCATTGGGATGATTTTTGATGACATTAAAGAGTTCTTTGACTTTACGGCATACTAAATATGTTGCCTATGTCCAGATTTGGGCGGCATTCTGCCTTGCAATATTTGCCAGCCAATTTTTGGGTGTTGTTGAAATTCGAACCAGCACGCAACAAATTATTGCCATCAATAATTTTGTGATTGCCATTCTATTTGGGCTCACCGGGTTCTTTTTCTTCCGCTCCAGACTCCGCAGGATAGAACGAATGGTTCATACTGGAAAGGTAGGGGATTAAAGACGCCGCGCAATAATCTATGTCCATGAACCTCCCGTATTTGACGAAAACGCCCCCATTGGGAGGGGAGCTCAAACGCCGCATTGAGGACTTTGTGGTGGAGGAGATATTGGAAGATGGCACGGTTTGCGAACTCGAACAATTGAACCAAAATCCTCCGCAGAAGATTGCGTTGGCGATTCCAGACAATCCTAACCCCGCGAAAATGGACCAGCTGCATGTGCGGATGGAAAAATTCAACATTGAAACCACATTCGCCATTCGAACGCTTTCACGCGGAACCGGGGGGAGCGTGAAGCGCATTGGCTACGCGGGATTGAAGGACAAGCGCGCACTCACATGCCAACGCGTATCTTTTTGGCGCCCCGACGTGGCAAAACTTTCGAAGTTTTTTGTGAAGGGTTTAGCGTTGCATCATGCGCAATGGTCCGACAAGCGAATCGATTTGGGAATGTTGCGCGGAAATAAGTTTACGATTGTCATTCGAAACATGGAAGGAAATGAAGAGGATATTCGAAAAAAGATTGACGAATTTGCATTGCAACTTGGACAAGGGGTTCCCAATTATTTTGGAGAGCAGCGCTTTGGGGGGTATCGCGAAATTACGCATGTCGTGGGAAAATTGCTCTTGCAAAATCGCACCGAAGAAGCCATCATGGAATATTTATGCAAGGAAAGCGAGGGAGAACTGGATAGCCTGCGCGACGCACGCAAACGATTGCGTGAAACAAGGGATTTTGCTGCCGCGTTAAAGGAATTTCCCGACTCGGCGCACTTTGAAATCGCCATGCTGAATCATTTGGTGAATTTGCCTACCGATTTTGCAGGAGCATTCCAACGATTGCCCGCGCAGACGCGGTATTTGTTCACGCACGCGTACCAGAGCCACGTGTTCAATTTGATTGTCGCCGAACGTGTGAAACGGAAGCTGTTTTACCCTATGGAAGGAGATGTTTTAGAAAATGGAATTCCAACCGCCGTGTTACCCGGAATCCGCTCCAAACTTGCGAAGGGAATTCCGGGCGAACTTGAGCAACAAATCATGACGGAGGAGAAGATTACCCCTGCGTTTTTTGCCAACCCCAACATGAACGAATTGGCGAGCTGGGGCGGGAGAAAACCCATCTTGCTGCGCGTGCACGATTTTAGATTGAACAAAGTGGTGGCGGATGCATTCTATCCTGAAAGGATGGCCGCAAGTGTTTCATTTTGGCTGGACAAAGGAACGTATGCTACCGTGGCGCTGCGCGAACTGCTGAAGAACGAATGAGCCGGCATTAAAGAAATATTAAAAAAAATAGAAATATTGTGAGAAGGAAGAAAAGGGGGAAAAAAATCATTTCAGGATATTCTATTTTTGATTCGCAGCCACCACCCGATTAGTGGAATCAATCAACTCTCCCGCGTCGGGAAACATTCCGCGCAAAAACAAAAAATTGACTCCGGAAACATCAGTGTCTTTCACGGGTTTGATGGTGACTTTTTTTGAGGAGAGCTCCACAATGGGGCGTGATTGAGAAGCATTGGGAAAATCCAATTCTAAGACGACTGAATTAGGGGCATCCAACAGGGAAACACATTCGCTCACCGAAATAGTTTCATTGTCTTTCCCCGAACCGAAGTCGGTCTGGCAGGAAACCCACTTTCCATTGGACGCAGATGAGTCAAACACTCGAATTACAGTCAGCGTGCTCTTTCGGTGGCCGCTTAGCACAATCTGATCTTGAATCAGGAGGTTGGCCGCGGCCGTGTTAAGCGGACTATTCCCCAACACCATGTGGGGGGAGATAATGAAACTCTGTTCCGCTGATAAGAGGGATAATAGTTGAGTGGGGACCCCCTCATTGGATGCGAAAAGGATTCCCTGCGCGCTCTCCGTATATGCGTACCCCTGCGAAAAAAGGGCGTTCCACGCGTTGTGGGGGGTGACACCTGAAAGATAGGCAAAAGCGGCTATCCCAAACAAGACGACAAAAACAGCATACAATTTGGCGTTGCGCATAGGTGTAACACGAGCAAAAAAGACTTTAAATCCGGCAGGAAAAGAATGGGAAAAAACAATGTGAAAGATTTGACTGAAATTTTAGGAGAAAAAATGGTTAAAAAAAAAAAAAAGATAGAGGAAGGGTCGAAACCCTTCCTCGTGTATTGAATGTATTTATGCGGCGTCCAAGGCTGAAATAAGCTCTTGGGCAGCGGTACCGGTGTCGGCTGCGGTGTATCCGGCCACAATGATGTTGCTGCCGTATACTCCAGCGACTTTGTCTCCGGAAGCGTTCAACAAATCAGCCACTTCTGTAGCCAATGCGTTAACCGCGGGTCCGCCGACCACAATCTTAGGTCCCGGGACTGACTGAGCGTCCGTATAGACTTGCGCCTTACCATTCAAGGGGGCGGGCGTCATGTACGTGAAGCCTGTTCCGTTCGTAACGACTGTGGATCCGTCCGTAACCGTGGCGGTGTAGGTGACATCCTTCACGGTAACCGTTGTTCCCGTAGTGAATGTTCCAGTCTCGCCTTCCTTGACCGTAATTTCTTCTCCACCCGTTACTGTAGAAGTCGTGGACTCCCCAGAAACGAGGAACGAAATATTCGGTCGTGCGTCAGGAATCCACCACTCGGCGGTCTGTCCGTCGGCGATAGACATCTTGGTACCCCAATCGGTGTACGCGCTGGCTAACGAAGAGCTGGACGTACTGTCGTTGCTCAACGATAACGTGACGCCGTTCAAAGCTTGGGCGGTTCGACCATAGTTCACATCGACAGTTGGAGTAGAGATCTTGTTAGATGCTCCGCCCAACAAGGGGATGCGGTCATTTCGTGTGTCAATGTGGGCGCGCGAATTGTATCCAAAGGCTGTACCGTTGTTTTCATCCACACCGAAGAATGCAGTAATAACAGTCTCGGCGGAAGGATCCTTACCATAGTTGTCAATCTGCGGAACATAGAAGTTAATATCCGGTGTTCCATCTTCTCCAAGATCTGAACCGAAGAAGGCCAAATTCTTGGACTTCTGCAATCCACCACTCACAGGAATAGCTTGACCGGTACCGCTCGAGACGGCGTTGAAGATATTACCCTGCAACGACAGATAGACACCCTCGCTGGATCCTCTGCTGTTAATGGATGTTCCACTCTCATTGACGAAGAACCCGTAGGCAACCGCGTAGTTGTCTCCCGACAAATTCAATCGAGGACCAGCTCCGATTCCGCCCAAGTTACCGGCTGCGGTAACATTGGCATCGTCGTAGAAGAACACGTGCGCCATCGCGGCCGTGGTCATTCCCGCTCCATTTACTCTCGGATTCGATGCACCCGCTGCTCCGTCTAAGAAGTCGGACGAAGCCGTGGACGAATTGATTTGGGCCTTCGCAAATCGAGCCCATCCGTCGGCCTGCAAGCGAACCTGCGTATAGTTGGTTGTTGGAGCGACCGTCAAGTAACTCACTCCACTCAACACAACGTTGACAGGGCCTGTGCCGTTAATGTCGATGCTACCTAAATCCGTTGTCATTTCCAACGTGACGGGGTTGATGTCGATTGCAACACCATTCAGAATATCTCCGTCTGCCACATTGAAGTCCTGCGTGGCTTGGTTCACATCGTAATAGAGTGTCTTGTTTCCATTGTCGAAATTGAACTGGATTCCGTTCGAGTTCGAGGCAAAAGTACCGGCACTCAATGTACTGCTTCCACTATCTCCTGCTTCAGGCAATCGGACCCACATGGGAACGCGGTGTGTCGTGTCTTGGGCATCTTTGAATTCTAATTCATTGTTTCCAATCTGCACATACACCATGGCTTGGTCTTCCTTGAAACCATTGAAGGTTATCTTGAAGGCATCCTCACCTAATGCTCCTGTTCCATCTAAGAAGGATACTTCGTGCGTACCGGCTGTTCCAGCGGCGGTCAAAGAATCATCCGTCGAATAGAAGGGATGGTCCGAGTCAAATACGGAAATAGGCCAACCTTTGACTAAGTTCGCGGCAGTAGTGGTCGCAGTCGTAGTCGACTTGGTCGTGTTCTTAATCACAATTTTTGTCAATCGATTTGAGCTCGCGGTCTCGGTTAATGTAACCTGATAGGGTCCGTTGATGTTTTCGGCATCCACTTGCTCGTTATACGGATAGTTTTGCCCATCCAATAAGCGAACCGAAGAAGTCCCGACTAAGACTTCAACTGCACCTTCATTCGTTCCGGTATTCACCGAGGCAGAGTCCAAATAGACATCGCCGCTAATGACATCGTCACCAGCTGAGTCTTCGAATTCTACGAAGTTTCCAGCGGACACTGTTTGCGTGTCAACCACGTTTCCGGCTTCATCCGTCAAGTTAAACTTAGCTTGATAGGTTGCAGCAGCAGGTCCGGTTGCAACGACTGAAACCACAGTAACAGTCAACGTTTGACCACTATAGGCTCCAACTCCCTGCGCGGTAAAAGATTCCCCAGCGACGAATGTCTGCTTGGCCTTATCCTCCACTAAGCGCAACTCTACAACGTTGTTGCTGTCGTCAATATCGACTTTCTGAACCAAAAAGGTTTTCCCGAAGAAAGGGATGCGAATATTGTCATCCGACGTGTCGGTGAAATCGGTTGTCGAATTGGCGGCTGCACTCGTGGGAATTCCCGCACCGAGGCTGACCACATAGTTGATGTCTCCAGAGTCGAGTCGCGTAACCAAGTCTTTCACTTGCGTGGCGGTATCGAACTTAGGATTCAATTTTACTCCAACGGTTTCCTTCACATCAATGGATGTGGAGCTTCCATTGTATTTGTACGAAAGAGATTTATCGGTCAAAAAAGATAATGGATCTTTTCCGATATCAGACGAATATTCGGCTGTTGCACCCGTCGAGTTCAACGGAGTGTTGTCAAATGTTTTTCCACCCGATGTGGTGACTGTTCCTCCTAACGCTAAGACAGCAGCAATGTCTGTAACAACGGCTGTACCGGTTCCGGTTCCGCCTGTGTAGACTTTTTCCATGACTGCTTTTTCAACGACCTTTCGGGCAATGTTTCCGGCCCAGACACCGTCTGAAACAGCGGCGCTTGATCCAACCACAATGTTCACATTGGGGGACATTTCGGCGTTGTATGTAACTGATTTGGCTTCTGCGCTAGTAATGGCTGAAACCATCGGGGCCATTGCGGCACCTAACAAGGCTCCACCAGCTACAATAGCTGCGAGTTTGCGTACTTTCAAAACATTCATTTGTGTTCACCTCACGATCACAAACGAGCATACGCACCAATACAACATTCAAAGAATAGTCGGTATCGATGACTGGCTCATTGAGTCATACCCTAGGTCAAGCCCTTTAAATATCTTACTAGTTTTGTACGACTCTTAACGAAGTATCGGGACCCTTTATAACCAAACGACCCCCCAAACCACGTACAATCATCGAACGAGGGTAAGTCAATCTTCGAAAGGTTGGCGGGTAACAAATGCAGTATTCAGGATTAGGAATGGAAAAAAATCCTTTTTACGAGGGAAAACCCCATTTGAATGGGTGTGGGGGAAGTGATCGGGCGAGGACCCTTTTGGGGGCCGGGCGATGAATATGCTATATCGTAGGCAAATCTTCCGGGAGAGTGGTCTTTTCCACGTTGGAAGCGGGGGTTCGAGCCGAAGAAGAGGGGGCGCGGCCCATCCCTTTGAAGAGTTTGGTGTTGAACTCTTCCACTTGTTTTCGGGAGAGAATGCCCATGATGTAGTTCGCATACGCGTGGACCATGTCCGTCATGTCCACGAGACCATCTTGGAAGTCATTCTGGGTGAATTCTATCTTGTTGGGTTTGATGACCTCGATGGAAGCAGGGCCGTAGAAGAACATCAAACGCACGATGGCGCGGAAATCCCTTACCGAGAGATTGACGTCTACGAACGTGGAGAACTTGTCCTCCACGGGAACAATCGTCTCTATTTTCTGCGAATAAATCTTGAAAAAAGGCTCCTTCTTGAGGTTTTCGAGGATCTTTTCGGCTTGATTTTTGACGAGACTTTCCTCCACTCCCTGAACTTCAATCATCATTTGGACGCGGAACGTGTTATCGTCCTCTTGCTCCAAAGACTTTCTGCGCTTCATTTCCGCGGACACGTCATCCTTCAACGCATACACTGGAGGGGTGCCCTGCAGCGCAACCAATTTCAACTGCATCAAAAACTTCAACTCTTCCTGCGCCTCGCTCATTTTCATGTTAGTGCGCTCGGCCAACTGTTCAAGGGAAAGCGGACCATTGATTAACGCAGTGGAGAGCTTCTTTTGTTTATCATTGAATTGAAGAGACATACTAAGAAAGAGCGGAGAATTGTTTATAAGAACAGGGTCAGGGATGGTATCGTTTGCGGAGAAAATGTTCGTATTTTCGTCGATTTGCCCAATGATTCCAAGCGCGAGAAAAAAGATTCCCACGCCGGATCTGCCGCCATGATTCGATGGTCTCATCGCGTCCTACTAGCTCCCTAGCATTGCGTTTAATCCATTGGGTGTACGTTTCAAATCCGACCGGAATATCCAAATACCCTCTCCAACGCCAGAAATTTAATCCTACTTTTCCGGGAAAACGCAGTTGATACTGAAAACGCGCCCGTTCTGCGCGCGAGGGCTTGATGAAAATCAAATCGCCATTCCGTGCAATGGCAAAAATAGGGTGAGTGGATGCAATGACTGATGAATTTTTCCATCCCGGAGGATAACTATCCTCCGATTCCCCAATCACATGGTGGATTTTCATCAACTGCACCATTTCTCTTTGCAAAATCATTATTTTGTACGCGGAAAATTGCCGAACACCCAAACTTAGGGAAGAACCTGCTATGCTCATGGGGGCAAACACCCCCGTTGCTGCTCCAATGCCCTGCGCTGCCATCCCTGCTTCTCCCAACGCACGAGTACGGCGCCAAAACCGCATTTCGAAGATTGCCTTTTTCATTTCAGGAGTGAGATCCGCATACGTTATCCGCACCCGATTCTGACTTGACGATTGGGGAGTCTCTAGGCTCGCGCGCGGCGGCCGGTATAGATTTTCATCGTACGCACGGGACATGACCACTCCATCGCATCGAGGGTTATATACTTTGATGAAACAGTAGAGGCATGAACATCCTCTTGCAAGTCCCCGCCGCTCCACTCGAAACGGTCACGAATACGATTTCGGGAAACATTTCATGGCTGCTGATTGGAATCGTTTTGTTTGCCGCCGCGGCCGTGGTCATTTACTTTTTGAAAAATTTTATTGCCAACGCCATACTAGGAATTATTGGATGGGCCGTGTTAACGTATGTGTTTCACGTCCCTCTCCCATTCCTTCCATCCCTACTCATTTCAGCGATATTTGGATTGGCTGGACTGGGCGCGATGGTCGTGCTCGCTTTTTTAGGAATCGTGACGTAAACTTTTTTGAAAAAAAAGTTTAATCAAAAAAATAATCAAAACCCTAACGCACGTAAGGGAGATCTAATTTCTTGTTCCCGCCCTCTTCCGCCTGCATCGTCTCGGCGAGTTTCTGGAATGCTTTCTCAATCTCCTTCGACTCGGCTTCAATCTTGTCCATCTTTATTTTGAAGCCGTATTTTTTAATCAAAAGGTCGAGAACGCTCTTGCTCGCGCCCGGGTCACCATAAACAAGGCGCGCAGAGGTTTCTCCCATCAAACACACGCCCGGAATGCCCTGCGTCTTTCCTATTCCCAACAACAAACCCGCGTGGCCCCAAATGGTTCCTTCCGGCTGATCCGTTTTCGCACCGGCCTTTTTCCATTCTTCCAAGGATTTTTTGTCCGTGGCCGCGGCAATGACATGCGGCGTAATCTTCATGCGTTCTTCACCAATATTCAACCCCGCAATCGTGCACACTTCATTGATGCCAAGCTCTTTGAACGCCGCCACTAATGTTCGGGAAAAATCATACTGGTCTCCCGTGTTGGAGACATTCTGGTCCCAGTTTGGAATCACAGGACCCGCGACGAAATAGAATGCCTGTCCTTTGTGATTCAAATAATAAATATGGTCGGAAAACATTTCCACGACGCCGCTCTTGGTAATGACTGCGGGGGGAAACGAATCACTAAAAACTTCGGCAATTTTTTTGGGCTTCAATTCTTTCACTAAATAATCCACGACAATTTTTCCCACGAGACCAATGCCGGGCAAGCCGATGAAAACCATCCCGCCTTTCTCTTTGGGCTTTTCCATAATGAAAACTTGCGTGGGCATGACTTTCAACTCACTACCTGTCGAGCGAACGAAATGGTACCATTCTGGCCTATATATTTGTGCAGTTTTTCCTGCACGCCTGCCAATCCTTTTTCGGCGAGCTTGAAATCGTACGAAACGACTTTCAACAAATATTTTCCCCCGCCCAAATAGGAATAATGAATGTTGGCATTGGAGACATTTTTGGCGCTTTCCAACAAAGCCGTTTTGACCAACTCCACACCATTGGGAGCAGTGCATGCAATCGTGAGTGTGCCCTTCACTTCCTTCTCTGCAGGGCGGACATTCTTTTTCACCACTTCAACGAGAATAGGAATCCACTCTTTACTGATTCCATCAATCGCACGTTCTCCATCCATGGCAATGGCTTCAAAGGCTTGGGGAATGTTTCCATACATCGCAATGAGAGGAGGCGCAATGGCCGCCCAACCTTCTTCTTTGGTCTTGTTGAGTGTTTTCGCCATCTGCTCAATCAATTTTTTATTTCGATCCAATTGTTTGTACTCTTCGATGCGCAAACGTTGCTGACGCTCGGTGACTTTCGTGAGTGAAAGGTCGATTTGCAATTTTTCCTTGTCAATCTTTTGAACAAGCGCCGCGCGCATCTGTCCTTCGCTCACGTAATTGCGAATATTCTTGATCCAGCTCGATTCGACTTGAGAGATGTGAACGAAACCCGTGGCGTTTTCATATTCTAACAGCGAACAAAAAACTCCGTAATCCAAAACCTTGTCTACTTTCACGACGACAATTTCATTGATGTTGGGCCACTTCTTCACATTTTGATTTCGCATCGACGCGGCACTGGACTGCGGACGCGGAGAAAATCCTCCGGCGGTGTTTAAACCTTGGCCCGTCCCTGTTCCCGTTCCCGTGCTCGTCGTGCGCCCATGATACGGTTTGGAAGGCCGGGCAAAACGCGGACGATTGAAATTAGGTCGCGGGGGGAAGGGCATATGTACGAAAGCGGGGGCAAATAGTTCTTAAATAAACGTCCTTTCCGCACGGTTCAAACGTTTTCCCCGAGTTTGCGGGAGAGAAATAATTGTGCAATCTTCTCCGGGAGTTCAACAATTTCGCCGGGCTTGTAGGGGCCGTACTCTTTCAAATCGGTTCCCACAAAACTTGGAATATCTGAAATGATTTTTACCGGAGAAGA
Organism: uncultured archaeon; assembly: GCA_964363635.1. Taxonomy (GTDB): domain Archaea; phylum Iainarchaeota; class Iainarchaeia; order Iainarchaeales; family VGJJ01; genus VGJJ01. The sequence continues at coordinate 56,543 of CAYIIU010000001.1, forward strand.
GGGGCCGGATGATGCAGAAGGATTTCGCGCGGGCGTGGAGGAAGAGGAAAATGAATGGGATGGGGGAACCGTTTCCACCATTTTTTCAACGGGAGGAGACTCGGGAGAAACATGTTTCAGTGAATCCATCCGCGCTTCTAATGGTGAAGGAGATTGCGGAGTGGAGGGAATTCCAATCGCGACAAACTCTCCATTGGCATCCATGACTTGCTTGGCAATGGCGCGGTGGTCCATGAGCGCGGCATACACGAGCGCGACCATTTTCTTTTCTTCCGCGGCCATATGTTGAGAATCCATTTCTTCTAAACGCGCGGCCATGAGAACGGCATTCAACAATTTCTTTTCGCGCACGACAAACCATTCATCCACGAGCTTTTTCAAGTTCCCAAAGTCCCTTGCTCGAGTGGTGTTCAAATCCTTCAACGAGTCAAAATATTTCTTCCGCTCCTCATCGATGAGACCGTGCAATAAGGTGAAAAAATCGTCGGGAACGTCCACTAATCTTGCCGTGCTCTTTTCCAAGCGGTATATTCTCCGCATTTCTTCAAAATCAATCGCCATATTTTCCCAACCTATTGCTTGGTGTGAAACGGCTTTCCAACCTAAATGACTGCCTACTTCACTTTCCCAACTTCCTTCGGTTTCCAACCATTTGCTTTAGCGCAGCGTGGCTGCACCCCAACCGACTAAATACACGCTCAAGGGGCCGGGAACCACCATTTCAGCAGGTTCCAAGACTGGGTCGAGCGTGTATTTCCCGATAGTAATCTGGGGAGCATGGTCCACTAAAAGCTTTCGCTCGGGAAGCATGAAAAATGGTGCGGAATCGACGAAGGGATTGTAATCCTTGAGTTGTGCGATGGGAATCGTCTGCGCCACTAATCCGGTGCTGCCGTGCAGCGTGTCCGGCACGCGAATCAACTTGAAAATATCCCCCGAGGTCTGCCTGTCGATGGGCAAGCGAAGTTTTTCCACCAACGCAGATAAGACGGCGTTCCAAAACGCTTCCGTTTTTTTCCCGGGCAACGCGGGCAAATACCCTGAATGGATTTCCTGAAACCACTGCTTCCGTTTGTTCACGTCGCCTAAATACGAACGAATACTCCGCGGCGCGGAACCGGAAATGAGCACCCATTCGTCTTCGGTGCCACTCTCAACAAGTCGCAAAAGTTCGGCGAGCAATCGTTTGGCGTGACCTGATGCTTTCGCGTAACGCGGACAGCGATACGCCTTTCCATCGAATGAAAAACCGGCTAGTTGAGCGTCAAACTCGTGCATAGAAAGATAATCCATCAATTCTACGCGTGCGGATTTGGGAAGCGTAAAAATACTTTGCGAGCGCACGTAAACATGATACCCTTTGCTCCCAGAGAAATTGACGTGTAACATTTTTTCATCAAAACCAAAATCGTCTTGGAGAACTTTGAGTAAGGAAAACGTTTGCGTCTTCGTCGCACCCACACATTCGTTGCACACCCATTCATCCAGCGCAGTGCCCTTTCCGCAGGTGGTGCATTTTTTCACACGGCCTTTTCCTATCGCACCGCAGCTGGTGCATTTCCACGAGTCATGTTTTTCTTTGCAACTCGTGGGAACGTCATCCGCATCAAATTCGTAAATCAAGTCGCTCCCCACGAGGCCTTTTTTTTCCATCGGTTGTATCGCGGGATTCATGAACTCTGAAACGGACGCGGACACAAACAAAGGAGTTTGGTTTCTCAAAAAGGAATTGAACTCGGCATTATTTTCAATGTGAACATGGCGCTTGTCGATTTTCCCTTCGATTCCCCACCCGAATTCGCGGCGCGACGCATCATAGGGAAGGGAAAGCGTATGTTGAGCGTAATATTTCTGGAACAGGCCCCTCAACCAGATAATTTCATTGGAATAATTCATGAACGCACAACCCTATAGGGAATATGCCGGAGGAGAGATATAAAGAAAACGAAGAAGAAACGCATTATCAGGGTTTTGGTCCAAAACCCAGACCCAAATTGCCATTCTCATTTATATGCCACCAATTCCAGCTCGAAGGATGCCAGAGCACTATCAACAGGACGTGAACAGTGTCCTGCGCGCACTGAAAACGAGCGCAAACGGACTCTCCAATGAGGAAGCCGCGTTGCGGTTGAACGAAGACGGGTCCAACACGATTCAACTGGACAAAAAAATCAATGTGTGGGGATTGTTAATCGGACAATTCACGGAACTGCTCGTAGTCGTGTTAATCGGCGCGGGCATACTCTCCTATTTGGTGGGCGACCCGCTCGATACCGTGGTTATTTTTGCGATTGTCATCATCAACGGCCTCCTAGGATTTTTTCAAGAATACAAAGCCGAACGCGCCATTGACGAATTAAAAAAAATGGGAGCGCAAGGGGCAACTGTCAAACGCAATGGCAAACTGATTCAAATCAGCGCCAAAGACTTGGTGCCGGGAGACATTGTACAGCTCGAAGAAGGAGACAAAATCCCCGCGGACATTCGATTCATCGACGTCATTGAGACATCCGTGGATGAGGCCGTGCTCACCGGAGAAAGCAGTGCAGTGAATAAGAAAGTGGAAGCGTTAAGCGGAACACTGGCGGTCGCGGACCGCGTCAATTACGGATACGCCAACACTTCCATCGTTCGCGGACGCGGAATGGGAGTGGTTATTTTCACCGGATTGAAAACAGAATTTGGAAAAATCGCCGAAAAATTAGAAGAAGTGGTGGACGAACCCACTCCCCTCAAGCAAAACTTGGAAGTGCTGGCCAAACAGCTCACGATAGGCGTGGTTATCGTGATGGTCATTTTGTTTATCATCGGATACTTCATCCAAGGACGCGAATTAGTAGAAATGCTCCTGCTTGCTATTGCGTTAGGAGTGGCTGCCATTCCGGAAGGACTTCCGGCCGTGACCACCATTACGCTTGCGCTGGGCATTCAGCAGATGGCCCAGCGAAACGCGCTCATCAAACATCTGCCAAGCGTGGAAACATTGGGGTCAACGGACGTTATTTGCTCCGATAAAACGGGAACACTCACCAAGAATGAAATGACCGTAGAATACGTGTACGCGGACGAGCAACTCGTTCACGTCACGGGCGTCGGTTACGCGTCCGCGGGGGAAATACAATGGAACAACCAGCCGTTTAATGTGGAACGCGAAAGCGCGCTTGAAATGACGATTCAAAATGGCGTGCACAACAACAATTCCCAATACCACGTTGACGAGGGAACCATTTTGGGGGACCCCACGGAAGGGTGTATGCTCGTGCTGGGACACAAAGCCCGGGTGAATGCAACCCTTGTACGCATAAAAGAAATTCCTTTCACGAGCGAACGAAAAAAAATGACAACCGTGAATACGCTCAACACGAATGCATATCGTATTTTCATGAAGGGAGCAGTGGAAAAAATATTGGAAAAAAGCATCCTCGTTTTAGAACACGGAAAACGCGTACCCATGACGGAAGGAAAACGCCAGCAGATACTCCAACAAACGGAAACGCTTTCCAAGAATGCGTACCGCGTATTAGGGTTTGCCTACCGCGACGTGAATGCGCTTTCGGATGATATGGAGCACAGCCTCGTGTTCACCGGACTCATGGCGCTGCGCGACCCCCCGCGAGAAGAGGTTACTCAAGCTATTCAGAAATGTTTAGACGCCGGAATTCAAGTGAAGATGATTACGGGAGACCACCCGGTTACCGCTGCTGCAATCGCGGAGAAAATCGGACTCAAGGGAAATGCCATCACAGGAGTAGAATTGAACCAAATGGACGATGCACAATTCAACGACGCCGTACGAACGCACAACGTGTTCGCGCGCGTGGACCCGGAGCACAAATACAAAATTGTTTCGTTTTTACAGAAACAAGGACATGTGGTCGCGGTGACGGGAGACGGCGTGAATGATGCCCCCGCGATTAAGAAAGCGGACATCGGAATCGCGATGGGAATCAAGGGAACGGATGTGGCGAAAGAGGCAAGCGACATGGTGCTGCGCGACGATAATTTTGCGAGCATTGTGAACGCGGTGGAACTTGGACGCACGGTGTATCAGAACATTCAAGCGTTTGTACGCTATTTGTTGGGCGCCAATTTGGTGGAAGTATTAGTCGTGTCGCTGGGATTCTTTTTTGCTTTGGGGGAAGTGATTACACCCATCCAATTATTGTGGATTAATCTCGCCACCGATGCCCTTCCTGCACTCGCCCTCGGAGAAGACCCGCCCGGAAAGCACGTGATGCAGCAGAAACCGCGCTCTAAATTCGCGGGGGTCTTAGACGGAATGGGCTCGTTCATCGGCATCGCAGGAATACTCGGCACGGCCGCGACGCTGGGAATGTACATGTACGGACTCTCAACGGACGAAGATTACGCGCGCACGCTCGCATTCACCACGCTCGTCGTGTTTGAACTCATGCTCGTATTCAACGCCCGCCAAATTGGAAAGAGCTGGCTGCAGTACAGTCCGTTCAACAATATTTGGCTGATTGCGGCGGTGCTAGCATCGTTCGCTCTGCAGATGATTGCAGTGTACGTTCCTTTCTTACATCCCATTTTCAAAACGGAAAGCATTGCGCTGAATGACATGCTGATTATTTTGGGCGTGTGCTTGAGCACGACGCTTGTTCCATATCTGGCGGAGTCGTACAATCGATTGACCAAAAAGAAAAGCGAAAAAGAATATTTTGAAAACGCATGGCCCGCGCCGAATGTGAACTAATTGGAAACAGGTTGGTTAGGGAACACGGAATTATTTTCTTCAATTGGTTCATCTTTCTTTTTAGGCGCCGAGAGTTCGCGCTGGTAAAATTGCAATGGGTGCGTGACGTTGCACGTGCGGGAGATGCAGAACCCGTGTTCTCTAATTTTGGCGCACGCGGGAGAAGAATACGTTTTCCCATGCTTCCCGGCAAGATTATCTAAATGATAACGCGTAATCTTTTCATCGTAGTTGGATGCTTTGGCAAACACGGAAACAATATCTTCGAAGGGCATGTGCACATTTACCAAAAATGTTGCCAAATCGAAGCGCGCCATGTGGGGAATGTTTATTCCGCTTGAAATGTCGGTGTACAACTTGTCCATGCACGGAGGAAACGCTTCCAAAACGAGGCCGGAAGAAATAGTTAATTTTGCTTCCTGCATGCGCAGCGCTTGCAAACGCGATTGGGCGACTTTTTGAATATCGTTGAAAATGGTTGGAAGCCCTTGCGTGTCTACTGGAAGGGAAGATAGAACGTGTGCGTGCACACGCTCAGCCATCCAGCGGCAGGCGACATTCCATTCGAGCTTAACAAAACCTTTTTCCAACGGTTGATGGACCAAATGAAGTTGTCCATCGCGGAAAGGGATTGAGAGGTATGTGGGAAGCGAAAGCGAAACAACAGGTTGCTCGTCCAGTGAAACATCCACGAGCACATTCAAATCGCGCGCGAGGTCGGAAAACGCGCCGCGCTTATCCTTCTCCGCATTCAAATATTCGAATGTCAAATCGCCCATCAGCTGGGCGAAGCGGTCATACAATTGAGGGTGACGGAGATTGGAGAGAATTATTTTTGCCAGCGGATACGCTAACACGTCGTTTTGGAGAAATTCCGCATACGAAAGTTCGCGCTTGGAAAAATGGTCCTCGACAAATATCCTTCTTGCTTTGGGCGACGCTGCGGAGCACGCATCCACCATCGCTAGGGCAGCTTCGAAGGATGATGGGTCGATTTGCATGAGGTCGGGAACGAGCTGCTTGACCACGCTTTTCGAGTGAGTAGAATACGGGTATTTCCGCGCGAGCTGCAATTGTGAAAGGGGGACCATAGAATATCTTCGGCTTAACCGGCATTAAACCCCTACGGCAGAACGGCGCCGCAAGGATTATATATAGAACATAGAATATAGATTTATGGATGAAGAAACAACTACCATTGCTGTGAAGAAGACTACCCTTTGGCTTTTGCGTGAGCTAAAACAGGAGTGGAAGACCCCCTCTTTTGACGACACCATCCAGAAAATGATTGCCAAAACCAAGAAGCCTAAAAAATCATTTTTTGGTGCGTTCCCCGAGTTACCATCTTTCAGGAGGGAAGAACTTGACCGTTTTACTTGATTCATGGGCGTGGATTGAATACACTCGCCGCAGTCCGCGAAGTGAAAAAATCCGAAACTATATCGAAGGAGATGAACCTGTTATTTTAAGCGCAATTAATATCGCTGAAGTTTATCGATTTTTTTTGGCCAATAAACCGCGTGAAACTGAACACTTTGTTGCATTCATATTAGCACGCGCAAGTGTCATTCCGGTGGACATATCCATTGCAAAAGATGCGGCCAAAATAAGACATGAGAAAAAATTTGGATTGGGCGATGCTATTGTATTAGCAACTGGTCAACAAAAAAATGCGAAAATCATTACAGGCGATTCTGATTTCAGAAATGAAAAAAATGTCGAAATAATTACCTAAAATTACAAAATCATGTGCGCTAAATAGTACTGCATCTTGGCCTTTCCGATGGGATAGGTGATGCGCATGGGAGCATCGGATTTGAATTCGAGGAGGATGGGCGAATCGTTATCGGCTTCCTTGATTACATTCGAGAGAAAATTCAATGAGTATTTTGACGTGACATTCACACTCGTGTGCACGGAAATCATGTGCGATTGTTTGGAAACGGTTTTGAGAATACCGGGAGAACCTTTGGCTTCGATTCCGAATTTTCCATCCTTGACTTTAACGACAACACTCGAACCGAAAATTTGCGCATCCTTGAGGGCTTCTTTGAGGAGGCGAGCGTTGACTTCAACCTTCGCATCAAAATTCTGCGCCGGAAGTTTCAATTCTTTTTCACTCTCCGAAACATCAATCAACGGGAGTTGAAAGGAACGCGAAAAATCCCCCTCCAAATTGAGCGTGATTTCACTCTCGCCCACGTCCAACAACAACTTGTCGTTCGGAAGCGAGCGCGCGAGCATACGCGAAAACTCTACAACATCCACTCCCACGAAGGTGGGCTCAAGGTCATAGGTTGAGAACGCGCCTTTTTCGATGAAGCAGTCCACGAGAACGATTTGAGAAGGGTCCACCGCACGCAGGCTGATTCCTTTTTCGGAAAAGCGGAAGTTCCCCTCCGAAATGAAAGAGGAAATGGCATCAATGGCCTTCTTGAATGAGTTCACGTCCTGGGTTTCAATCATACGAACTAGGTTTTCCCCGGGCTTTTGGTAAAAGGCCGAATCATCGTACGTTAAATATGCCCCCGATGTTTAAAGAAATACCGGGTGAAAAACACATAGCAAAAACGACCGAAATGGGAATGGGACACGTCCTCGCATGGGGATTGCGCGGGATTCTAGTGCTCGGAATGGTAGGATACGTGCTCGAACTCAAGTTTGTTTTAGCCGGAATTTTATTGATGAGCTTTGCGGGGAGCGGACTCATCTATTACGTTTGTAAACATTATTTTGGAAAGACCGGAGAATATTTGGACGTGCTTTTTGCACTTTTAGTGGTGTTCAACAATTATTTCGGAGTGGTGTTAGACTTTTACCACACCGTGCCGGGGTGGGACATCGCCACGCATTACACGACGAGCGCGTTTTTGGCCGTTTCTGCGCTGGTGCTCATGCAGCGCGCGTATGGGGTGGTGTTAACGGAGGCGCCGCAAATGATTATTGTCATCGCCATGATTCTGTTTAGTTTGGGACTGGGCGGCGTGTGGGAGATTGGAGAATTTACCTCCGATTTTTTGCGCGGAACGGACTTCCAACATGGTCTCGTGAATACGATGCAGGACTTGATTATTGACATGTTCGCGGGACTCATTGTTGGAATGGCGTGGGTGAAGACGCGGAGAAAATAGCACTACCTTTTTGTTTTACGGATTGGTTTGCTGCTGATAGACTGTCATACCTCGAATGGCATCGGCCAAAGACCCCTTACATTCGAGAGTACTGCCAGAAAACTCATAGTTTCCAAATTCATCCGAAGAGAGAAAGCAGTCCATATTCAGAAGCACATTCTCAGGATTCCCTTCTCCATATACGTGACATTTGTCTTCAACCAACCCAACTACCTGCAGACGCATTTTGCCTTCCCTGAAGTTATTTTCCAAATACCCTGACGAACACGTTTGAACAAGATTCTGAAAGCATAGTATCCCTCCATCTGCACAGTTTTTTCCTTTAATTTCTGGACGTGAAACCAGGCAACCCATCATAAAAACATATACAATGAGGATTGCTAGAACACAATTCCATTTTGTTGAATTAAATGATTCCATGCCAGTGCATCGAATCAGGAATTAATAATCCTTACGGGATCACGCGCTCTCAATCCGCGGCGCGAGGAAATAACGCAAGCGGGCTTCGCCGATGTGGTAATTCAATTCTACCGGGGCGTTGTCTTTGATTTTGACGGTAACATCGGTGTCTCCGACGGCGGCTTTGAGCATGTCGCTAAGATAGTCTAATGGAAACATCGAGGAACAATCCTTCTTCACGCTCAAATCGGGCAAGGACTCGCTTCCTTTGGCGGTCTCGTTCAACAATTCTCCTTTGCTCGACGTGGCTTTGACATAAAACATATCCATCTTCGCGCCTAAAGTCAAATGGGTTGACAATAAGGAAGCATCTTTCAGCGCGTCCTGCAGCAAGCCGGCCTTGATTTTCACCGTGGCATCGAATTCAATCTTGGGATTGGGCAATTCTCCAGAAGAAATGTCGATGAGGGGGACGGAAAATGTTCGCACGCTCGTTCCGCGGAACGTGACGCTCAACTTGGACGAATCATCATCCAATTTCAACTCCACTTCATCGCTGGGTTTTGAACGCGACATTACTTGATTCAAGTATTCCAAGTCCATTCCGATGCGAATCGTTCCATCCACGTGAAACTTTTTGAAGGCTTTCTTTTCCAATTCAAAATCGACCATGGAAATCTGGGAAGGGTCGGTGGCTTTCAATGTGACTCCCTTGTCGGAGATTTCAAACTCGGCTTCGTCAATCAAAACCGCAATAGCATCGACGCTGCGCTTCAATACATCGGCACGTTCCAAAACAATATGCATCATACTTCCAACCCCTTTATTCGATATATGATATTTTTTATCCAACCTAATTTGATATGAAGATACGCTGCCGAGAGATATAAAACTACGCTAAACGCGGGCATTTTGCCACGAGTCAACGAGGAGGAGTTTAATGTACCCTAAATAAGGGACCCACACGAGGGCTTTGCCTCTCACAAGGGAAAGGGGAACGGGATAGGGTGAAGGACACGATTTGGACGTGACGATCTGCCCGTTGGGAGAACCGGGAAGAAGGAGCTCATCCACGTTTCCGCAGTCTTGGTCTAGGGAAGGATTGTTATCCCCCTTCGTTAAAACAAAATATTCTCCATTCGAACGGATTTTGATGACCGCACGATGAATGATTTCGAGATTCTTGTGCGTGGAATTGTAGACGACAATGCTGCTCGACCCTTTTTTGGGAACATTCACCATTTGGCCGGTTTCCTTGAATGTGATGTTCCACCCGCCCGAACCATCCGAAGAATAGACGGCCAAATCGGAAAGAGACGTGTGACCAACGTCCACGCCGTCTAACACGACTTCGGGCGCGTTCACGTGCGCGCCATCCACGCCCTGCAAAATAACCACATCGCCTCGCGACATGGTGGGAAGCATGCTGCCGGAAACAACGATGACTAAGGGAGACTGCGTCTGCAAAATAAAACCAAAAATAGTGTACAATGTGTATGCGAAAACGAATGAGAAGACAATGTACACGGCCCAATTAACTATTTCATTATTGCTTGGATTAATTTTGGGAATAATATAATCATCCACATACGTAAACGGGTCGAGTTTTTCCCAAAAAGAACGAGAACGTTTAACGCTCAAAACGGGCGCGCGGGATTTGATGGACATGTTCTAAGTCAAACAGGAATGGGGTTAAAAAGAGCTGGGGGAAATGAAAGCGCGCACGCCTCACTCGTACACGTGACCCCGGTCGTCTAACCATGCAAACTGAATGGTCGTGTCATTTACTCTGTAAATAATTCGAAGATTCTCGATGCGCTCGCTCAAGTAGTGCTGCAGGGGCGCGTGAAGCGGTTTTCCCAACGCAGGATTTTCAACGATTTTCAAAATCTTTTTCTTAACGAGTTCTTGCTGATGTGGGTCCAACTTTTTATACTGTTTCTTGAAGCGCTCCGAATAGAAATAGTCGACCATTTTTATCGATCCAAATCGTCAATCATCGCTTGGATGGTTGTAAATTTTTTCCCTTTGCCCTGCTGAACTTCCTCCATTGCTTTCCAAAAATCGGGCTTGCTGAATAGTTGCAAATCTTCTAAATACGATTCAAATTCGCCCTTCAAACGCGCAGCCTCTTTTCTCAGCGCGGGAATGGATTGGGCTTGCAGTAGGGTGGTATTCATTTTGGATCGCTTCATACAAAGTACGGGTTGAAGGTATTTATATCTTTTTAGGCCAAACCGCCGAGAACGCCCTATGAAAAGATAGATTATATGAGAATTACTTGAGCGCTTTATCCAACGCACTTTGCAATTCTTTCACATCTTCTTGAACGCGCTTCGCGGCTTCAAGCAGGACGGCCTTCGCGGGCTTGCCTTTGGTTTTCAACACAAACATGGCATCTTTGTCCATGGGGTGTTCAAGCTTGTACGCGACAAACTCCACATTGGCATCATCCACTAAATGAGACTTCAACAAGTTGGCAAACGTGTGCGTCTCGCCGAGTATTTTGAACTCAATGTGGTTGGCGGTCTTCTTCAAAAACTGGATTTCCATACGATATCACTCCTGCTCCGTATTGGTTGCTTCAGGAAGCGTTTCTTTCCCGTCGCGCATACTCTGAATAACATCATCTCGCGACAAAATCTTTCCTAACCCTTTGTCGGCGGTCATTAGTTCAGTAGAATAACGTGTAACGGACGAAACTTTCGCACGCACAAAATCGCCTATTTGAAACAAGTCATGCATGGAACGGACGAAATCGCGCGACGCTCGTGAAACTCCTATGGCGCCCGTGGCGTCGAAGATTTGGCGCTTCTGACCATTCTTCTCCGCGTAACCGATCGTCATCAAGGCCACGGCGTCTTTCACTAGGGTAATGCGCCCCACCACGATGGAACCCACTTCCACCCCTTTGGCATTGTGGTGTTCATTCTGGACGTGCACTTCGCGCGCGTCTTCGTTGAACGTGACGTGGCCGGCCGTGGTGGAAATGACATTCCCTTCGTCATCGGTATACGTGTTCGTGCCGGGCTCGTATTCTTCCTCGACTGTGAGTCGTTGACCGGGCAATACAATCTTTTTGGAATCAGCCATAGGGGTTTTCACCGAGTGTTTTACCATCGTTATAGCGGATGGTCGATATACGAAAAGGCCACGGAATGGTTTTAAATACCCCAACATGGGCGTTGCGTAATGGTCCTAGAAACACTCCTTCCAAGCTCCATTGCGAGGCAAAAACCCCATTACATGATGGTCATCGCCTTCCTCTTTGCCATCGTGGGGATGTGGCTGGCCTACTTCATTTTCCCCTATTCCGCGTCCATTTTGACGATTGCATTCATTGTAATCGCGGCCGAACCCCTTATGCGAAGGACTTTTTTGCAGGAAGAGGATGAGGAGGCCCGCGCGCCCGGACCCGCGGCAACGTTTTTGGAACGACACTTTGACATCATCGTCATGTATTCATGGTTTTTCGTGGGACTCGTAATTGCATTCATGGCATGGTACATCATCCTCCCCGCCGCGACGCCGGAACGATGTCTAACAGACGGATTGTGCGGAGAGTTTCCCACGCGCACGAGTATTTTTGCGGAACAAGAACGCCAACTCGGAGGCATTGCGCAGCTGCGCGATAGCGCCAATTTGGGAACAACGGGAAATTTTATTTTGCCACTCACGGGATTTGGAGTTCCCCCAACTATTCAGGGAGATTTTTGGGGAATCGTGCAGTTTTTGTTTGCCAATAATACCACGGTGCTATTACTGGCGATTTTATTTTCATTTTTGTTCGGAGAAGGGGCGCTGTTTTTGATTTCATGGAACGCGAGCATCATTGGAACGGTGATGGGAAAGATTTCCGCGCAGGCCATGGCATTGAGTCCGACGCACGATATCATTTCAATCATTTATTCACTGGGATATGGAATCTACCACGGAATAGGATTTGTTCCGCACGGAATACCCGAAATTGGAGCGTATTACATCGGCGCCATCGCAGGGGGAATCATTTCCGCGAGCATGGCCAAACAAGCGTATCGGAAAGACGAATTCAAAATCATTGCCAAAGACGCGGCTGGGTTGATTATCATCGCAGTGATACTGCTCTTTGTGGGCGCGATGATCGAAAGCTATTTGTGGATGACGGCGTGATTATTCTATGTTCCTCTTAACTCGAATGATCCAGCCCGCGCCACCAACGTAGGTGTCTGTAGAGAAGGATTCAGATAATTCATCTCTTAATTTCTCTTGAATACGCCTTGCTAAATGCTGAGGAACATCCACAACCAAAAGTCCGCCAAGTGCTAATTTGTCACATAGTTTTCTAAGATAGATCTGCATCCCCTTTAGGCGAACAGAATCAGCCTCTTCTCGATAAAGCTGAAAAATACCAAGATTTGAAACAATCAAGTCAAGTGATTTTGGTTTGAAATATCTAAGCATTGTTTCTTGATCTCGCCAAATGAACTGCACTAATTTGTTTTTCTTCCATTGAGGATATCTATCATGAGAATATGCTGTGTTGCATGATTATCTGATTTGAGTGGTATTTTGGGGTTGCTATCCCAA
>CAYIIU010000002.1:0-65619 GCA_964363635.1 uncultured archaeon
TTTGGGATAGCAACCCCAAAATACCACTCAAATCAGATAATCATGCAACACAGCACTTTTAACATGAAAAAAAGTGATGTAAGAACGGCAGAGTCAAATGCAAAATGTTATAAATACCCGATTACTTTGGTAAATCATGGCACAACGAAAAAGAGTTGTTCAACCGAGAAACCGAAGGACTGCTTCATCTCGCCCATATCAACGTCGGCCTTTCCACATGGACCGTAACTACATGGGCGTCTTATCATCCATTGTACGCGTGTCATCGGAAGTTGCACGGTTAAGAAAGCTTAGTAGAGGAAAAGAGGGCCGAAGCATGTTTTCAGTTACAAGAGAACTTGAACGAAATCGAGGGCTACTCATGGCGCTTTCACGGGAGCTGAATCAGTTGAGACGACGACACAACGAAGTACTTGGTTGGTCGGGCGACGCCCAGGGGCCTCGTTTGAAACCTATTTCGATCAAAGGTGCATTGAATGAACATGCAAGAATGCAAGCGGCATTAGCAACTAGAAAAAAGTAAATTCGGTCCGTACTCGGCGAATAAAATCCGTAACTTCATCTTCACGAATTTTCTTCTTCGCTTTTACTAATGGTTCGGTTAACTCGCTCCACGACATACTTTCAGTCTTCTTCAATTTCTTTGCGATACTTTTAGTCATCATCTTTAACCTACATATTTGCCAAATATAGTTGTCACCGAAAGCCAATAGCCATCAAATTTCAGTGATAACTTTGCGGACAATTACTTTACCTGTTTTAGGGTTCTGGAGAGAGAACCCTGCCCACTTTTAGTGGGCAAATGAATCTCTCTCTTTTTTCTTCTTTGATTTTGTTTCTTTTTTGCCAAAAGAGTCTCTGATCCGGCGCGACCCGTGCGGGTCGCGCCTTACAAAAGTAGTTGTATTAGCGGTCGCTTTCGCTTTTAATAGGAGGTGGTTTTGGCAGGACGCGTGATACGTTTATGGTTGATTTATTCTTGTTTCATGATTGTCATTCGGTTGGCGAAGCCAACCTGCATTTGCAGTTTACTCCAAAGTATCGGAGAATGTTGTTCTCTGATGAAGTTCTTCGCACCGCGTGCGAAGAACTAATGAAGGGAATCGCGAAGAGTTTGGGAGTCGGTCTGGCTGGAATTGGTTTTGGTCCGGATCACGTTCACTTGTTTGTGAGTGGATGGAAGAATTATTCGATAGCCAAGCTGTCGAAACGCTTCAAGGGAAGCGTTTCCCGATTACTGAGAAAGAACTATTTTGATCGAATCAAGCCTTTCCTTTGGGGAAAATCGTTCTGGACCGGAGGATATTTTTACCGCACCGTAGGTGCGGTAAACCGAGAGACCATGCTAAAGTATGTAACCGAGTCACAGTCTCATCACTGGAAAGAGCAAACCGTTTCACCCGTTAATCAGCAGACAACTCTACTCCAATATTGAGCAGGACGCTGGGGGCTTCAGCCCCCAGTAGTTCACAAATTCTTCTCGATTCATTTGTAAATCGTGTTTGATGATTTTGTTTAGCAGTCCACGGTCGACTTTTTCACCTGGGTGATTTGGAACCGTAGTAGTTCTTCCATCGGGGTGTTCGAAGAACATATGGCTCCCATGCTGACGTTTTAATGTAAAACCAAGCCTTTCGAGCGCTTTGGCGATCTCCAATCCCGTTAGTAGGGGAATTTTAGACAAGGAGGTTACACCTCGACTTGCTGGAGACTCACAAATTTTGTTTCAATCTTCAAAGGCTTTTTAGCAGCATCCAAATAGAGTTGAATCACTTCTTTGGTACGCTTAATCAGCTCATCATAAGTCTTTGCCTGTGTGTGGCAACCGGGCAATTCAACGACATCCGAAATTAGATATCCATCTTCGCCTTTTTCGACTACTACATTGAATGTTTGTGTCATACTCATATCTAGCCCTCCTAGAGTTTATATATTCGAATCAAAATCTTCGGTTTTCCTTCATTAAAATCAACCAATTTTATTAACTCGAACAGTATCCTTCTGATTCATAAAAAGGCATCGAAAAAAAAGCGTATGAACCCCGGAAGTGACTCGCTCACTCCGTGTATCATTCAGATTTCAAGCGTTTTCCCGTTTTGAGAGTATGTTGCTTGATCACTTCCTGAGCCAAAAATAGTGTAAACGATTTATGATCATTCTTATTGGCTGCCGCTTGCGTTTTCATGTAAGTGCTTCGTCTGGCCAATGGAATATTGGTAAATGGATACGTTTTTTGTTGAAGAATGTAATTCATGAATAGTCTAGCGAGGCGCCCGTTCCCGTCGGCAAAAGGGTGAATGCTGGTGAATTGGGTGTGGAATTTGGCCGCTAATTCGACGGGATGAATGAGGTTTTCATTTTCATGATACCATTCCATGAGCTTTTTCATCAAGCTGGGAACCATTTCCGGTGCAGGGAACTCGTGCGTGGACCCGCGAATATATACTTGTACGGGTCGATAAATGCCTTGATATTTGAGCGTGCGTTCAATTTTCTGCAGTAGAATGCAGTGTTGTTGCAGAATCATTTTTTCGGAAATAGGAGTATTGGACTGCAGATACTTATCATAACGGTCTAGACATTCATTGAGATTCAATGCCTCTTGCTCTTCGACACCCATTCCCGTAATTAGATAATTTTTCTTTTTCTGTAATCGCTTTTCTTGTGCAATCACTTCTTCCGTCGTGTGATACGTTAGTGAGCTTCCTTCAATGGCATTCGATTCGGTAATGAATTTAATCCGCTCCCGGTGTGTGAATTCTTCTCGTTGAGCAGGTGTTAGTTTCTTCAAGAAATGAATCTTTTCTTTTCGAGCTTCTTCGAGTTTTCGAGAAGTGATTCCGGTGATATATTCAGTCAGCGGGGGCGTGAGGACAATATGTTTTTTGTGTTCACACTTCTGCTTTAATTCGTCAAATGCCCCCAGCAGCGTATCATTCGTTGGCTTTTCATTTCCTAAATAAATACTTTCTTTGGTCCATTTTTTCCCTACTTTGAATGATTCTTCCAAATAATAGTAGGGGGCTCCCTTTACGGTTCGATGCTGTAGGAAGCTCATACTAAAGTTATCCCTGAAACAACTATATAATAGTATACCAAGGATAACTGTTATCCCTGAAATGGGGCCATTTTGAGAAGGGAGTAACAACTTTGAAGTTATCCCTGAGAATAACAATACCATTTTTCTAGGGATAACTCTCTCGTTAAAGAAAAATATTCCAGTAACTATCCAGTAGCTCATCGGCGATGAACTGAATAAGTTTTTCATAGTGTTTGGGAGCCGATTTGAATAATTCTTCTTTATCCGCTTCTTGCAGTGCGTCAATATACGATGACCTATTTTTTCGACGGATAATCCCGGGCGGATAATCATTTTTCAACAGGATATAATTAAACAAAATCCTCCCCGTTCTGCCATTTCCATCCATAAAAGGGTGAATTTTTTCAAACTTATGATGAAATAAAGCGGCTAAAGCAAATGGATGAAGTTTATTATTCTCAAAATACCATTTTAGCAATAGTTCCATATCGGTTTTAACATATGGAGCGGGAGTGGACTTGAAATTAGTTTTTGTCACACGCACATCATGCACCCTATACCCTGTACGCGAGTCAATGTTTTCTAATAGTTGAGCGTGAATCCGCTGGATAAACTCGTGACTCAGTTCTTCATCAGAATCTTGTATCTTCATGAACACTTTTTCTGAATTCTGTAAATCGTAAATTTCGCGCAAACTCTTATTTTTGGGCGTGAGTCCTTCTTCTAGCAAGTTCCGTGCTTCCGCGAGCGTGATAGTGTTTCCTTCAATAGCGGCCGTGTTAAATGAAAACTCCACAATGAAGTTTTTCCATGCTTCCTGTTTCGTTAAAGAGTCCAATTTATTGAAATCAGTGTTGAAGTGAAGTTTAGATGCTTCAATCGCCAGTAGTTTTTCTCTCAAATAGGAATCATGCTTTGGTTTCATTCCTTTTACTTTTTCCAAAAAACGATTGGATTCGAGAAAATGATGAATGGTGCGATAGGACTTACGAATAGCCGCGCGGTGCGCAGGTAATCGCTCCAGTGCCTCTTTCACCTCACTGGGAGCAGTTCCTAAATAGGCAACATCCTTGACTACCAGTTTGCCACTCGTACGTGTGGAAACGCGCAAGTAATAGTATGATTTATTTCCCACCTTCTTCTGATAGATGTAAACCATACCATAACATGAAATAAGGAAAATATAAATCTACCCTTTACATAGTTTTTAATAGCAAGTAAAGGGCAGATTTGGCATTGGCCACAGTTCGCGAAGGAAAAACAATACTCTACTGGAAATCGCCCCACTCATTTATAGCAAAAAGCCTAATTATTTGAACAGTTGACAGGCTTTTTGCATATAGCAAATTGCCCAATAACTGTTCAAGAACAAAACCAATTTGCTATAAAAGCATGGTCTTCCCAAAGAGTTTTTTCAGAGAAACCAAACTTTAGAAAGTTGTATCCGAGAGGAGCTTTTTGGAGCGGATACGAGCACCATCAGAGCTTCGGCGTAGACGAAGCCAAAGCACTAGCGTACATTCGTGAACAACAAGAACACCACAGAGTAGAAATAGTAGCAGACGTACCCGCGTCATAAAAAAAGGATACCGCGCGGCCCGAGAGGGCCCGCGGAGAACATGCGTGGGGTCATAGGGGCAAAGCCCCTATTGTCATTCAATTACTTTCGGAGGCGAGGCTGAGGTCTCCGGAACGGCGATTCCCACTCCACCATCTACGTATCCTCCTCCGTAGTACACGCCGCCCAGCCCCGTGTAGTTTCGAATGGCATTGAGGAAGGGCTGAATTTCCTTGACTTTCATTCCGGCTTCCATTCGGATTGTTTTGGTGGTGGTTTCATCGGTGATGGTAATCGTTTCCACGCTCTCATCCGCACAGCCGGGGCATCCGAGTGTGTCGTCGAGCGCTTTGAATGCGGTCCAATCTAAGTTCTCCACAACGTCATCGTATTGCGAGTACGCGGGGTTCTCATACGAATTCAAATAACCCAGTTCTCCTCCCGTGAATGTGGTTTGCTTAATTTTTGTCTTCGTTAATTCCACTTCTTGATACCCGCACGGGCCTGCGCAGAAGCTTCCCTCCACGCGTGAAACTATTTTCAGGTTGGAAGGAATGACCACGTACGGAATGGCCTTGATTTCGTGCAAGTCCGTTAAGTCGTTCGCCTTGATCATTTTGTCAGAGATGGTGTACAACACATTCCCGATGAACAAGGAACGCTTGACTTGGTATTGCCAATCCAAATAATAGCCGGATTTCAAATCGATTTCATCATCGATATGGGTAATGCGTCCGCGCTCTTTGAAACCATCTTCCAGCGTGACGTTGTACACAAAGGCACCTTGGAACGTGGGTTCACCGTACGCGGGCCAATCTCTCCAGTCTCCAATACCCTTCGTGATTTGGTCTTTTTGGGCGTCGGAGATTTCATGCAAATAAATGGGCAGCACTAACAGTTCCTTCTCTTTGTCATACAAGAACGCGTGATGGTCCTGCAGGGCAAATGAATCCGTGCCTCGGTCTCCAATGATGAGGGAATGCATCTGCACGGGGTTTTCCACATCGCTCACATCAAAGATAGCGAGTTTCATCCCCAAATAGTAGGCGAAGTCTCCCGATTTGCTGGTTTCGGTGTCCTTTCCAACTCCAATGATGTGCGTGTCATCGATGGGGTGCAAATAGTTTGAATATCCGGGGATTTTGAGTTTTCCTAATACTTTGGGATCGGCCGGATTGCTCAAATCTAATACAAATAATGGATCAATTTGTCGGAACGTCACCAAGTATGCGCGCTCACCCATGAATCGGGCCGAATAAATTCGCTCGCCGGGAGCTAAGTCTTCCAGCGCGCCCACTTGTTTCATTTCTTCATTGAACACGTACACGCTATTCATTGACTTCGTGTTGGTGTTTGTTTGAGGATTCCATTGTTCATTAACCGTGGTGGCTATTCTGAAGTTTCCCGCGTATTCGTCCATGGAGAACTGGTTGAGCACGTGTCCTAATGCAGTGGCCTTTCCTAAATATTCCACGTCTCCACTTTTCAAGGCGAATTTGTGAATGATTGTTTTAGGTGTGTTGTCTTGCGGGTTTGGTAATGGTGGCACCGTGTTGGCTGTTCCAGCATCAATACCAACTTTGGTAGTGCCGGTTGTTGTTACCACCGTGTCTCCTTCTCGCTGCGCGATAAGGGGCTTGAGTATGCTGTAGTAATAATTATACTGCGTGTGGGCCAAATACAAATTTTCCTGCGAAGCATACACGGTTTCCGCACTCCCAACAATGGTTTCCTTGTTCAATTCTTTCGTGCCCACATTCAGCGAGGCAATCGTCACAAAGCTCTGCGCATAAATGGGGCGCAAATACCCAATATCCGTTGGAGCGGCTAGGGGCTTCTCGACTCCGTCCTCAAAATAAGGGGGAATGATGGACTCGCTGGCGTTTTTGGTTTCGCTGTTCAAAATTTGATAGTCCGGATACGTCTGCATGACGAAATACACATTGTTTCCAACCATGCGCGAAGAAACATAGTTTCCCGCAAAGGCGAGTTCTTTTTCCAGTTTAGGATTAGAAGGATTGGAAATGTCGTACATGTTCACAATCGACTTGGAGTAGCTCCAATATGGAGAGTAAATGTACCCGCCTTCCCATCCGGGCGCGGCTATTTTGTTTTGGGTGTAGACATCGTTGTACGTGTACGAGGTGCCAAACAGCACGAGCTTGTTTCCATTAATGAATAATTGCGAAGGAGTAATCGTGTCCAAGTTGAGCGTCTTCACGACACGGGCATCCTCCGCAGGATAGGCGAGGGTGATGACCAGTTTATTTTTGTAAAAAGCATAAATGTATTTCCCATCCGTTTTAACGATATCCGCCTCATCCACGCCTTGGACTTGGACGTTGGTGTTGGAATAGGCTGGAGCAGGAGTGGCGCTTGCGCCCCCGCTCGCGTCGGATTTGGATTCGCCAATCGAAGCGGATGCGGGAGTCAACACGTTATCGCGTATCGCATACTGCCCAAGGCCGCTCTGCTGGGCCTGCGTGAACGTGGCGATGATCTCTTGCTCGCTCGTGAAGCGGGGAATCGTAGCGTCGAGGGTCATGTCGGGAGTGAAAATGGGAATAGTAGTATTGGGCGCGTTGGCCTGCAACAATGCAAAAATGAATGCCGCTCCTATGATTACGAGGCCGAGGCCCAGCATTGGAATAACCCCTTTGGTCGCTTTAGTACTCATGGATGATCAACTCCCCTTTCATGCTTATTCTTCGCTCAGGGAGTTTAAATACCACTTTCAATGCGAAGGGAAAGGGCTTCGAACTTTTTTTTTACCATGAAGTTGATCAAAACCCGCCTACTCTTCGGCCGGCATGGAGCGGATGAGGTGTTTGGAGCGGGAGTACGCCCAGAGGATCCCCACCAAGCATGCGGTGGCGATAAGATAGTATACAAGCGAATCGACGAGGCCGCGGTTCAGCTGCGAAATAATCCCTTCGATGAGGGTGAATGTGAACACCGCCAAAAGGATGAGGGTACTCGTGAGAAGCAGGATGACCTTGACCGAATCCATGAACTCAGACATATGTCCAACAAACCCGCAAGAGTATAAAAAGCATCCCCCGTGGTGGTGCAGGAATAAATGCCATATTTACCCGCCGTACGTCCAAATGGTATTTGTATCAATGTTCATATCGCTTCCCCGGATAGTAGTGTTGATGTCATACCCCGCGCGCGTTCCATTGGCGTCGTTGGGCATGGCATATGTGATTGAGTACGTCCAAGGGACGGTGGGTGCTCCGGAGATGGATGTGCCAAACCATTCCGGGTCAACTGACGTATCTTCAGAAACGCCTACTTCTAGGCGCTTTACTACCGTGACTCCATTTACATCATATGAGGCGTGAATATTATATCCGCCAATATTTACCGCGTAACTTTGGTATGTGATATTATGATCGGCATTTACATCCGTGTAATTAATCGTTAAATATACGGCCGCAGGCGGCAACTGCAATATTCCAAGGTCTACGTTTGCTGCAACCGACGTGTAGGCAAGTTCTGAATAAATATTTATAGTAATAGAAATGGGATTGAAATTTATATCTGGAGGAAACACGCGAAAACGATTGTTGTCTGTTCCTTCGCGCCATTGCAATCCGCGGTTGGTTCGTCCCCACAACTTTCCATCTGCGATGGTTTGGTTTAAATCCAAAAAAATGGATGTGTTGGTGTCTCTTCCAAAACGGAATAAATTTGTTTGATAGCGGAGGAGATTGTCTTCAGTGGAAAGAACATTCGGCCTCTTTCCTGAAAGGGTAATAATGGCCGTGCCGCTGTTCTGGTCAATGGCAATCGTTTGCCCCGTGAGGGTGTTGAAGTCAAGGGCGATGTCTCGTAACACGCGTGCGGGTGTGGAAATCTGATGAATGTCGCTCGCATCCAATTGCAGGGTTTGCAAGTGCGAGTATTGCAGCTGCGCGAAAACAACGAGAAAAATGGCAAGGGCAAATGTGGAAAAACTAAGGACAAAACCCCTCGGTTTTTTTCTAGGACTTGCCTGCCCTTGCGAAGCAACGGGCAGTCCGCCGAACGACCATCGACCTTTTAGAAAAAGGTCGATCAAAAGACCGAGGGCCCGCATGGAATCGGGCATGGATAATTTGGTCATGGAGAGCCGGGCCATGTCGTCACCTCCATCACATACATATTAGCATCCGGTGGAGAGGCCACGATGAATGTGTGGCGCACGCGCTCGGTTTGAGGGGATTGGATGGAGCAGCCGCTCTTGGTGACGATAAACAGGGGCGTATTCACATCCGGGGAGGGGAATGCCGAGACGCTCCCGCAAATGGAAGTGGGCCAGCCATTGATGAATGTCCGCACATCCGTGGTGTTATTTAGAATGACCGCGCGGCTGAGGATGCGGCTCTGCTCCAGTGTTAATGCCGCATTTTCGGCAAAATTTTGGAGAACCATTTCTTGACGGATGTTCGTTCCTTTATTGGTTGATGCATTGAATGCAAGCGTGACAATGACGAATAATACGGTGAGAGCGAGCAATGCATCAATGGCAATCACAAAACCGCGGTGCATACTAATCACTATACACCTGCAGCGTGGCGATAGCGCCCTGCGACTCATACACGACGGGGAACGTGACCACACTCACTTGATTTTTGTCCACGGGGCTTATTCCAGCGCGTGTTAAAATATTTTTATTAGCATCCGAA
Source organism: uncultured archaeon (assembly GCA_964363635.1). Lineage (GTDB taxonomy): Archaea > Iainarchaeota > Iainarchaeia > Iainarchaeales > VGJJ01 > VGJJ01. Next base: position 9,269 of record CAYIIU010000002.1, read on the forward strand.
ATACTAATGAAAAAATTAAGGTCCTCTATTCCCAATCGACGGGCCAAATCCGGGTAATTAGTGGCATTCCAATCCAAAAAAGCATTCCACTTTTGGGGAGAGATTTCGACACCATTGTCGGAGACCCCCACGCTCCACACCCCATTTCGATCGGTGTTGGTGTCCCAATACGCAGGGTTTCCGGGACTGCTGAATAATGTAATGGCCGTGCGGACGGCACGCTGCGTAGTCAAATAATTTTGATGCTCATCCGCGGATTGGTTTTGCAATTGCTGCGTGAGAGCGGAAATAATGGTCATGACAAAAAGGAAAATGACAATCGAGAGGAGGGCATCCGTTGAATAGAGCTGTCCCCGCGTGTGAATACGATGCGAATGAGCGGGCGGTGTTGGGATATGATTTGGTGGATGGCAGTTCATGGCTGCACCGCCTGAACGACTAATGAACCATTAGCATCTTTTTGAATCGTAAAAAAGTTTCCGTCGTATAACGGGGGAGTGGACCATTCCAAATAGGGGATGCGTGACGAAGCATACCCTCGCGCGCTTTGCGCTTCGACGAGACCGTTGCGCAATTGAATAGTCTGCGTTTCCGTTCCTGCGGGAATAAACAATTGCATTTTGCTCCCAATGGGGGCGCGGGACATTTCAATAATGCCATTAGCCAAAATTTCAGCCGAACGCTCCACGGACTGCTGAGATCGAATAGAATCTGAAATAATCATCTGCTGGGCGAAAATGGAGAGGGATATTGAGAGAATAATGAGGAGCAGAGGCAGAATGATCATTATTTCTACTGTGGCTTGTCCGCGCTTCAAAAATAGTTGTACGGGAATCATCGTTCGTTCCTTCATGCCCCATTTTGGTCAAAAATCAAATTCATGTCTGTGAAACCGGTGAACCAGTCAATGTACAAGTGAGTGGAATTGGGAATGTTGATGTATGACCCATTATAGCGGTACTCGGAATTGATAAGAGCGGTGGAGAGCATGTCGAGTGTTCCTGTCATGGGCGCATTAGGATTGACCTGATATTGAGGCGACATTCCCGGAACTCCGGGAACATTGTTTGCCGGATACCAAATGCGAAGGTCATTGGCGCGCGTGCTTCCTGAGACGGCGCCAATGGCAATAATCCATGCGTTGGAGCTGTTCAAGTCATCTGCGACGCGCAAATACACATTTCGGTCCCCGCTTCCCGCAAAGCTGCGGAGTTTGAATTCATTCACATCGGTTTGTCCAGCCGAGGGATTGGGCCGTGAGAATGCGAAAGGGGAGATGTTGAAGTCGCCGAGTAAATAATTAAACGTATTGCGCGGCCTTGCATGAGCGGATGGGGGAACCGCACTTCTATTTCCATTCGTGTCTAAAAATTCGATGGAAAAATAGTAGGTATATCCCACATTCAAATTATCAATGAGCTGCGATGAGGTATTTCCCGCAGAGAAAATGCTTCCCGTGTATGTTGCACTGGCCGCCGCGTCAAAAGCTGTTTGCGTGTTGATGTCGGTGGTTGCATAGCGAATGTCAACACTGGAAACGGTCCCCGTCTGATTATCATCTCCGGGGAAAGTGAATGAAACCACTATCGATTCGGCGCTGGGCCCCCCGGCGGCGGAAAAACTGGTCGGAAGGCCGGGTGGAATAGCATCCCCAATGCATCCGTTTCCCAAAACGGGACCGACATACGTGGAACCATCTTCGAATGTGAGAGCGGGTTGAAACTGCTCGTTGTTATCCGAAATGTTTCCTGAAAAAATGAGCAGGTTGTTCGAACTAATGATAGTTGCGGAAGGAATATTATAATCGATGATATTGATATTCGCATCGTCCGCTGCGCTTCCGCTCGAATAAACAAAGCTCCCTCCGAATTTAATGTCAGTCAGGAGAGAATCGTTTTGGTCGCACTTGGACCAGCCTTTGACGGACATGGAATTGACGGTAATGCTTTTTGTCGGATGCGCGTTTTCCAGCGAAAAATCGAGAAGCTGCGTGCCGGAAGTATAGGCATTATCCCATGACCAAATGAAATAATTATTCATCATTCGAACATTGGAAGTGAGGCCCAAGATGGTATTATTGGCCCCCGTGTAATCGGAAATGGCCAAGGAACCAGTGTACGTTCCTGCCGCAGTACTGGCCGGGACGGCCAGCGTGACATTCACATCCATGCACGATGAACCATCGAGCTGTGAAATGGTTGAAACGGCAGGATTAATCCACGTGCCGGGGGCATATGAAGAAGGGGTGAACGATATGGATTTGATGGGGGTGCTGCCCGTGTTGCACAATTGAATGGATTGCGTGTTGGTGTCCACCCCCAGCGTGTTAAACTCGAGAGCAGATGGGATGACGGTCAGCAAGGCTTGTCCCGCTGAAAATACTTCCACGTTGATAGGAATGGTCAGTTGTTCGATGCTCCCACCCAAATTGCTTGAAACCAAAAGGTTTCCCACATAATTTCCCTGAGCGGTCCCTCCAGCACTAAGATTGATATCCAGCGAATAACTCCCCCCCGATGTAATGACTTTATTGGAAAGGGGGAGGGATGCCCCAACCAGTGTATGCGTCCACGCCAGCGAAAAATTGACATCTGCACTGTTGGAGCCGGTATTAGTGAATGTCACTCGTGTAGATGTGTTGGAATCGCGCGCCATGGCGACGTAAATGCTTTCTTTGTCACTGACGAGCGAAACCAAGCTAATGACTACGTAGTTCGAATACGAAATAAGACGGATGCGCTGCAATCCTTCTGATGTGGGGACACCCCCTTGAAGCGATGGCACAGCAGTGGCCGAAATGTCGCTTCCGTACAATCGAAGAATAATAGACGTGTTTTGCAACCGCGAATTAGCCTCATCAATTCCTGCGGGAAATGGAAGAATTATTTCACGCACATTCCCCGGGCCCGAGCGATACACGAGGTTGATTTCCCTCACGAGGCGGTTGAGGCTATTTTGGGCCAAATGAATGGCTTGCTCTTTCTGCAGATTGGAAACGTGCTCGGTGGTAAAATTAACCAATGCAGCTAAAATAGCGAGGGAAATGGCAAGAACCATCAACAATTCCACACTCGACTGGCCTCGTTTCATGAGTACACAAAAAACAAGACTCTTTATATTTCACTCGACCTTTTTAGAAAAAAGCCTGGAGAGAGGCCATTTGGATGGGTTTGCGTACTGGCATTGCCTTTATGAAGAAGGCCCCTCCATTATCTCATCGCCGAACGAGTTGTTGAAAACGATGTTGAAATCGGTGATTCCATCCAGAATATCGATGTACACGTGGTTGGGCCGGCGCATCAGCACTCGATTACCCCCGATCCGATAACCTGAGTTGAATACATCCGTATCCAAGAGGTCGAAGTGGCCGGACGTGGAAAAGGATGAGTTTCCATCGTATTGGGGGGTGGCCGCTGGAATTCCACTAGCATTTCCAGCCGGATACCATATGCGCGAGCGGCTCATGGTGTAGAGGCCGGTCCCGCCGTTTTGGGTGAATGTAATCGCTCCAATCCAGGAATGATCGGTGTTGTAATCATCCACGATCCGGATCACCATATTATTATCCGCTCCCGCAGCGGCCACCGAAAAAATGTTCAAATCGAATTGAGTGATATCGGCAACGTCTATTGGTGCAGGGGTTGGTATTTCCGGAGAAAAATTGACAAAATTAAAATCGTTTCCCGACCATGAAAAACGATTCCATGCGACTGAATTCGGCGAATTCGAATAACCACTATTATTGTCCACGTTGTCGAAAAAGAGGGCGTAAAAATAATATTTCATCCCCACGTTCAAATCCGAAAAAACCCAACTAACAGGGGTGCCTCCGGGAACGATCCCTTGGTTGGGGTCAGTGTAATAGACATCCGGATAAATCACGACTGAATTTTGATCGGGAATGGGTGATTGCGTGAGAGAATAGTTGAATACGTATGACGTGGCGAGACCGGAATAATTATCATCCCCCGGAATCGTGAACTGAAGCTGAACGGATTGGGGTTCCGGACCGGGATTCGCCGTCAAGTTAAGGATGGTTGCAGGAAATGTATTGTCATCGTCGCAGGATCCTCCAAACGTACTGGTCGTGAATTGCGTCCCATCCGAAAAATTTACATCGGCCACGAAGGGCTCATTCTGATCCTGAATGTTATTGCTGAACGAAAGGGCATTGTCCGCGTAGCTGGTCAAAATAGGAATATTAAAGTCGGTGATGTCTGCGGTGTTTCCATCTTGGAGCGAACCGATGAAGCGGCTGGTGTTGTTCACAACTAGGCTGTTCCACAATGAATGCTGCGAATCGCACGACCACCATCCTCTCAGCGTGACGGCAGAAATTTGAATGGGTTTTCGTCCGCGATTGGAAAGAGTAAAGTCGTAAATGGATTGCACGCTCCGGATGGCGGGGCTCCAGTCCCATGAAAATACGCTGCTCATTCCCAACACATTGATGGTTACGGGAACGGAAATTGCATTCGCGCCCGTGTAATCCGAAATGGACAATGACCCCGCAAAAGGGCTGATGGAATTGGTGGGCACGGACACGTTTACATCAATCGTCCGGCAAGTTTGTGCATTCAGCGAATCGATGGTGGAAAAAGAATTCAACCATGAACCGGGGGCGCCGGACGATGGAGTGATAGAAATGGTCTTGATGGGGGTGGTGCCGACATTGCATAGTTGAAACGTCGTGGAGTTGGTGTCGATGCCGAATGTGCTCATGGAAATGGACGAGGGGAAAGCCACCAAATTAGGAGAAGAGCCGACGTTCACATTGACTTGAATGGGAATGATGAGCGTTTCCACTTTAGAAGGAAATGCTGCCGTCACCGTAATTTTTCCGGCGTACGTTCCCACGGCGGAAGCGCTGGCGAAAAAATTTACATCAAATGGCAAAGCGTCTGCTGCGTCAAGTATCCCAGAACTCGGACTGATAACAATGTTCACATCGGGGTATGACCAATTGGAGGCAATGGCAATGCTTGCTTGGTTGGCCGGAATATCATTCGTCAAATGATTCGTGAGAATGACCGTCGTGCTCGAACTCGTGTTTCGGTCAAGAGAGGAAAAGATAGAAGTGGGATTTGAACTAATGTCTAATTCTCCAATCATGACAAAACCATCAAAGGCGCGCACGCGGATATTCTGCAAGCCCGAATTGGTTGGGAGTGTTCCCACCAAGTTTGGAATGGCCGTTCCCGAAATATACGACCCATACACATTCACAATGATAGAGTGGTCTTCAATCCGTGTTCCAGTCGTTTCAACCCCCTCCGGCCACGTCAATTGCAAAAACCTCGTCGCCCCCGGACCCTGCGTGTACAATTCATCCGCCGCGTCGATAAGCATTTGAACGGACAACTCGGCCGTTTTGGCGGCACGCTGTTTTTCAATATAATTCACTTGCTCTGCGGTAAAATTGACTAAAACGGCAAGAACAATGAGCGCAACGGCAACGATAGTCATTAATTCTATGGTGGACTGCCCTTTATCCATAGCCGAAGCACCCTTTTGGGGCTTTTAACCGTGATGCTAAAATGAGCACATATCAAATTACATTTTTCGACTATTTTCTATCCTTTTTTTCTTTTCGGGTTTCGAAAGATAATTTTCGTTTGACACAATCGGCCGGCCTAATTCTTGTTCAGTTTCTTTCCGCGCATTGCCCGCTATTCTGCCTCCCGTTTCGCGGCATGTTCCAATTTTGGAAATCCGCGCGCATCTTCATTCCGCGTGATTTCGGTTGTGACCCGTTCTCCCAGCATATTGAAGATGAGCTCTAAATCATTCGGCCTTTTTAGAAAAAAGGCCGGCGAAAAAGGTTGATACCTCGCCCTTTAGGGCGACCTTTGTCGCCCATTGTTTGGCGAGCGAGCGCGCGAGCAAGTGACGTTCTTGCCCATATGGATACCGTGGCCTTTAGGCCACGGAGGAAGTCATTCATGTGGTCGCGCACGTTTTCTTTTTTCAGTCCTTTGAAATCCCTGTATTCGTTGTGTGTCATCCCAAATGTCGCTTTTGAAATCTCCGCCGTGAGGATGGCGAAATCTCTTCCTTCTTCCACTCCTCGTTTTTTTCCACTCGCTGGTTAATTCATCCCGGACCACGATGCCCCTCACTCTCTTTTCGATCCAATCTTCTGAATACCCCTTTGCGCGGTACGTTTCTCGTATCCGTTTTTGGGCCAGTTCCGGATCTTCAATCTCCTGCACGCGTTCGTATCCCACTTTTGCCAGCCATCGCTTGAAGGGTTCAGCTTTGGGAGATGGAATGGATTGGATGATGCGAAACATATTCTGAGTGTTGGCACAGTCCGTTTCGTATAATTTACCATCCGAAGAGGGCAATTTCAGTTGTAAACAAAATGTTAACAACTGAGTTTCCCGTCCTTTGAGAACACCCCAATACTGTCGCGGGGATGGGCTTTCAGTCAAAGCCTCTACTACATCTACCACCGAAAAATGCCATTCTTTGTTGTGCCAAACCCTTCGAATTTTTTTATCCTGAAAAACAACCAGTGCGCTTTCTTGAGTCATACAACCACCCCGCGATCATGATATGTACTTGGTTGAAGGGAATAAAAACACGCGGAAGCCAAACCGCCGAAAATGGGTATTACCCCTATCTGGGTCGATTTAGGCCAGTCTTTTATAAAACGCTCGAACCCCAAATGGTCTAGAAGACTAATTTAGAGCTTTGAAAAAGGGTTCCAGACCTTCAAACTTTTTAGAAAAGTTTGATCAAAAACGGTTTTGATGAACCTTCATTGCAAACCTAAAGGCTTGCGATGCCAGCAACGAAAGTTTGCTTGGTTTTCAAAAGTTTGCAGCGATGGCGGAGCAGTCCGGCAGCCTTTTAGGAAAAGGCTGGCGAAAACTGGGGAAAACCCCGGGGAAAACTGTGATGCAATTGCTGAATGCAGCGATGGCGGAGTGGTCTAACGCGCCGGTCTGGAAAGCCGGTCTCCTCACGGAGGCACGAGTTCAAATCTCGTTCGCTGCGTCACTCCTTTTTCTTTTTGAGAAAAAGAAAAAGTGTGCGGCCAGTCAAAAAGAAAAACGAGGGGTATTTCTTTGAAATACCCCGATCTCGGTGTAGCCGGACGAAAACGGCTGTTCTAAATCTCGTTCGCTGCGTATCAAATAGAAATCAAACGCACTCGAAGCCTTTTTATCCAACCGAAGAGGATTGAACGATATGCACGAAGACACATTATACCACAAAGACTTTCAACAGAGCCCTTTCAACAGAGCCGTGGATTCGAGTTTGTAATAAATTGCGTAATCGTCTCACTATACTCAAATTATCTTTTGCGTGTTCTTTGATAACCCCTCCGATGGATCGTTATTTTGGAAGGGGTTGGTGCTCTTGACCATCGAGCCAGTTTATCTATTAACTTTTCGACTGCTCGTGCTCGCCGCATTCGTTCCGTGCTTGATTCTGGATTTTCTCCTTTTCGTGAAAAACCAACTTCAGCAAAATTACCTTCTTTCATAAAACCATCAAACGTTGCTTGCTCTTCTCCTGATAATCTTTCTCGCATTTGAGAAGCCCATTCGTGGTCTTCCAATTGTTGAAAACCCCCATCTGTCGAAATATTTCTCACACGCTTCAGTGGAACAGCTCGCGATGCAATCTTTCTTGATACAATCCTTCTTTTTTGACGAAGTGTTCTAAAGGTATTAATCACCGCCCGCTTGATGTAGGTCTCTCGGTCAGCAGCGGTCTCTCCTCGCATGCCCGATTGTAATAATCGCAGGCTTGTTTGTTGAGCTAAATCCTGCCATGCTACCTTTCGGCTCCCTGTTTGATTATTAGTCACACGTTGAGCATAATCAAGAATGAATGGGAAATATTCTTCTATGCGCTTTCGTGTATCTGGAAGAATGGGTGTTCGAACTTTTGAAGTTGGCATATTTCAGTCAGGAGACGGAAGAATAAAAAACAGAGCTAAAACGACTATTTGTTTAATCTGAGGAATTAAACTCAAGAAGAAGGCATTATCGCCCAATTAATTTGGTGTGGAGCGCGGATAAAGCTCCGTTTGACCAAACCAAAGCTAAATCGAGGAGTTTTCTTCCAAGGAATAGAGAGATATTCAGACTCTGTCAGATAGAACTTTTCGCGGTAGATGGTCATTTCAGTTGTAAACAAAATGTGTACAACTGATTTTCGTTCCCTTTGAGGACTCAATACCTATATGTAGGAGGACGTTGCTTATAACTTTTGAAGCAGGTCAATCACTTTATTTGGGTCTGTTTTTAGCATGGTAGATGCATTGCTAATCGTTCCGTCGATGGTGAATCGTTCTAATTTCTCTTTGAATTTTTGCACTGCTTTTTTGTTTAACCCTTTGGTTCGTATTCGATGCCCATTTTCGATGAGCCAGCTACGGGGGTCGCTGTTGAGCAGTGCATAAAGGTCAGCAATATCTTTCGTGCGCTTGAAACTGTCTCGTCGTTCGGGGGTTGATTTTAGTTTCATTTGGATTAGAATTTTGGACGAGGGCACCATAATCTGAATATCGTTGATTTGGATATAGGCTCGTTCTTTTTCAAAGACTTTCTTAAGCAGCGGTTCAGGCATCACATGTTCCATTTTGATAGGAGTTGCAATGTCCACGTAGATAATTGAAGTAAAGTGAAAAGGATGAGTTTTGGTTTCGATCAAACTCAATTCTCTTTCGGTTTCACTGTCAAAGTATCGTGCCCACCGAAAGGTGGAATGGGGATGAAAACCCATTCTCCTTAGTTTTTCCTCAACGGAACGGAGGGTTATTTTGGTTGGATCAAAGAAAATATCAATATCACGAGAACCCATATGTTCCACTCCATTATTTTTTAGGGTGTAATGGACGGCCCACCCTCCCATAAGACCAATGTCTTTCCTTTCTTCCGAGTTTAGACTCTGGAAGAACACGTAGAGCAGTTCATCGGACTTTTCAATCATCAACTTTTCCATGTGAACATCACAACCGGTTGTTTAACCATTTTTCGATGAGAAAATGGGCATGCTCTTCCGCCAATCCCCCAAAACTTAGTAGGTCGGCTAATAGAATGGGGGCAGGGGCCACTGAAAAACCCTTTAACTTTGTTGCATTCCGGAAGAAAGATTCTTGGGATGACGATAAGAGAGGAATAAGGAAAAGGTTTGCTTGGTTTTTGGATGCCTTCAGGAATTTCTGGGAGAGGAGGTACTTATTCCAGTTTTCTTCCTCGTCCTTGTGGATATAGGTATGTACTTGATCGGTTTTCACGTAGGGGTGATAGAGTTCGCTTCCAGCGAAAAGAGTGAACGCGTAAGGAAGTTTAGATGCGTGAATCACTTTCAAGGTCTTTGAAAAATCGTGAGGCGAATAATAATTGTTCGTCTTCAAACTGGCGAATGGTCGAGCCAATGAAATGAGTTTGAGAATGTCATTTACCTTTGTCACGCGATACTCAGTAGTTTTGCTATCCTTTACTACGTGTCCATTTTTCTCCAGCTCTTTTACAAATGTAAAAGTGGGGCCATACGTCAAGGCCTTATCCTGGTCAGAAAAGGAAGCCTTTTTGGAAACGTGGCTCTTTTCCTTACGATTCCCTTCGGCTGCTTTCTTTTGTAGCTCGTAAATACTCCACTTTTTCTCCTTATTCTTCAGCATCCACAAGAGAGATGCCAATCGCTTTTCGGTAAGCTCGAGCATACTATATTCGTTTAACGAATAGTATATAAACATAGCGAATACCTCATTTTGATCCTATTTCACAATAGGATGGAATTATTAAGTCTAACCAGTTGTATTATTCAACGATAAAAAGGCATCGAAAAACAAGCTTTCGAATTCTATTTGGGAGGCGCGTTCGCTGCGTTTCCCTTTTCTTTTCAGACTTCCACCATTTGTATTTCTATTCCGTCCAAATCGGTTTGGGGTAGTACGGTTTGTTTGTTTTTCTTGAGTTCGATGAGTCGTCTGCCGGATAGGTAGTGTAAGTCTCGGCTGATAGCTTCGGTTTTTCGGTCTAATTGTTTGGCAATCTCGCTCACACCTTTCGTTTGCTTTTGATGCTTCAACTGTATCAAATAGCGCAAGAGATCAAGACGGGCGGGTGAGAGCATCTGATGTAATTGCTCATACGAATCCACGTACACCATTTTTTGGGGTTGGAGAATGGCTTTATCAGGATTCTCGAAAAATTCCATCTCATCCTTTTCCATGTCTCCTCCAATGACTATCGTCAAGAGATTTTTCTTGTTCATCTTTTCACTTTTCTTCATAGACAATTACTTAACTTTAAAGTTAATAAACCTATTGGGCAACTGCCATTAAGGTTTATCGGTAAGATATTTTTGGATATAACGTTCTCGATAGTTTAGCCAGTTTTCGAGAATATCCTTTCGGCAACGGCGAACGAGGTCTGGGGTAATGGGTTCATCACTGTCAATCACTTTGGCATGGGGTCCCTCATAGTAATTATGCACGTGATATTTTCCGTGCGCACAATCGTGCTTCTTGACTTCGTAAACAACCCCTTCAAAGTCATACCACTGAATCACCACGAATTTGATGACCTGCTTGGTTTCGGTGTCCAACTGAACTTCCGTAAAAATATGGTCGTCTGTTGCCCTTGGTAATAACTTGGTCTTTTGATGCCAAACAAAACCCATTTCCAAACACCTTTGCAACTGAGAATCAACGATAGGATTATTAAGAATAAGGAAAATAATTTCTCAACGATAAAAAAGCATCGAAAAACAAGCTTTCAAATTCTATTTTGGAAGCGCGTTCGCTGCGTACCGATTAGGCAATAATTACATTTCACCCGCTCGCTTTTATACTTCGCCAATTTAACTATCTGATGACCACGTCTCCTGGTAATGGACCGCGATTTAATTCACGGCGCAAAGGAATGCGGCGCGTTGGATTATCGAATACTAATCACCCTGTTGGACCCTTTCGTCCTGTAAAAGAAGAAGCGCGTTTAAGTGTCGGACTCGAAGAAAGAGTGACATCCCACATTCGAAGGAGCAAGAGGCGTTTTTTTGGGAGATTAGGTTTATTGTTTGGAGCGGGTGTTGCAGGCACATCCGCCACGCTCATGATTAAAGACCGGGAATTGGCTGAAAAAGTTCGTATGGCAATAGGTATACTCTATACGGTTGGATCAGCCAGCTTTCTCCATTCATCTATTTCCAAACAGCAACGCGGAAAAGAAGTAGAAGAAATCACCCGCGCTTTAAACGAGGAGGCGCGCCGCAACAAAAAATTATCCGAAATGGCAGAACAATACGCGTATGTAGCTATTAACAAAAATGGAAAAATGTGGGGGACGAATCACCCGAAGTTAGCCATGGCTCTGCGCGATGCCCTTGTCATCTCAAGCGGAAAAATACTTTCCTAGGCAAAGTAGATCATCCATTAAACCAACCATTTATTATCAGCTAACAAATGAAATAGTATCATGCTAACCAGCTGCATCTTTTGCCAAATCGTCTCGGGAAAAACCCCTTGCCACAAGATTTACGAGGACAAAAAATATCTCGCATTTTTGGACATCCGTCCGATTGCTCCCGGCCACGTTTTAGTGGTGCCCAAAAAACATTCGCAGGATTTGCTGCATGCTGCTCCCACCGAGCAAAAAGGACTGCTTGAAATAGCAGTCAAAATTGCGCCGGCCATTTTGCGTGCAACGGGCGCGAGCGCGTTCAACATCGGAATCAACACGGGAAAAGAATCCGGACAGGTTGTTTTTCACACGCACGTGCACATCATTCCGCGTACGGCCAAAGATGGAATAAAATCATGGGAAAATCTTTCAAGTAAAACACTTGATTTAGCTAGAATTGCCGAGCAAATACGTCTGAAAATGTAAATTCTTTTTAAGGTTGAGAACCCTACCCTGCGTCAGATGGCCGAAAAGTCGTTTAATTGCCAAATGGACATTGCGTTCGCACACACACGGGATGGCCGGCCGGAACTGTACGACTTTTTGTGGGAACACTTGCCCAACCTCATGAGCACGCTTCACGAGAAAAAAATAACGGTAAAAATTCAACCCCCAGGTTTGATGGGGGCGTGGGCCAAACTTTCCGGAATGAAACGAGAAGAAGTGAATCACTTGATTCAAAAAGTAGTGGAGGATAAACGCTTCCATGCGGACGCTCAAATCATTCATGGGCCGGCTTCCTCCGCGCTTGAACTGAATGTGCGCGCCGACCAATTGGACCACTTGCTTAATGCATACAATGTCCTGCTCGAACGATTACTCCCTTATTTGACTGTGGAAGGAAAAAATATTCGAATTGATTTTTCGCCGACCGAAAAAAATGCAGTAAAATGCTATTCCACTTCGGCAGACAAACCGCTTATCAACACTTTTTTAGTTCGAAACTTTCCCCGCGCCCCGCGCGTACGGAGCATTGTGTTTGCCACTCTAGACGAGCGAAGGCGGGTGCGTTGAACGTGTACGTGAATGGAAACCGGACTACCGCATTGATGCATCTGCTCACGCTCAACGAATTGCACCGGATGCGCGTGAATGGAGTGTGGCCGATCGTCCGTATGAGTAGCGAAGAATCTGTTTTGCTGCACGCGGGAAGGCAGACCCCCAAAGAAGGAAAGTTTGATTTTTTGGTGGAAACGCCCCAAAAAAGAATTGGATTTGAAGTGCTGACACGTCCGAGCAAAGGAAAGATATTGAAAAAGTTTGCGTACCGCGATGAAGTGGACCAATTTGTTTTTGTGATCCCCCACGATGCGTTGATGCCCTACCACCGCACCTCCCCCAATCATGGATGGAAAATCAGGCCGCGCTACCTGCCCGCGTCATTCGGCGAAAAGGGATTGTACACGTGGCTGGTGGATTTGGATAAGCAAGCGATTGTTGCCAAACTTCCTTTTTCTAAAATCTATTACGTGGAAGAAGAGAAAGCGAATGGAAAAGGGAAAAAACATTCCACCAAAAGAAGACAATAAATGGCCGCTAACCTGCGGCCGTGCGGAAAAATTTTGAGGGATTGTAAATCCCTCAAGAAGCTGTCCTGAATTTACGAACGAAACCTTTTTCCAGCCGTTTCTTAAACGTCTAGTGTCAATGGATAATACAAGGCCTGTTTCGGCAGGCCGCGTCGACAGACTATTATCGAGGGTTTGCCACTGCAAACCCTCATATAGGCTTTTGATCAAACTTTTGCAAAAGTTTGCCTCGGTAGCTCAGCCTGGATAGAGCACCTGCCTTCTAAGCAGGGGGTCGTGGGTTCAAATCCCATCCGGGGCGCCATCATCCATGACCAAATTCCATATGGTCGTTCGGAGTAGGGTTATTGCTGCTGCAATAACCCATGTTTTTCTTTTGACTGGACGTCTACTTTTCTTTTTATAAAAAAGAAAAGGAGTGTGTTCTGAATCCCATCCGGGGTGTTATTGAGTGTACGTCATTTTTATTGCCACTAGCGTTTCTCTTTTCATGAAACGCTACTTCCTCGCGGCCGTTCTTTCCGTGCTGGCGTTCTCCACGATTGGGCCGTTTGTCAAATTGCTCTCACCGGATTTGCCGCTGCCGCTCATCACATTCGGGCGGGCATTTTTGGGATTCATTTTTGTTTTGTTGATTGTCAAAAAAGCTCACTTTCGCGTGGAAAAATTCCACTGGAACGATGTGCAGGATTATGCGTTTGTGGGATTCATGCTCGCGATGACGATGAGCTTGTACAATTATGCATTCACCCTTTCTCCATTGGCGGATGTGGTGCTGTTGAATTATTCCCACGTGTTCATCGCACCCATCTTCGCATGGTTTTTGCTGCGGGAAAAAATGGATGTTCACGCGTGGCTGTTTATCGCCGCGGGATTTATTGGCGTGGCGATTGTCAATCCATTTTCAGGAACGAGTTTGGATGGAAATCTTTCCGCGCTGGGGGCGGGGTTGACGTATGCTATCATGGCCGTGTACATGCGGAAAGTCGACAAGCACCACGGATTAGGGGATGTGGCGTACTTCTTAGGATTCGCTGCTCTTTTCCTATTTCCTTGGGCACTAGTTAATTTCGGCGGAACATTCACATGGGAGGGTTTGGCGCTGCTGGTTTTTGCAGGAATCGTGTCAACGGGGCTAGGATATTTTTTCTTCAACTATGCATTGGAGGGGCTGCGCGTGCACGTGGTATCCACTCTCGATTTAGCATTGGGAACCGTGGTGGGAGTCATTTTGAGCGTGTATGCGTATCACGAGCCCCTCACTCCTAACCTCCTGCTGGGCGGCCTTATCATTGTGAGTTCGGGGCTTCTTTTTATGCGCGCTCAACACCTGTTGAACGTGCGTTTAAAACTTCCGTGGAGTAAGACTGGTATCTATGCTACTGGCTTTTTATCAAAAAAAGTTCGCCGAAAACATTAGCCTAGCGCTCTTTGCCCTGCATGCTGCGCCGGCAGAAGAAACATTGCTTATTTCTACCATGGTTCGCCCCCCCTCCGCAGAGAAGGGAGATTTGTCCATTCCTGTTTTTAGATTCATGCCTGCGGGACAGAACCCTGCCGCATTTGCACAGGGGCTTGTGCATCACTTGAAAACGGATGATGATTTTTCCAAATTTGAATCGGTGGGGCCGTACGTGAATGCTTTTTTCAACGCGGAAACGTATGCCAAAAAAATCATCGAAAATGCCGGACAGGCTCCTGCAGTGCCGGGAAAAGACTCTCCCTTAGTGATGGTGGAGTATGCCTCTCCCAACACGAACAAACCCTTGCATGTGGGTCATTTGCGCAACCTTGCATTAGCCAAAAGCATCATTCGTTTGTTTGAACACGAAGGAAATCGTGTCGTGAAAGTGCAGGTGATTAATGATAGAGGAGTGCATATCTGCAAAAGTATGTTAGCGTACCAAAAGTGGGGACGCGGAACTACGCCTGAAAAAGAAAAGATGAAATCCGACCATTTAGTCGGGAAGTTTTACACGGAATTCACGCTGCGTGCGGTCGTGGAACCGATGCTTGAAGACGAAGCTCAAGCCATGTTAGTCAAGTGGGAAAACGGCGATGTGGAAACGAGAAAGATTTGGCGCTTGATGAATGATTGGGCCGAAAAAGGGTTGTTTGAAACGTACGCGGCATTCGGCTCCGAATTTGACAAAAATTATTACGAGAGCGAATTTTATTCCAAAGGAAAAGAAGTGGTGATGAAAGCGTTTGCGGAAGGAAAATTGGAAAAAGCCGAGAATGGGGCGATTATGGTTCCACTGAAGAAATACAACTTGCCGGACAAGCCCGTGATTCGCGGGGATGGAACGAGCTTGTATTTCACGCAGGATATTTACCTCGCGATGAAGCGATTCGAAGAGTATCCTGATTTGGACCGCATCGTGTACATCGTTGCCAGCGAGCAGGAGATGCATTTTAGGCAATTGTTTGCGACGCTGGATCTTTTGGGCGTGGAGCAGGCCGAGAAGTGCTATCATTTAGGGTATAATTTACTTACGCTTCCCACCGGGAAGATGTCCTCGCGCCACGGAAATGTGGTGAACGCGGACGATTTGATGGGCGAGTTAGAAGAGCTGGCCGTGAACGAGTATGATATACGCAATCCTGAATTAGGAGATGAGGAAATTGCCCGCCGCGCCAAAGTCATTTCCCTTTCGGCGCTGAAATTTTTCCTCGTGAAGCAGGACGCGAAAAAGGAATTGATTTTTGACCCAAAAGAAAGTCTCTCGTTCGAGGGGCAGACCGGGCCGTATTTGCTGTACACGACCGCACGCATACTATCAATTTTGCGCAAATCATTGCACACACCTGATTTGTCGCTGGCAAAATTGCTCATCACCCCGCTGGAAAAAGAATTGCTTACGCTGCTTTCTCAAAAGGAAGAGATGATCGCCGATTCATTAAAGCATTATTCCCCGCACATTTTAGGACATTATCTTTTGAATTTGGCGAACACGTTCAACACGTACTACCACGAAACCAAAATCATTCAGGAGAATGAAGACTTGGAAAAAGCCCGCCTCGCGCTGGTGAACGCCGTGCGTCAAGTGTTGGAAGAGGGGCTGTATTTGCTCGGCGTGGAAACGCTGCGCGAGATGTGACGGTTGAAAAAGTATTATTCATTATTCGGGCTTTTTAGAAAAAAGCCCGGGGAAAAAGGTTAATACCTCGCCCTTTAGGGCGACATGCGTCGCCCCATTGTTTGGCGAGCGAGAACGCGAGCAAGTGACGTTCATGCACTATTGGATACCCCGGCCTTTAGGCCGGGGAGGAAGTCATTTTTTTAATTTCGTAAATCATTTGCAATGGCGATGCACTTGTTGCTAACACATTGCGCCGCCGCGTTGGTTGGTTCCCCGCAATAAATCGCAAGGCAGACAATCCCTCCGTCTCTTTCGCTGACGTAACTGCAATACGTTTGTTTTTGGAATTCAAATTGCTTTGATGCGACGCTGTTGTTCAACGCAATCATGGGGCACGAACAACAATTAGGTGTAGTAATTATTTTACAATCCGAATCAGCTTGGCAGAATGTCATTTCGGGCGTGACCACGGGCATGGTTGGTGCGGGTGACCCGCTGAAGAAAAGGAGATACCCTGCGAGGCTGACGATAACAACGGCTAAAATCATGAATGCAGGGGAATGAACATTTTTTTGTTTTGGCATTATTTATTTGGATTATTGGGCTTTAAAATCGCCGTTGTTTCTGAAATAGTCTGCCAAAATTATTCCAAATAAATTGCGGGGCGGCCTTTCACGGCTTTGGACATTTTTTCCAGTGGATCGTGGGCGTCGTTAATGGAAATGGTGAATTGGGTGTGTTTGGCCAACGCGTCGCGGGCACTCTCCAGCCATTGGGTTTCCTTCTCATCCTTGGAATAAATAAAACCTATTTTGGGCTGTTTTCCGCGTACAAGCTTGCGAACGTGCTCCAAATCCTGTAAAACGCTTTCGATGAACACCACTTGCTCTTCAATGGCCTGATTGGGCTTTCCGTGTGGTTTGGAAATAATCATCGTGCTTACGAGCTTTCCAAATTTGGCTTTCTCTCCCAATTCTTCGGCAAGGAATGGAGTGATGGGGGAAATAAGGAGAACCCATTCTTTCAGCATTTTTTTCACAGCAGGCGCTTCGTCAATGCCAAACACTTTCTTGAAACGCTTCACTTCGTTGAGGGTTTCAAAAAATGCTTTCTGCGCAGCGTACATGTATTCGAATTTCTCGTACGCCTCGTACGCTTCGCACAATCGTACACGCAAACTCTCCACCAGCCATTCATGGGCGGGCAATAATTTTTCATCGGTGGATTCAATCGCGTGCGCGAGAGTGCGTTCCACTTCATTCAGCTTGCTCCGCACTTGAGGAACTTGGTTGTCTTTCCAGTCCGCAACCCGCTCAAAACTGGCCGATGAAACGGTAAATAATCGCACCAAGTCCGCGGAGAATTCATTCACGGCATTTTGGAGCGGAATGACATTTCCTTTGGACTTGGACATTTTTTGCCCGTTGCGCACCAACATTTCATTGAATGAAAGTCCGCCCGGCCAAAATTCTTTTGGAAACAAAAGGGTATGTGTGAAGAGAAAAAAAGAAATATGATTGGAGATGTGCGCGGGCGCCGTGTGCCTCAAATCATTGGGGTACCAATACTTCACTTCCGAGAAAATTTTGTTTGTGATTTCCATGCGCGTATCATTCGAGGGTAATTTTTTTCCCAAGATGGCGGCATCGTAGAATGCTTCATCCAACTGTGCTATACTCAATTTCGCTCCGCGAATGTGGGTAATGGCGATGTAGAAAACCATGTAAATAGTTGAATCGGAGAGCGGTTCAATCATCCACTCATCACCTTCTACGAGGGGGAATTTGGTGCCGAGACCGCGTTTGCGGATACAGGGGCGTTTTTCCAGCCAGTCAATGGCCTCGTGAATGGATTTCTTGAAATACGCAGGATAGACGGGGATTTTGTCCAAAAGCGCATGGGTTTTTTGCTTCCACTCTTTTGATGAATAATCCAAGAACCACTGGTCCTCCAACACGGCCACTGCAATAGGATTTCCCGCGCGTGTAAATGCACGGCGCGAGGGTTCGTGCAGCGTGTCGCTGCGATTTTTTTCGTGGAGTGTTTTGAGAATCTTTTCTTTGGCGGCCTGCACACTCATACCCACTAAGAAACCATTCTTGAGGTTCATTTTTCCTTCATAGAATTCCTTTTTGTAGATTTCTTCGGTCGCGGTTTGCAACCCTTCACGGTGTTTCAAACTCGTGGCTTTCTTCTCGGCGAGCAAATGTTCAATTCCCTCAAAGCCGGGCGTGTCGATGATGAAAATAGGGTTAATTTTTTCCGTACCGGGATACTTTTGCAGTTTCAACTCATATAAGGCAATAAAATCGAAGGGAGCGTGGCCCGGTACAGAGTACACGACGCCGGTTCCTTTCTCGGCGGAAACGAAACCTGCCGGAAGGATGGGAATTTTTATTTTTTCATCTAATGGGTTGCTTGCATTTTTGTCGATTAGAATTTGTCCGGAAATTTTTTCGATGATTTCAAACTTTTTTCCCTGCAGGGCGAGTTTTTCCAACGCCTTTTCGGCAACAATCCATTCTTCATTGTTCCAGCGCGCACGGACATATTCGACTTGCGGATTCACCCACAAATTGGTGCAACCGTAAAGGGTTTCAGGCCTGAGGGTGGATGCGACGAGGAACGTGTTGGGTTTGTCAAACGGAAACTTAATGAGTGAAAATTCTTGAATTTGGACTTTTTCGGTGTCCCCATCCTTGATGTCGTCTTCTCCCACGGCGTTCTTGTCTACGGGAGAATAAAGGATGGGGTATTTTCCTTTGACTAATACGCCCTTTGCGTAGAGTTTGCGGAATTGCCACTGGACAAATTTTTGATACTCGCTATCCATGGTCGTGAACACGGGGCGCCAGTCAATCGAACAACCTAACTTGTCCAAGTCCTCGCGCACGTGCGCAGCGAAATACGTTGCCACGTTCGCCGGATTGACAAACGATTGGATGATGCCGGGAATTTTGGTTTTGTCTTTTTCATAAATGCCCAAATATTCGGTGTAGAGTTTTATCATTTCGACATCATTGCGCTTAATCGAATCGCTAATCGCCAATACGGGAGTTCCCGTCACGTGAAAGCCCATGGGCCAAAAAACATTCTCTCCTTTCAAGCGGTGGAAGCGCGCGGTCACATCTCCATTTGTATAGGTGCGGCCGTGTCCCACGTGCAAGGGTCCTGTAGGATACGCATACGGCACGGTGAAAAAGAACTTTTTTTCGTTGGAAAGGGAAGAGGGTTCAAACACGCCTGACGCGTGCCATTTTTGGATCCATTTTTGTTCGCGCGAGTCCATAGGGGGTGCTTTCCTTTGATAAAGGAATTTAGCCTCAAAAAGGATTTTTAATGAACCCATGCAAATCGGGAAAAATGCTCGTTTGTCGGCCCAGTTTCCGATAGTGTTCATCCACTTTTGCCCGTGTCACGTACGGGTGGTGCTGGCGAAAGCCCCCGTTGAACGAATGGGGGATGTGGAGGAGTTCGTGAATAATCGTTTTCGTCTGCTCCTCTTCATTTTGCCGGTCGAATTTCTCCGAGACGAGTTCAATGGCGTAAAAAGGAGGTTGGTTTATTCCAAGCTGAATGATTTTGGGCATCGTGTGGATGCGTGCGATTACTCTGCGGGACTTGGATCCCTCGCTCTTGAAACAAACGACACGGTCTTCCATAATATGTTTGAAATCAAGCTTGCGAATGACTTCAACCGTTTTCGTTGTCCATTCGGGAGAGGGGGTGTATTTCATACGCTCAACAAGGACGGATGCCAATAAATAGCTTCGTTAAATTTTGAAAAAACTTCGCTCACTGAACCTTTTGCTAAAAGGTTCATCAAAACCTCTCTCACTTGCCTTTAACGTGTCTTGTTCCAGCGAGCGTTTGTCGAAGAGCAATTCCAGCAAGGACATTCGCACAAATAATCCATTTCTCGCCTGCCTAAAATACGCCGCACGTGGATCGTGATCAATTTCGGGGGAAATTTCCCCCACTCTTGGCAAGGGGTGCATGATTATGGTATGTGGGGGAAGACGCGAGAGTAAATCTCCATTCACGTTGCAGCAATTCTTGACCAATTCATACTCGTTCGCGTTTGCGAATCGTTCCTTTTGGATGCGCGTAACGTATAACACGTCCACTTTGGACAAATCCTCGGGAAGCTGTTCCACTTCATCAAACAAAATGTTTTTTTCCCGAAGGATTTGCGCATACCCATCGGGCAATTTCAACGAAGATGGAGAAACGAGGAGGATGCGATTGTTTTCAAAACTTGAAAGCAATTGCACGAGTGAATGGACGGTGCGTCCGTACAGCATGTCGCCCAGCATCACCACGTTCAACGAGTTCATTCTCCCATGTTCGCGCCAAATGGTGTACATGTCCAACAAGGCTTGCGTGGGGTGCTCGCCCGCGCCATCTCCCGCGTTAATCACCGGCACACTTGAAACGGACGCGGCTTTCTCCGCAGCTCCTTTTTCCGAGTGTCGGAGGACAATCACATCGGAATACCCCCCCACGATTCGAATCGTATCTTCGAGGGTTTCTCCTTTTGTCACAGAAGAAAACTGCCCCGCGGCCTCGGTGGAAATCACACGCCCCCCTAACCGATTCATCGCCGATTCAAACGAAAAACGAGTTCGAGTAGAAGGTTCATAGAAAAGGGCAGCCATGACCTTTCCATTCAATATGGGAAAGAGCTTCTCATTCTTGACATTCTTTTCCATTTCAAGGGAGAGTTCGAATAAACGCTGGAGGATAGAGGGGTCGGAAAACTGTTTGGTGGATAGTACATGACTTAATTTCATTCAAAAACACTCAAGGGTTTTTGGACTATTTAACTCTCCCCTTTTTTTGGGAAAATAACTATGGGTGCGGTATTGCTTCCAAAGGATTAATGGCTGTGTTGAGCGTCAATTGCACCACAACAAAAACGACATACAAACCAATGAGCGCGATTCCATCTCGCCGCGTGAGCTGGTGCTCGGAGTCAAGGAATGTGGTGAGCATCAGCGCTGAAAAAACCATGAATACTGCGGCAATGCCAATGACACCCAACTGAATGTCAAACGGAACAATCAGCGCCATCGCACCAATGGAAAAAGTAGAATCCAACACGACGTTGCCCAAAATGTCTCCCAGCGCAATGCTTTTGTGCCGGGCCATGAGCGCCTGCACGGAAAAAGTAAGCTCGGGAAGCGCGGCACCAATGGAAATCAAAATCAATCCCGCGAGAATCTCTGGAAAACCGATTAAGTCCGCAACCGCAACACCGGACGTGACCACAAAATGAGAGGAAACAAACATGAGCACGACCATGATGCCGAATTGAATAAAATCGGGGAGCATTTCTTTTATTGAAACGAGTTTTTTGGTTTTTTCGCGCAGGGGCTGGTTGTACAGCATCCACGTGAAATAAATCGCAGCTGTGATAAGGAGCAATGCTCCATCTATACGAGAAAGATTACCGTCCAGCATAAGACCAAGGGGCAAACTGATTGCCACCAAAAAACCGGGAGAAGAAACTTTGTTCGTCCGCTGCGCGGGAATGGTTTTTCCTAAAATAGCTACGATTCCAATGACTAGCGTGAGGTCGACGATGTTGTTTCCAATCAACGTTCCAATGCCCACGTGCGGAACCCCTCCAATGGCGGAATTGACTCCCACAAAAAACTCCGGCAAAATAGAAACAAACCCCGCGATGAGGAACGAACTCACGAATTGGGAAATGCGGAAAATTTTGGCCAAATTGACAACGTGTTTTACGGCCAACGAAGCCGCTTTGATGAGGATTATCGAAAAAATGATGAAAAGAGCCAATTGCAGGGGGAGCGTGGATTCGATGCCGAAAATCTCGTGAAACGCCGGAACGGGATAGGCCATTCGTGTCAAAGAAAAAACCCGCTTAAAAGGATTCCCAAAGGGGTTGAGATATGAACAGTCATTTACCCACTGGAAAATACTCCCTTTCACGCATGTGTCTGCATTTGGATGTGTGCGCGGGCTGCCCCATCATGCCCATTTCATACGTGCAGCAACTGGATTCAAAAAAAAACGTGTTGAAAAATCTCCTGATGTATTTTGCGCCGGAATTTGAAATTGTCCCCTCGCCTCAAATCCAATTTCACCGAAATCGAGCGGATTTTTGGTACTCTCCACAAAAACAACTGGGTTTCCGCAGCAAAAATAACCGGTTTGAAGGAATATCCATTCCGTCATGCCAGCTTATCTCGCCGCGCGCCCAGCACGCCTACCAATTTCTGGAAAAGTATGTGAAAGAAAACAATTTTCCCCCATATTCGGTGCTCGAACACACGGGCTTCCTACGTTACATTACGTTTCGCGAGTCGAAGACGAATGGACAATTAATTATCATGCTCAATACGTTCACCAACACAAACGAAGATAATAAAATGATTGAACCGCTTGCCAGCGAATTGATTTCCGATAAACATGCCGATGGGGTAGTGTGGGTGCACAATCCCATCTTGAATGATACGGTGCAGGGAGAGATTTTCAAGCAATGGGGCAGCACCATTCTTACGGAAAAAATGGGGGATGTAGTGTTGCAATACGATGCGAATTGCTTCTTTCAAACCAACCCGCGCTCGGCGGAAAACGCTCAACGATACGTCGTGGATTTGATTCACGAAGCAAACCCGAAAGCTACGGTACTCGATTTGTATTGCGGCGTGGGGCTTTTTTCACTCCCGCTCTCGATGAAAGGGCATTTCGTCAAAGGGATTGAATTATCCAAGGACGCCATCATTTGGGCGCGGAAGAATGCGCACAATTTAGGACTGGACGAGGTGGCGTTCGAAATAGGTGATGTGCCAGCTAAAATCAAGGAAATGGAAAAAGCCAATGAGAAATTCGATACCATCCTTCTGGACCCTCCGCGCAGCGGTCTTTCCAAAAAAATCTGGCGACGCATTCTGCGCCAAAATCCTCAACAGATTATTTATGTTTCGTGTAACCCCGCTGCTTTGAAACGTGACCTAGAATGGTTGTCCGAATACGCGGAATATCACATTGAAAATGCCCGCGCCTTCGACTTCTTCCCGCATTCGGAACACGTGGAAATGGTCGTGGACATTCGCGTGGAAAAAATCAAAGAATTCAAGATGGGCGGGTTTTAATAAGATTAGAAAGAATGCGTACAAGTGCCTAACATAAAGGGTGTTTTATTCGACTTGGGTGGAGTTCTAGTTGAAAATCCATTGTATGCAGATTTGTGGAAAAATAAGAAAGGGAATAAACGATTACGCACTCAATTCGGAATGAGACAAATTGGTCTTCAAGAATATATCCGTCATGGTGCAAAAATCCTTGGTTGTTCACAAAAGGAATTTTATAGAAAAACAAAAAAAGCATACCGTCATGGTAAACTCATTCGACCCGTTTTCTCTATTTTTAAGAAAATTAAAATATCGAAATATATTTTCTCTAACTCAAATCCTATTCATCTTGAATACGTAAAAAAGAATTTTTCCTTTGTCCTTGCACTCACTAAAGCAAATTTTTTCACTTTGCGAAAGGAACGACTTGTCTCGTTTAGAAAGGTAATCCGATTAATAGGAATTAAACCCACAGAGGTAATTTTTATTGATGATAAAAAAGAAATGATTGATCGAGCAAAAAAGATTGGAATGAAAGCAATTTTATATAAAAATTCCATCCAACTGGAAAAAGAATTGAGAAAGTTCAATGTAATCTAGATTTTCATCAGCGCGGAATCAATTCTATCCTATCCGAACTAATCAATTTAACCTGCCCATTTTTTCGCTTCCAATCCGCTTCTTTTAGCGTTTCAGACTTTGTCAGTGTTCCCGGCGATTCGCTTTCAAAACCATTATATATTAGTTAGACTCTAAGTATCACTATGGTTGATACGATTACTACGAAAGCGAAGAAATGGGGCCATTCCATCAGTGTGATTGTGGATAGCAGCGTCGTCAAAAAACAAGGGATTCTCCCTATGGACCAATTGATTATAAGCGTGCAAAAAGTAGACGATATTCGTACGCTGCGCGGAACTTTTCCAAAGAAACGCTCTACTCAAGAGATTGTTGATGAGAACAAAAAGGGATGGTAACCATGAAATATTTCGCCGACACTTATGCGATTATCGAATATTTGAAAAATAATCCAAGATTCATTTCCTATTTTGAAAAACACCAAATTCTGACGACTCGCCTTAATTTGATGGAACTTTTCTATTCGTCGTTAAAAGACGCTGGAGAGGAGCTGGCGGAACGTCATTACAATAGTTTTCTTTCCCGCATAACTGAGATAACCGATCTCCAGTTCAAAGCTGCCGCCAAAATGCGCTTGCGGTACAAACAGAATAATTTATCCTATATCGATTGTTTGGGCTACTCCATTGCGCTCGATGAGAAAGCAAAATTTCTTACGGGAGACAAGGAATTTCATGAGATGAAAAATGTCGAGTGGGTCAGCGCGACCTAAATCATTCGAACTTTTTAGAAAAAAGTTCGATCAAAAAGGTTGGATACCCCGCCCTTTAGGGCGACATGCGTCGCCCATTGTTTGGCGAGCGAGCACGCGAGCCGAGTGACGTTCTTGTACTATGTGGATACCCCGGCCTTTAGGCCGGGGAGGAGATCATTTTACAATTTCATCAGCGCGGAATCGATTCCATCGGTGCTCAACAGCTTCGCCTGTCCAACCTTTTCCGAACCGCCGCCGCTGCCTTTGGCATACGCAAGAATATTCTGAATGGCCAGTTTGGCGTTGAAAGACGAGGCTGGGCCGCTCATTGCCACGACAAACTTTGCAACATCCGAAACCAATACCACAGAAAATGTGGAATTTTGATTAACTAATAGTTGGGCAAGTTTCATTGTGTCTTCCTGTGAATAAGCGACATGGGCAATAATCTTACTGCCTTTTGCATGGCTCTTCAATTCAATTGATTTGTTTTGCAGTTCAGCTTCCATGAACATTTCAACCTGCTTGCGCAAAAGCTTATTGCTTTCCATAACATTCTGCGCAGCCTTTTCCAAATCTTGTTCTGTCGTATTGAGGATTTGAGTCACGCGCGCCAGTTTTTCTTCGCGCTCCTGCACCCACTTCAGCGCGGGCTGTCCCGTGGTGTATGTGATGCGTTCGATTCCATCTTGAATGCTTTCCACTTTCATCACCTTGAAGAAACCAATCTCTTCGGTATTATTAATATGGGTGCCGCCGCAGGCCTGGATGTCCACTCCCTCGATTTGGACGAGGCGAAGTTCTTTTCCGGGGACGAAACCCCCTTGGTAGATGCGGAAGCCATACTTCTGCTCCGCCTCCGTTCGCGAAACCGTGAATTTGTGTACGGGAATCTTTTTGCGAACGTGCTCTTCGACTAATTCTTCTATTTTTTTGATTTCCTCATCGGTGATTTTCTTGTAGTGAGTAACATCCAAGTGCGCCTTGTCGGGACTCTTCTGCGCGCCCGCTTGCCAAATGTGGTTGCCCAACACGCGGCGGCACATGGCGTTCAACAAGTGCGTCGCGGTGTGGTTGTGCATCAAGTTTGCTCGGCGTTCACGGTCGATATGGCCTTTAATTTCTTGGCTGACACTAAATTGAGTAACATCCTCAACATAGTGTAATATCCATTTTTTGCTTTTTATTACATCGATTACTGGACTGTCATTAATGGTGCCAACATCGTGGTCTTGGCCACCACCTGTTGGATAAAATAATGTTTTGTCAAGTATAACATAGCCATCCGTTGCATTTGCAAGTGGTTTAATTATTTTCAATACTTTGGCTACAAAATTATCTGTATATAATTGGTCATAATATAGTTGTTCTGATGCTGGAATATTTTCACTTTCTGCGAGAGCCCAAAAATCAGTTTTATTCTTTTCTTTTTTCTTTTCATTCTTCACACTCACCTGATCATAGAAATCAAACACTTCTTCGACTTGGATGCCGTTTTTCTTTCCTAAATCCACGGCCATCTCATAGGGGATTCCGTGGGACTCGTACATCATGACTAATTCCTTCTTTTCGAGCGGTTTGTTTTCGCGCTTGAGCTTGTCAATAATAATACGCATCTTTTTTTGACCAGTTTCTTGTAATGCATTAAACTTTTTTTGTTCTTCATGCATAACATCGATGGCGGTAGGCAATCCTTCGCTCAAAGAATCGTCAAATCCTTTCAATTCATTTACATGATCTTGCAAAATTTTATCATAGCTCAAATTGAATGCAAATTCGGAATTAAATCCGAATACGCGGCGCAAAAGAAGGCGCAAATTGTATCCTCCGCCCCCATTGGAAGGGAGCTGTCCGTCTGTGCACGTGTATAGGATTGTTTTCAAGTGGTCTGCCATCGCGTAGAGGGCTTGCAGCGAGGCGATTCGGGTGAAGAGTTCTTTCTCGTCCATTCCTAATTGTTTGGCAATCTCCCCGCGTTTCTCTTTCACCCCTTTGTCTTCCATGTTTAGTGGGCCGGATATTTTTGCGTAGCGGAGAAAGAGATCATCGTCCAAGTGCACGCCCGTGCTGCGCTTCATGTTTACCATGACTTTTCCAAACGCCGAATCATAGCTCGTGGCTTTCCCATTCGTATACCACGCTAAACGTTCAAGACCCGCTCCCATGTCAATGACTTTTGTTTTCAGTTCGCGCACGCTTCCATCGTCTAACTCTTCGTATTGCATGAAGACGCAGTTTCCCAACTCCGCACCATTGGCCGCATATTCGATGGATGGACCAAACGTTCCGCCGCCTGCCCACACTTCTTCTTGAAACGTCAAATCTTCGGGTTTGACACCGATGATTTGGGTGAGATATTGGTAATCATGTTCAAGCGCTTCATTTTTCCAATAAAATAATCCCGTTTTTTCCGTGTTGAACGCGTGCTGGCCGAACATGGTGAAGCTCGTGTGATGGCGGCCGGTGACTCCTACATTCGCGACATCGTTGAAGCGCAAACATGCTTGGGGGACAATGAGTGGATTGGCAGGGGGCTCTACTTCCCCCGTTACAACATATGGTTGAAAATCGATTATACTTGCGTTCGTGAAATACAAGTCATCTCTCCAGCGTGAAACGACAGGAAAGCGCTTGATTTCCGTATGCGTGATGGGGGCGTTTTTGGTGAAATATTCTGACACTTTTTTCCACGTTTCAACGTAAGAATAATCATTGGTTTTTTTTCCGATAAATTCGTAGCCCATACAATCGGAATCGGCGCACGTCGTCCGTTCAAGGTTGAGCGTCCAAAAGAATCGCTTGCATGCGGCGCACGGTTTTCGCACGAATCCTTTTTGAGTAAGCGCGTCGATTTGGTAGTGCTTCTCCCACTCGCGCGTAAATTGGGTTCTTAACGCGGTTTTATCAGCCATACGTGAAATCGTAGAGGGAAAGCCTATAAAAGAAGGACTTCTCGTTGAACGTCGAGGAGGCGATTATTGCATGATGTTAGCTATATCGGTAAATTACGTTGCTGTGATTGTGGCAGCCATTGCCGCTTTTGCCGCCGGAATGATTTGGTATTCTCCCGCTGTGATGGGAAAGAAATACATGAAAGTCATGGGCAAAACGGAGAAAGACATGAAGAAAGAAATGAAAGGAATGCAGGGACCGATGATCAAGGGTCTCGTCATGAACCTCATCATGGCCTACGTTCTCGCCAACATTTTGGGAGTAACGGGCGCATGGACGATCATGGATGGCGTTCAAGGAGCATTCTGGCTCTGGCTCGGATTCGTCGCGACCATATTGTACGGCGCGGTCATCTGGGAAAAGAAAACCATGGATTGGTTCATCATCTCCGCAGGACACTATCTCGTGTCAATGCTCGTGATGGGAATCGTATTAGTCATCATGTAAGGGCCTTTTTAGAAAAAGATCCAAAAAAATTAAGTACAAAACGCGGCTGGGAACAGCCCGTTTCTTTTTTTTATGTGTTTTTGTATCAATTCTTTTAAGAGGCGTGTGCGTTATTCGAGCATGCCCACGCTCAATGTTAAAAAAACGCGCAAACAAGCCGTGCGTTCACTGGCCTACCGTTTGCGTGGAAAAGACCCAGTCGCATTTCGGAGAGGACGACTATTTGAGGGTGAACCCAAGCCTATTCGGCGTTGGTTCCGCCGGCAGAAACGAACAATCCCCATTCGTGTTCGAATGGCCATCAATGAACGGATTTGGAAACAACCCACTCCATGGATGTGGAATCCAACTCTCCGACGCGAGCCCAAAATGGTGCGTGTGGTCCGAAAGAATATTGAAAACGAAGCAGCTAAAAAATATTTACTGGATTCGAGCTTTTTGCTGTCGCAATCAGTCTATACTAAATTATTGAATGAACTTCATGTTGTCAGCGCACGAGTCTCTCGCATGTCGAACGAATACATCAAAAACGGAATGCTTGATATGGATACACTCCCACTCAAATGGAGGAAACTTCATATTCGATTGGAAATATTGGATGGTAAAATCGACCAAATCATCACAAACGCGATGAGTATATATTTAGGAGTACGTGAAAATATTGCTCGGGCGCGTGCGATTGAGTGGACACTCAACCGAATGGGTTACCCCGTTTCGCAGCAGTATTTAATTGTGCAAAAATTATTTTCTTTTGCAAATCGGGCCGGTCGAGAAGAGGTGGGAAATGCTCAATTTCAGGAATGCGTGAGAGCTGCATTCAAAAACGCCAAACAGGCGAAACTTTTTCTGAAATATTATCCTGAAGTTCGTCAGCAATTACAACTGAAAGAACGACCAGAGTCCATTGTGATTGATTTGCTCGAAAATAATGCTTGAGAAAAAGGGCATGCAGGAGGGCGGATTCAATACCAAATTTTTGCAAAAAATTTGATTAAAAGCCTACATGAGGGTTTGCCGTTGCAAACCCTCTATAGTAGTCTGTCGGCGCCGCCGGACGAAAACGGCGATGCAGGAGGGCGGATTTGAACCGCCGAAGACACTAAGTCACTGGAACCTCAATCCAGCCCGGTAGACCGCTGCGGCACTCCTGCAAACTTTTTAAGAAAAAGTTTGATCAAAAAACCCTTGGGGGAACTCTGACTCTTTCTCTTATAGGCTAATTTCGGCTGGAATTGACATATAAATAAATCGTCTTTTTCGGGTTTTGATCAAACTTCCAAGTAAAACGAAAGGTTTTACGGGCCACGCAGAACAAGGTTCTGCTAGGTTCTCAAAAGTTTGAGCTGGAAATGGCATATAAAGAAATAGGCTCCCATCAGGGTATGACTCCTTTGCGTGTAGCCGTTGTGCGACAGACGAGAAATGCTTGCGCCCCTGCCACGATGCGAATGGCCTTGGCACGGTATCGGGTGCACGTTCCGGAGCGTGAACTCAAGCGGGGGATGCGCTGGAATAGGCGAGACGGAGTATGGGACTCTAAACAGATGCTCAATGCCCTTCCTCCCGGAATGGCAGGGTGGAAGATGGACCCTTCTTCTCTCCATGACATTGCTGCCCAACTGCGCTTGCACCGTTCAGTTATGGTGAATTGGATGAAAGGACGACTTGGGCATCTTTCTCTCGTCGTGCATCTCGACCGACAAAATATTTATCTCGCTGATCCGGAAGAGAGGAAAATTGTTGGGATGCAGCGAGGGGAGTTTGTGCAGCGCTGGATGGGCGTGCGAGGAAATGTTATTCGTTCCCCGAAAGATATTGTTCGACGGCGAATGTTGGTGGTATATCCCATTCCTAAAAAATAATTCATTTTTTTGTTTTGAGTTGAAAGTACCCGTCTTTGAACACATATCCCGGCATGGGAGTTTGGCGGATGTGCAAGCCTATTTTTTGCAGGTCTTTAATGTTTTTTTCCAAGCGAAGATACGTTGCATACGAGGCATTTTGGAGGCTCATTTGGTGGGTGCGGTAGAGGCTTTTCATTACTTGGTCGTATTTTTTTCTTTCGTCGGATGGAAATATTCTTTCGCGCAATATTCGGTCGAGTTTTTTTCCAATCAAGAGGGTGTAGTATCCCTGGACTTCTCCTTTCGGGGAAATAACAGCAATGTGGGAAAATTTTAATTTAGGAGAAGATTTTTTTCGGGCGTATTTCCTTAGCAGGTTAAAAATGTCAAGCGCTGATGGACTGGTTGATATCTTTATCTCGATGGGGTCATTAGCATTCCAGATGGGGTGGGTGTGCAGCATAGACCGGGTTTCACTATCCGGGGATAATCCATCGTAAAAATCAAATGACCGTGTAAGGGTCGCCGGGCGTATTTCGCCGGGTGTTTTTTTATGGAAACCAATTTCTTGGCTGTGAATAAATGGAATTCCTTCCAGCGCTTTTTTGACTGAACGCCCGGACCGCAAGGAAGTAATTAAGGGCGGTTCCGCGCGAACCCTTCGCATCTTATCCAGAACGACAATCTGCTCTTCCGTTAGCGGCGCGGTGCGGCAACCGATAATACTTCCTGCAATAACTGCACTCGTTCCGAATACGAATGCGCGGCGAGAGAGATTGGGCCACTGTTTGAAATGGCCGCGTTTCTCTTCGCTGCGGCGAGACCATCGCTCTTTGATGCGGTGAAAAGTATTCCATTTCATCTTCAAAAATAGTTTTCATGGATTAAAGAAGTGTATGTTAAACTTTTCGAACCAAGCAAACTAAACTTTTTAGAAAAAGTTTAATCAAAAAATACCATCGGTTTGCTGGCATGACAAACTTTTGGGTTTACCATGAAGTTTGATCAACGGCCTTTTGAAAAAAGGCCGGCGAAAAACTAGGGGTTATCGTTCGCAACGATAACCCGTTTTCCGAACACCCATATGGAATTTGGGCGTGTACGTCGCCGGCCGTAAGCGGCCTTCTGTTTTATCCACATTCGCCTGAGCGTCTACTGAGAGACTTGCACGCTCCCGGCGGAAGCCCGTTTCAATGCCCTGCACGCAACGTCCGTTCTTCACTTCATCCTGCGCGTGCACGCAGACCGTTTCTGTGCTTCCGCAGCCGTTTCCACGGCGTCGGGATTTTTACTGCGTGGGCCGACTTTCCTCAGCGCGGGGAATTGCACCCCGTACCGTCAGTGGACCACCGGCGACGTACAAAAGGAAAGGGGATGGCCGGCCTTTATTAAGGGCAGGGAATTTTCTCGTTCATGGGACTCTCTGAATGGTTAGGAAGGCGCGTCAAGAGCTGGACGACCAAACCATTTTCGGAAGGAATGCCGGCTGCGACTCCAGCAAGCAAGGATGCTAAACCAAAAACGGCAGATGAAAAACTACCTTCCATTTCATCCACTTCCGTTCCATCTAATTCAACTCCCTCATCGAGTGAAAATTCCCCGGCGGCCGCTCAACCTGCTGTCTCGAATGGTACTCCCGAAGAAATCGCCGAGAAAATAATGATTCTCATCCCGTACATCAAACAGTATCGTTCGCAAGGAATGTTAGATGAGGAAATTGTGGCGTTTTTAATCGAACATTCGTGGCCGGAATACATTGTGAAGCGCGCGATAAAGAATGCCTAGTTTAAACAAATTCATTTCTTATTCTTCTTTCAGTACTGTTATTTTCCAAATCGCCTTTCGCGTGCATCAAATTCTTTCACGGCGACATTCAAGTCTTCGCGGGAGAATTCGGGCCAGAATTTGTTGGTGAAGTACAATTCGGAATAAACGCTCTGATACGTCAAGAATCCCGATAAGCGCTGGGTTTTTCCCGTGCGCACAATCATGTCGGGGTCCGAGAAATTGGAATACAAATAATTCTTGAATGAATTTTCATCAATTGAATTCACATTAATCTTTTTGTCTGCCACATCCTGCGCCAGCTTTTTGGCGGCATCCACAATCTCGGTGCGGCCGTTGTATCCTATGGCGACGTTAATGACGCGTTTGGCGTAATCCTGGCTTTTCTCTTGGATGAGATTCATTTTTTGGCGCAAATGAAGAGGAAATTTTTCGAGTCTTCCCAAAAACTTGATGGCAAACTCACTTGATTTGTACACTTCGTCTTTCAAAATCTTATCAGCTTCCTCTTCGAAAATAGAAAACAAGATGCTCATTTCCGTGCTTGAACGGGTGATGTTTTCCAAGGAGAGCGTGTAGAATGATGCGACTTTGATCGAAGGGTATTCGCCCAGCCACTGCATGACATCCCAAGAGCGCTGCGTACCCAATTTGTATGCTTCCGCAATGTTCATGTTCGCTTGAGCGGCAAAACGTCTGTTTCCGTCGGGAATGAATGCGATAGAGGAGAGGGTCATGGTTTCACGTCAGGGGCCGGAGACAAGTGTAGATGAGGTAAGATACTTCCGTTAATATTTAAAGGCCCATCCCGTGAACAAGGTACAACCCTCTGATGGTGCCCCTATGCCCGTAATCGATGAATTGGACTCTCCCGACGCGGGAAAGTGGCTTTCGCCCGAAGACAAGGCCAAGCTCATTCGAGAGTTGAAAGAACGTTTGAAAGAAATTGAGCGACTCAAACGTGAATTGGGAATGGCCGTGCAGGCGACGCAGGAAAATTCTTCCGCCAATTCTTCACCATCAACATCTTCTTCACCGCCCTCAACTGATGATTCTTCGCCTGCGATGGAAGATGATTCATCCCACCCCGTTTCTGCCGGAAGAGTGGCGGAGGAAGTGGAAGAACTGCACGTTCCCGCGCTGGAAATTCTGGAAGACAAACCTTTTCAAAAGAAAAAGAAAGCGGGAAATGTCACATGATTATGAACGAAAAAGCGGGAAAAATGAGGAAAATTATTTCCATCATGGAAAAAAATAAAACGATTCGTTTGCTGCACGTCAAACACGCACGAACATTTGGGGAACGATTCAAAGGACTTTTAGGTGTGTCGCCGCGCGAGCATGACTATGCGTTAGTGTTTCACATGGCTGAAGAAAGCGCCCTCGGCGCGAGCATTCACATGCTTTTCATGCAGATGCCCATTGACGTGCTTTGGCTCAATGAAAAAAAAGAAGTGGTTGATTTTGCCGCTCTGAAACCTTGGACATTCAATTACACGCCCGCAAAACCCGCGAAATATGTGGTGGAACTTCCCGCACGCACGTTGAATTGGAAAATAAAGATTGGAATGAAATTAACGTGGGCTTGACGGCAATTTGTTCTTTCTTTTTTGAGTGGGAGGGCCGCGTTTCGCGGGCCAACCCATTTGCCTTTTTTTTCGATAGTTACCCGAAACAAATGAGGGGTGAGACGGAGAACCATATTGAACGGAGCGCGCGTCTAGTTAATCGTGCGTCCGACGGTTTTGAACCTTGAATGGAAAAATTTCTAGGAAACCAAATAATTACTACATAAGGCGGTTTTCTCTATTCTTTAAACCCTTCCGGGGGCGTTCGACGTATGGCTTCTACGTTGGCAGGGCAATCCCTTTCTCCGCTGGGGTGGGGGGTTCTACGCACTCAAACGCTGTTCGAGGGGTGCTGGCCTATGCTTTCGCGCGAGGAGAATGAACTCGTATGCGGTGTGCTTGAATTATTTTACCAGCTGGATGCAGAAAAGCAAACCGAGATCGATTTGAGTCGGATGTTGGAGGGGTATTGCACCGCGCATCATGTTCGACTGGATGATGACCAGCGGACGTACGTGCTTTCTATCCTTGACCAGCATGCGCTGCAAGCCGGGCCATTGACACCGCTGCTCGCCAATCCACACTTGGAGGAAATTACCATCGGTGGGGTTGGACGTGAACACCCGGTGCGCGTGTACCACATTGAATGCGGGTGGGTGGACACACCCTTGTATTTCTCCGATGAAAACGTGCTCATCACTTTGCTCAACCGACTCGTACTCGCGAGCGGAAAACGATTGAGTGCGCACACGCCTATTTTGAACGCGCAACTGGGGGGCGGGCATCGCTTGCACGCGTCTATTTCCCCCGTGTGTGCGTCGCGCGTGGAAGCGAGCATTCGAAAGTATGTGGTGCGTGCTCTCCGTCCGCGTGATTTGCTTTCGACGGGAGTTATTTCTCCCGATGCGTTAGCGTATGTCGTGTTGGCATTGCAATCCGATTGCAATTTGTTGATTGTAGGAAACACGGGAAGCGGGAAGACTACTACTCTCAACGCGTTGTTGGGATGCCTTTCTCCGCGTGAAAGGGTTATTTTGGTTGAAGAAACCCCCGAGCTGCATGTTTCACACGAACACGTGGTGCGACTGACTCCCTCTGCACATGAAAACACATCCATGTCCGTGCTGATCCGCGAAACATTGCGCATGCGACCCGATCGTGTCGTGGTGGGGGAGATTCGATTTCCAGAGGAAGCAAGGGCATTCATGGAATCCGTGCTCGCGGGGCAGGGAAAGGGAACATACACGGGGTTTATGTCAAGTAAAAACCCGTCTTTTTGATTCAAAGTACGGTATAAAAAAAAGCACAAGTTTGATGTAATTGGAGAATTTATAGATTACTTTCCTGATTGTCATGTACATAAATCCGATCTTTTAATCCTCTTGATTCTGAACTAAAGACGATTATCCGTCTATCATCATTTTTTATTTATTCTCTTCTGGGATGGAGTGGCGAATAATATCCAAATTACATGACTGGTGGGTACTGCACCATTTGTTACATTTCTTTACCCACTTTTTTTCTTTATAGTATAATTTGCATTCCATGCATTGATATTTTTTGGTCATCCGTTCACTCTACCATGACGGAAGTCATCATTTCTGAGGAAAGGTGCTCTGCAATGTGGCAGTGGAGCATCCATTCTCCCGGGTTGGTGAATTCTACGAGCAATTCTACTTCTTCTCCTTGTGGAATTAAGACCGTGTCTTTCCAAACCAAGTGCTGATTTGTTTTCCCATTTTGGGTTAATACGAGAAATCTGTTTCCGTGTAAGTGAATGGGGTGTTGCATGGGGTGAGAGGATTCGGACAAATTTTTGATACGAATTTTTTTGATGTCTCCTTTTTTTACGTTCCAATTAAAATCCATGTTTTCTTTTTTTGTTTTTTCGTCTCGAATAATCCATGTGACTTCTTCATTTGTGGTAATGGCATTTACTCCTTCCATTTCGTCTTCCCATTCGATCGTGCTTTGTTCCGTGTGCCCCATTCCTTGTTTCATTTCCATTCCGCCGTGCTGCATATTTTTCATCATTGTATCCATGACCGGCCAACGAATCGTTAATTCGTATGTTTGGGCAACGGGATCATCAAAATATTCCCTATATTGTTCAATGTCAGCCTGAGCTTCAAGATTTGCCTCGAGATTCAGCGTTTGATTTTCGCCGCTATTTTCCTTTATTTGGAATTTTGCCAATATTGTTTTGGCAACCGGTGTATCATTTGTCAACATATACTCTCCTGGATTTTGGAATACCACATCAATAATAGCTCTTTCCGATGGTGCCAAAATAATTTCGTTTGTTAAAAATGGTTGGCCGAATTTTCCAACATCTGCACCAACAGATTTTATTTTAGCACCCGAAATGGTTAATCGGTAGGGGCGAACATTGCTTGTGTTCAACAAGTATAGTCTATTTATCGTATTTGCGTTCAGGGATAAGGAATAATCCGTTTTTCCATTTACTAGAAACGTGTTGCCGAATCGGCCCATTACTGCAAAATTGGTTTCCTTTTCTGGAAAGGGGGCAATTTGATTATTTTCCATGCGAATATCATCAATCACGAGAACGTTTTCAGTGTAGACGGGCTCGCCTTCTGCTGACGAAACGAGGATGGCCCCATATAACCCCAGTTCCTGCTGCATGTCTTCCCGCACATGAGGGTGGTACCAAAATAATCCTTCATCGGGAAAATCGAGCGTGTACGTGAAGGATTCTCCCGGCAAAACTTCTTCCTGTGTGACCCCGGGGACACCGTCGTTTTTATTTTCCAATCGGAGACCATGCCAGTGAACGGTGGTAGGTTTGTCAATGTTGTTCGTGAATTGGACCGTTATTCGGTCTCCTTTTTTTACTTTGATGAGGGGCCCGGGAATTTGTTGGTTATACGCATAACCGTAAACCGTTTTTCCGCCAATTTCATATTGCACGATTTCCGCACTCAAGGCAAATGTGGAACCGGTTTCCAGTTTGGCCTCTCTTGCCGGGAGAAGTTCAACGTATTTTCCAGGCAAATATACGTCCCCAACGTTATATCCTGGATAAGGGTCATTGGATTGATTGACAATCGGTGTTTGGTTATTGAGAAAAAAGAATGCAGCGATTCCAATCAGCAATACTCCTGCCAGAATTATCGGCCATTGGCTTGGTAGTGTTTTCAATTCGTGCTTCATTTCACCACCTCAATCGTCCCTTTAAACATTTTCATCGAGCAATGAAAAGGAAATTTTCCTGATTTATCGGGAGTAAACTCGATGAGAGTTTCTCCTTGCGCGGGTGCTAGTTTTCGAACCTTGTATTCGGGAAAAATTATTTCATGACCGCACGCGGCACCCGCGTCGACTGAAAAGTGAATCCGAACCGGAATTCCTTTCTTTACCGTCAAAAAGTTTGGTTCGTATGTTCCAAATTCGGTTGCTTTGAGAAAAACATCCTGCTTGCCATCTACAATAGGAGGAAGGGATAAAACGCCGTTGGAAGAAGGGGTTGTTTTTTCGGTCGTTTTTCCCGTTGGAGTAGCTGTTGCACTTATCATTAAGAATATCCCAATAATGATGGCAATTCCCATTCCGATTACGATTTGTTTTTGGTCCATCCGCATTCCTCCATTATTTATTCACGTTATACTCGTTTACTTTCTTCGACTTGAAAAAACCAAGCGTTGGTAATCGGATACACTTTTTGGTCCATTGAAAATAAAAAAAGAGTAAAAACAATCCAATGGAAACGATTCCTAAAAAAGGTCGCAAAGGTTCAATCGTTGAAAGGATGAAAGGGAAACCCAACGCGGCGACCAATAGATAATTACAGATGGGGCATGCAAAGGATATGAATCCAGCAACCGAAGCAACGCCAATCGGAAGATTTGTTTTAGGTTGGTTTGAAAAAGATAGGTAAAACGCTAGTAACCCGCTTATGATTACTAAAAACGCATAATCAAGCAGGGTAGCCGGAACCATTCTCACATACTGAATAATGGGATTGGGTATGAGCGCTGTCGGAGTTCCAAATAATAAGACAAGTCCAATCCAAAGCGCAAAAAAAACAAGGAACGGCTTCATTTTTTCCAATAAAAAAGGAGTTGATTTCATGCAGACTCTTCTATAGTTTCGAGTCGAATCGTGTATTTGTCTCCCTCACGGATAACTCGGTTTTCAAATTCCGTGTTTTCTTTTCCGTTCACTAAAAAGACCATTTTGGTTAATGTTTCTCCATTTGCACACGTGTCTCCAATCTTTTTTCCATTAAATTCATTGGCATTGAAAGTCGTTCCAAGTCGTTGAATAAACTTTCCCAACGTAATCTGTTCAGGGGTGGCCGCTGCACCCTCGACATGAATTCGCTGATCATCATGCGTGTGTAGGAGGTGGTCAACGATGGGGGCATTGGGAATAATGTACGGTTGGCCGCACACGCTGGCTTCTAAGTCCGCGTGCCAATGCACGTTTCCGGTTGGAAACTGCATTCCTTCAATATTGAGCAATGTTTTAGGAGTATTGCCATTTGCATTTAGAATTCCGCTGGCAAGCACGGCAACACCGAGACCCAGAATCAAAACGATAAGGATAGGAATTTTCCATTTCGTTAAAATGGGGTTAGGTTGTCTTTCCGCGGGCATTGTTTCCGGGTGCTTGGCCTTCCGATGCATGGAAAGCGCGTCCGCGTTGGAGAATGATTTTTGGCACTTGTCACAGCTGTTTTCTTCACTCATTTTTGAATGCTCCCAAATAGTTCAACGTGAAAACGAGCAAGACGATGCTGGCAAGTGTAATGTATGTTCCATAGGTGGCTAAGAAATTTATTGCGGATAGAGGGAGGAATAATGCGCCTAAGGATGCGCATGCCGGACATTGAGCGACTAAAAAAGTTCCCATGGTTCCAAATCCAGTGGTTCCCGTTCCAACCATTCGTTCATTGGTTGAACATGTACCTGGTTTTTTCCATAAACTGATTTGATACGATAACGTGACTCCGAATAATAGTGAAAAGAGCATGGTTAATGCTAAATTTAGTGGAGGAACCGATGCAAACCACACTCCCAAATTTTCTATAATCCCCAATACTTGAGTATAGGTATAGAGAGCAAACATGGTCAGACTAGCGAGGAGGGCGATTCCCGCGTAACGCGGATGGGCGAGTACGCGGAATAATCTAACCATGTTTTACTCCCTAAAGCATCATTCGAGCGACTGGATGGCCTGTTGAAATACCGTGTACGGTTGGGCTCCCACGATGAGTTTTCCAGTTCCATCGGCTTTTCCTAGGAAAAACCCGGGTGTTCCCGTTATTCCAACGCTGCCGCCTTCACTGAAGTTGGCCTGAATTTCATTGGAGTATTTGTTATCGCCCACGCACTGGTCGAACGTTGTCGAGTTGAGACCAATTTCGGCACCCCATTTCTTGATGTCCGTTGCCGTGTAATCTTGGACGGTTCCTTGTCCTTTCTTGTCTTGTTCGACAAAGATTTTGTCGTGCATTTCCCAATATTTTCCTTGGTCGCTCGCGCAGCGTGCCGCGTTTGCGTAAGGGATAGCCATCGGATGAAAACTAAGCGGGAAGTCCTTGTAGACCAGTTTTACTTTTCCAGTATCAATGTAATCCTTTTGTAAATTTCCTTTTACATCGTTAAACCATTTCCTACAAAAGGGACACTGATAATCTGAATATTCTACGAGAACAATTGGCGCATCCGATTTTCCAAGTGTTGCGGCCGCATTTTTGACTAACTCACTCATTTGAGCGGTTGGTGCGGGTGCGGATGGCGGATTTAAATTGCCAGATGGAGCCGTTGGAAGATTGTTTCCCCCCGTGTTTCCTCCGCCTTGAATGCTTAAACCATTTAGCCCAGTAGTGAGCGCGCTCGCGGCAGTTATCATTGAATACCCTACAACCACGGCGGCCAGGAGGATGCTCATGGATAGAATTATTTCAGGTGATATCGTGTTTTCCTTTTTGTGATGAATGGGTGCTAATCCCTCATGTTCAGTCATTTAGTATCTCCCTCCATGGGTTGACAAATTAAAGTGCACTTTACATTGTTTGGTCCAACTTTGTTTTCAGAAAAACTGATGGTCATTCCACTGGAAGAGGATACTTCTGTGGTGGGTTTGTATTCTAGAAAAACGGTGCTCGATTCATGGTTATCGAGCGATACCATTATTTTAGTCATTGAATTATCTGTCGGGTTTGAAGTGAGTCCTAATCCGATAGCCATGATTGCAAGAACGAGTACACTCAGTATGCCAATGGGGAGATAATTTTCGGGTTCCATACCAAATCTAATGTAACCTTAATGTATCCATATATTTAACTCTTATGGTGGCTTGATAGGAATAGGTGATCTTGAATGGCACTGCCACTATTATTTTGGGTGACCACATTATTCTTTGTCGTGGCGCTTTATCTTACGTTTAAACTTTCGCGTGAGGTGAAAGGGGAACATTACTGGATTTTCTTTTCGGTGGGCATTATTGGCTTTGCCATCACACACTTTGCCACTGTCCCAGGGTTATTGGGATTGAGTGCAGATACCTTGGATACACTGCATGAACTTGGGGAAATTGTTGGGGCATTCGCTCTAGCGTACGCGAGCTACGGATTGTATTCTTCGCTTAAGCACATTCGGAAACGATTGGCGGAGTAAAAGTTTCACATGAAGTCCGTTCTTTTCTATTGGGGAAAAGGCGCCGATACCCGCGTTGCCATCATCAAAACAATTGGTGTATGTAACGAACGAAAGGAGCCGTGTTTTCTCAATCAGATTGCCCAAGCCAATAATCTATCGCACGTCGCAATAATGAAACATTTGTCCCTGTTGATGGAGGAAGGGTACGTGCGAGAGCTCAACCCGGACGGAAAACCAATATATCTTGAGTTGACTGAAAATGGGAAAAAAATTCTGCGAGAATTCACCAAATAATCCTTTTTGGTAGCTGAAACGAGTCTCTAACGAAGCACCATGTTTTTAAGGAACGGTTGGGCATGGGGATGAGTTCATTCGGAAAAAATATTATGAGAAACAATATTCCAAGCATCGGATTGATTTTAGTTGCTATCCTTTTCATTGGTATAGCCACTAACATGACGTTTGCTCATGAAGGCGAAGAAGACGAAAATGGAATGGAAATAATCGAGGAAAACACAACGGCCGCAGCCATCCCTCATCTTGCTGAGCAGTTGAAAGAATGGTCACTGGAAGTAGCCATTGTCGCACTTATCCTCATTATCCTTCTCGCAGAGTATGCTGTTAAAAAAAATCCACGAAAAGAAAAAGTAAAACGACTATTATTTGGAAGCATGATTGGTATAGGAATTATTTCCACTGTCTTTTTGGCGGGGGGAACCATTTACTTGAACATTGTTTCCGCGACTAGCGGTCCCGTTCACTGGCATGCCGATTATGAAGTGTGGAATTGCAATGAGCGACTTGACTTGATTGACCCGGAAGGGTTTTCCAACAAACAGGGAGAAGAAACGATTCATGAACACAACGATGATCGTGCGCACGTGGAAGGAGTGCTCATCGATTTGCACGATGCCAGTTATCATCGTTATTTTGAGATAATTGGAGCCAAAATGGACGCACGCGGAATGACCTATCCAGCCAACACGGGAGACGTTTTCATGCCTCGAAAGGGAACCTGTAATGGAGAGCCGGCGGAAATCCAGGGATTTTTATTTCGAGTCAAAAATCCTGAAGAGGCCCAAAAATGGGAATATGAACAAACAAAAATACCCTACCCCTACAAAGAAATTGTTTCGCCATATGGAAATGTTCCACCGGGGGACTGCCTAATCATCGAATACGGGCCCCTAAAAGAAAAAACCGAGCACATCTGCGCCTCCTACAAAGTAGCCGAGCAACGGGGGGACCTAAATGGCCGTTGAAGCATTCCTGCCAACCCTTGGAACAGTTGTCGTTACAGCCGCCATTGATTCCATTAATCCCTGTGCCATCGGAGTATTGATTCTCATGGTTTCCGTTTTGGTCGGAAAAAAGAAAAACACGCGAGAAATGCTATTCTTTGGAGGAATGTACATTGCGGCAGTATACGTGACCTACCTCCTCGCCGGACTAGGACTAATGTATTTTCTATCCAGCATTCCGCTATGGATATCCGAGTACATCTCTATCGCTGTCGGTTTAATTGTCATTTTTGCGGGATTCCTTGAGATAAAAGATTTCTTTTGGTATGGAAAAGGATTCTCGCTCCAAATACCACCCCAATATGCGAGTAAAATTAACAAATACGCGGAA
Organism: uncultured archaeon; assembly: GCA_964363635.1. GTDB lineage: Archaea > Iainarchaeota > Iainarchaeia > Iainarchaeales > VGJJ01 > VGJJ01. Next base: position 50,597 of record CAYIIU010000002.1, read on the forward strand.
AACGTGACACTACCCGGAGTCATATTCTTAGGAGTATTCGTGGCAGGAGTCGAACTACCATGCACGGGAGCCCCCTACCTTGCCATTATCGCTCTTTTATCTCAAAACTTTGACACCACGGCCTTCCTCTATCTGCTCATATACAATCTTATTTTTGTAGCCCCGCTAATTTTTATTTTGGTGGCAGTCGCCATGGGACAAAAATTATCGGTGTTCAAAAAGTGGAAACAGGAAAACAGAGGATACATGCGCTTGGCCATTGGAATCATGCTCATCGCAATGGGTTGGCTGCTTATCCTGATTGCAAACGGGACCATTAACTTGGGGTAATGTAAAAATGACAAAAACTAAATCAAAGCTCCGAAAGTTTGCCTATCGGCACATCGTCAAACGCCACGGACACTCGGAAAAATTTGACGAGCGAAAAATTTATGCCAGCGTCTATGAAGCCGCACATGTAGCACTGTTATCCACGAAGCAAGCCGAAAAAATAGCATCCAGCGTTTCCAATCACCTCAAAAAGTTGGTAGAAAAGAAAGATACAGTCAACGCGAAAGAAATACATAAACAAACCGTGAAAGAACTCAAAAAACACCATGCGGAAGTCGCATTCATGTATGACACCCACAAAGATATATGCTGATATTTCAAAATAGCGGATTAATTCGGATAGATTTCGGGGAACAATTTTAAACAAAAGAAAAATGTCTTAATGTGGAGATTATGAAAACGCATCTACTCGATCCAAAGCAAGTCGCACTCAGTTTAGGAATAACGGCAGCAATTGTTCATGCGGTTTGGTCGTTTATTCTTCTAATCGGAGCAGGAAATACGGTGATGAGTACATGGCATCGTCTTTGCTCGTACCAAATGCCTTTCCAAGTTCTCCCATTTGATTTGGGAATTGCCATCATTGGATTCATAAGCACGTTAATTCTCTTTGCTGGGCTTGGGTGGTTGTTTGCGTTTGTTTGGAATTCCATTCAATCAAACCAGTAGTTAGGAAAGTTGTTTAAGTCGAAACGGGTGAGGAATAGTGCGTGACCATTTCAAAACAATTAATGTATTGGCTGATTGCCAGCTCGAAAGGAGGATTAAACCGAACCAGAATCATTTTAGCCCTGAAAGAAAAACCAATGAATCTCCATCAACTCGCCGAAAAAATGAATGTGCACTATACCACGATACAACATCACGTGGAATTGTTGGTCAAGCACGGTTTTCTGGTAGGGACAGGCGGAGAATATGGAAAAGCGTATTTTTTATCACAAGACTTAGAGGATGCTTATCATGAATTCAAAAAAATCACTAACCAATAAGAATGAAACAACAAGTGGAAACGCGGCCTTTCAAGCGCTTGCGATAGCCGTTTTACTTGGCCTCGCCATTTTCTGGGCATCCATCTTTCTCGGATTTAACAAGCCTCATTTGTGGCTCATGCACCAACAATACATCCTCATCGAAATAATCATCTCAAGCATCAATACCATTTTACTCGTTTATTTGCTGTCCAATTATTTAGAAATATATTCAACGGCTAAAACAAATTTTACCATTGGACTAATCATCCTAGCCGCAGGATTGCTCGCCCATTCGATTACAGCCAATCCCCTCTTTTACATGCACTTAGGTTACATGCCAATGAGCGGACCCTTCATGTTCGTCCCCTCCATTTTCACGTTTATCGCAGTAATGGCCCTCACCTATCTCACCAAACAATGAACCGTAACTCTTTTTCGGATTAATTTCGGACATACCTCGGAAAAAACTAATTAAAACAATCAACAACACGTTGTCGAGGTGATTTGAAATGAAAATTATTCAAGTGATTCGAGCTGGAGGGTTGGAAGACCCCCATGAATATTTGAAATACGTCAATCGCAAAGTCAGATTGGAACGCACTTCCCGATCTGGTTTAGCGTAGGAGAAAAAAATGGACATGAAACCTGAAAAAATAATTCTATGGTCGCTAGTGGTCATTGCCATTCTCGCATTAACTTACTTTGTAGACAGTCGATTTTCCTATTTACTTTTCACATTCGCCATGTTCGTAGGATGTATGGGCATGCATGGGAGCCATTCTCATGAGAAAACGACTCAAATAGAAAAAGAAAATCAACACCAACACTAAAAAAATTGGTGAATTTCGGATTGTTTTCGGAAAATGCTCTTTAAACCAAAAAAAGAAAGGAGTATTTTACCAAAAAGGGAGGTGGTTTATATGAGAAAAGAAAAAAGAAAAACAGGAGGTGAACCGTGGAAAATGAAACCGTGGGTTCCACTTGGGATAATCGGATTGCTCGCGATTGCAGCTACTTTCGCGTACGCTCAAACTCCAGGGTCCGACAACTCAACGGATTGGACAACCATGCACGCCTACATGCAAAAGGCCATGAACAGCCCGCAAGAAATGCAAAAAATGATGGAAGCATGCGAAAATGAAATGGGCGACCATTCGAACCAATCCAATGACAAAACCCCCAACAATCACATGGGAATGATGTAGAAAAAAGGCTCACCAGAAAAAGGAAAGATGGACAGCGTCCCCCTCGTCCGACCAACTGCCCATCTCCCCTCTTATCATAAAAAGACTCGGCGAGAAGTGATACGCAATGGCTATTGGGAAAAAACTCGAAAAAATGCAACCCCATCACAGTCATCAAGTGATTAATCGTACGTCTAACATTGCGTCAACGAAATTATCGAGTTGTTCGATGGGGATTACGATTCCCCCTATGGGTTCCGAGTGTTCGTGTTGGTCTTTTAGAAGTTCCTGAATGAGAACCATATGTCCATTTTCGTTTTTGATTTCAGTAAAGCAGTAGGTTTTGTTTCCAATTTCTTTTTCTCTAATATCAATAATGTCTTTGATTTTGAGGAATTGTTCGTACATCGTTACTTCCCCAACTTGGAAGGCGTGAACGCTGCGGATTGAAACGAGATAGTCTAAGTGGGGTTGTATGATCTCAATGGGCATATCGGCCGCCGCATGGCTGATTTGACTTATGGATAACGCTGGATTTCGAGTCAAAATAGAATGAAGAATGACCAAAACATATTCCCATTTCTGATCGACCGACATTCGTTCGTATTCTCCTTGTACAAAAATGTATGTGGATAGGCCTGCTGAAATATTTTTAGAGGGCATGATGGAACTCCTTTAGCAAGGTATAAACGGCTATGTTCAATAATGCCTAATTATTCAGTGCTGGGCATATCCGTTTTTCGCTTCAATTCCTGGTATTTCTCGTACTCTTCCAAAAAGTACAAGAAAGTCTTGGAATGCAATTTCTTGAAATCCGCTAAATCTTTCTTTACACGTTGAGTTTGTATCTGCATTGGCAAAGCCAATCACCTCAACTAAACGCACTGTTGTCAGGCGGTTAATATATGTTTTGTCCGATTTGTCTGGATTTTTCGGACAAAAACCATATAAGCAACCTCCAAAGGGTGTGAATTAGAGAAACTTATTGGGAGGAAAAAAAGATGAAGAAAAATCTAGGAATAATGTTAGCAGTATTGTTGCTCGGTTCGTTTGTGGCTGCGCAAACACCAGGGAATATTACCACCATTACGGAGCCCATCAATCGAATCTATGATTTAGTCAAAGCTGTCGTATCCATTTTGGGAATCATCGCCATTACTATCGCTGGAGCCCACTATATGTTTTCGGGAAGCAATATTCAGACCCGTGAAAACGCCAAATCGATGGCATCGTATGCGGTCGTAGGATTAGTGCTGGTATGGGTTGCCCCGTTAGTTGTAACCTATCTCACCGCCCCCTAGGGAGATGATCCGGTCTATGAAAAAACTCTACGAAATCCTACTCCCACTCTTCATTACCGGACTTCTCTTCGTCACGCCCAGCGTACACGCCCAAGGAGGTGGAAGCGGTGGTGGAGTCATCAACATTAACATCGATGTACAGGGAATTATCAATGCGATCAATGGTCTCGGCTTCGGATTAGGCGGAACACTCGGAAATATTCCAAGTCAAGTGCTGGGTATTTTTGGGAACGCATTCAAAGGTTCATTAATCTCATTCAACGATCCGCTCATGCAATTCTCCCAAACATTACTTACATCCAACCCCGACCCAAACGGACTTTATCCATGGTGGCAATCGACCATCTTAGTCATTTCATCGTTCTATCTCTTGCTCTTCCTTGTGATTGGATTCATGTTTCTCTTTTCGTCCATCAATCCCGAGAAACGAATGGAAGCGAAAGAGTGGCTCAAGAATGCCTTCGTGATGATTGTTCTCGTCAATTTGTCCTTCGTATTGTATTCGTTAATCTTGGAATTAGCGACTGCCATTACCCAATTCATGTGGATTAGCGGTTTCCAAAACTTTTTCGACCCACAAGTATTTTCCAACATGGGCGCCGGAATGTTGCTGACATACGGTTTAGCGGTTTTACTTACTGCCGTAACATTATTCCTTCGACACATTTTCCTTCTCATTGGAGTCGTTCTCTTTCCCATCGCCATTTTCCTCTACTTTGTTCCTCCACTAAAAGTTTGGGGCCGAATGATATTCAACCTCATCGGCATCGCACTATTCACACAATTTATTGACGTAGTCATTTTTGTTGCGAGCAATCAAGCCATGATTCAATTTGCAGGAAACGCGGGCGCAAATAGTGTTCCCGCTCTCGCATTCATTCTCATCTTCATTGTGAATGTTCTTCTCATGGTTTACGCCGTGCTGAAATCTGTTTTCAGTATGACTGAAAATTCTAAAGTGTTAGGATATGCGGTTGGCGTCATGTCCGGGCAAATTAGTACGGCACTATCTGGCCTAAAGTTGGGCGCGGGGAGCGCGAAGTAGTTGGAGGCGTCCTATGTCGTATGAAATCCCCAAAAACATTCGTTACCAAGAAAAAGTCGTCTTCAACCTCAGCTTCGAACAATCATTCTGGGTGGCCCTTTTTGGCATCCTAACCTTCACCGTATTCTTCAAACTTCCCCTTATTTTTGAAGTCCGAATAGCCATCAGCATCTTTTTCGTTATTCTCGCGGTAGGATTTGCCTTTTTTGATTTTCGCACCCGCGCAACCAATTTGTATGCTTTCATCTCAACCCCACGAGAAATGGGTTATATGGACCCTAAAATGGCCAAATTTTTAGAAATAAATAGAATCGAAAATGACACGGTTTACTTGAATAATGGTAGCCTAAAATCCCTCATTCACGTCCAACCCATCAATTTCCACATCCTATCCGTGCGACAAAAGCAAGCCATTATCGCGGCGTACAAAGACTTCCTCAACAGCCTAGACTTTCCCATCCAAATCGTCATGCGAACCGTGAGCCTAAACCTAGACGATTACCTCAAGCAACTCGAACTAAAGGTTCGAAAGCAGAAAAAACCTCACTTAATCAACCAGTTCGTAGACTTTGAAGCCTTCATGCGAAAATACATCGAAGAAAACAGCGTCAAAAATAGACTATTTTACATCGTCATCCCTTACACTTCAAGCAAAAATCCCCTTGAAGCCAAAACGAATCCACTCGAACAATTAGAAATTCGCGTGAAACTCTGCCAAGAAAAACTAAAACATTGCAACCTCATAACGAAAAGACTCTCCACCAACGAACTGACTTCCCTATTAGCATCATACTTTGAAGGATTCATCGAAGCAGAAAACGAATACCAAAAGACACTCGTTGTTTTACAAAAGGAGGTAGCCAAATGAAGAACTTAGTTGAGTTGCTAAAACCGTCGTACATTCATAATCAAGCCGATTCTATTCAAGTGAATGAACAATTTAACCGTATCATTATGGCTGTAGGCTATCCTCGTGCGATTCGAGAAGGATGGTTAGATTCAATCATTGCGAGTGAGGGAAACTTTGATCTAAGCCTGCACATTACTCCCTCAAATGTTGAATCCATTTTAACACAGCTCAATCAAGAGTTAGTCAAGCAAGAAGCCGATTTGATGGGTGCTCAAATGAAGGGAATTGTGAACCCTTCACTACGATTACAACACCAAGACACGCTGAATGTTTTAGAAAAACTCCAAAAAGGAGAAGAAAAGTTATTCAATCTGTCTCTTTACCTCAATGCACGAGCCTACACGAAAGACAAGCTCGAATTGCTTACACGAAAAGTTATCACTGAACTCAATTCGATTCTCATTATCCCCAAAATGCCTTTTTTGCGAATGTATGATGGACTCAAATCCATTTTTCCCATTCAAGAAGACAAACTAAAAATCACGCGAAACATTCCGAGCGATGCTTTAAGCGCTTGTTTCCCTTTCACTACCGCCTTCCTCAATCTGGACAGCGAGGGAATCCTATTCGGGCTAAATAAATCTAACAACATCCCCATTATTCTTGACCCGTACCGTTTTGCCAACTACAACGGACTCATTTTAGGAACGTCCGGCAGCGGAAAAAGCGTTACCGCCAAACTATTCATCCTCCGAAACCTATTACGAGGCGTAAAAACAATGATTATTGACCCGCAAGGAGAATACGTCGAACTAACCCAAAAATACAATGGTCAAGTCGTCGAAATTTCTCGAGAAAGTGAAACCATCATCAATCCTTTTGATTTAATGGATCAAGATTTGGGAGAAAAAATGCTCTCCCTAATGGATTTATTCAAAATCATGTGCGGGGACCTCACGGAAGTCCAAAAAAATATTTTAGATAAAGCTATGCAGAAAGTGTACGAACAAAAAGGAATCATTTACAACAATCCCGAAACGTGGAACAAAACTCCTCCAATTATGGAAGACTTGTATACCGAGCTTTTGCGTGAGAAAAAAACAGCCACGAAACAAGAACGAATGACATACGAAGCGTTAGAGAATCGTATCCGCATCTATGCCAAAGGAACGTTTTCATTCATCAACAAGCAGACAAACCTCGATTTGTCTAATGATTTAATTTGCTTCAACATCGCCCAAATGCCCAACCAAATCAAACCAGTCATGATGTACCTCGTCATGGACTTTGTTCACAAAAAAATGCAAAAAGACCGAGAGAGAAAAGCGCTCATCATCGACGAAGCATGGACACTTTTACGCTTCGCCGAACACTCCAAACACATTTTCGAATTAATTAAAACCGCCCGAAAATTTGGATTAGGAATACTCATCCTCACTCAAGAAGTAGGGGACTTGATTTCGAGCGAAGCGGGAAAAACAATTCTTGCGAACACCAGCTGGAAGTTTTTAGCGAGACAAGAACCAACCGTCATCGAAGAATTAAGTCAAAAATTCAACCTCAACAGCGAAGAACAAAACTATTTACTGACAGCTATGCCTGGAGAAGGATTACTGTTTGCGATGAACGACCACATCCCCCTCAAAGTGGTTCCCTCCCCAAGCGAATACGAACTTATCACCACGAATCCGGATGAAGTAAAAGCTCGCGAGTTAAAATTCAAAAAGTTAGGTGAGAAAGAGCCGGAGAATATGCATCCATACCAGAAAGAAAAGAAATATTATTTGAAAAAAGAACTTACGATTGATCAAATAGAGTTTCTCAAGCAAAACGACTACCATGAAATACGATTATGCGGGTTGGACAATTTTTCGCAATGGTATTTAGTCAAAAAACCAGACTCTAGCGAAAGTTTGGAACACCAATTCATGGTACAAATTATCGCAGATGAAATTCTAAAGCACACGCAAGAAATCAGCATATATGCTAGCACGGGACCCGACATTCTCGTATGGGTCCCCAAAAAAGATAATCCTGATTTTGGCGAGTCCATTGCTATCGAAATCGAAACAGGTACCCAACTCAAAACACCTGGAGATTTAGCGAATAAGGTCGCTCAAAATAACTTCCAAAAATACAAGGAATGGTGGTTTGTCGTAACGAACAAGGATGACAAGAAAGAATACGAAAAATACCACCAAACCATGACTCGAACAGAGATTAAGCCTTTTTTGGAGCGATTATTTAATGGTAAACCAACATAGGTTTATATTACAATATTCCTATTATGGGATAATAGTGATATAATGAGTTATTCGTTGCTAGTCCGAAAACTTCTCGGTCGAGAAAATCGATACATCCCAGACGATGAATTAGCCGCATATTGCAAATCGATTGGAATAACCTACACGAAGGCGGTCAATTACTTGGGAAAATACCATTACATTGACCGTATCCTTCGAGGATTCTTCTATATTCCAAGCATCGAAGAACGAAAACTAAAATCGGGTTTCCCAAACCCTTATGAAGCGATTGCCAAAGCAATGGAATATAAGAAAGTCAAAAACTGGTACTTCGGACTCGAAACGGGCATTAAACTCAATAACATTACTCATGAATCGTTTACTGTCGACTACGTGGTTTCCGACACAATTTTTCGTCCAAAACCAATTACTATCCTGGGTCGAAAAGTAAAGTTTGTCAAACTGAAAAAAAATCTCTTTAGCTTCGGCATCATTGAAAACGGAAGCTGGCGTTACTCCGATCTTGAAAAAAGCCTGCTCGACATCATTCACATCCGAAAATATAACGGAAAAAGCGACAAAGCCATCATTGACGAGCTCATTGAATGGGGAGAACACGCGTCAAAGAAGAAGCTTAAAGAATATGCGAAACACTATCCACTATTTGTCCGCAAGGTCGCAGGTGAACTTAGATGATTGAAAAAGGACTCATTGACTGGATATCTCGGGACAAGGGGATTGTGAACCGCGAATTAATCGAAAAAGACCTATTACTCCAAGGATTACTGGTTAGCCTTGCTAAATCCGATTATTTCAAGCGCAATTATGCATTCAAAGGGGGAACCTGTCTTACCAAAGCCTATTTCGGATACTATCGCTTTTCCGAAGATCTCGATTTTACCTGGATGCACCCCCAAATGTTCGAAAACCTTTCAGGAAAAGGCGTGAGAAAAAAATTAACCCAAGAAGTCAACCAAATACTAGCCCTACTAGAAACAAGTGCTAAAGAAGTAGGACTCGATTTCAAACCCGAAAAATCAAATGACCATTATACTCAATTTGGAGGCGGAAAACGATTCGCCACCTTCAAATGCTGGTACAAATCAACGACTACTGAAAGCGAATCGTTCATCAAAATCCAAATCAATTTTGTTGAATTGCTCATATATTCCCCAAAAATAATGGATATAAAACCACTTTACTCTCGGGGATCCCGAGAATTGGAAGTATTATATCCCGATAATAGCGGCTTAGCAACTCGCCGCGCCGAATTATTTGTATATGACATACGAGAAATAGCAGCTGAAAAAATTCGGGCCATACTCACCCGAAAAGGGATCAAAGCACGCGATTATATCGATTTATACATCCTTGACCAAAAGCAGACCCCTATTTCGAGTGTTTTAGAAGCTGCCATGAAAAAGACCCTCTTTATGCTCGACTACGAAAAATATGCTCAAAACCTTTTTGAAAAGAAATTCGACCAAAAAACAGAATTAGGAAAGGAAGAAAATCTCCTGATAAACCCAGTCGAAAAAGGCTTTCCAATCTATACTGAAAAAGCCCAAAAAATACTCGCCAACGCGGCGGAAACCCTGCGAAATGAATACACGAAAACTAAATCATGGAGCGAACTAACCAAACCATTGAAAAGAGCCAAAAAGAAAGTACGAGAAGAAGATGTCGTGGATTTAGTTCATCGAATAAGAAAAGAAAAATGAGATGAGAAATAATCATTCAATGTGAATAAAACTCTTAATTTTTTCATTCATCTGCAACTTTTTACGAAGAACGACCTCGACTTGATCCAAATATCCTTTTTCTAACTCTAATTGCTCGCGAGTGTAAGATAGCCGCGGATAAAATTGGAAAACAAAATCATTGATACTCTCTTTTCGTTTGCGAATAACCACACAATCATACCTAGACAAATTTTCTTTACTGGTTTTTGAAAAAACCTCGAAAAATGAGTCCAAAAAATAGCGACAGGTGATTTGAGTGTGGGAGCGAATCTCCTCTTTAGAGGGTTTTGGATTATTGAAGAGATAACCGACTTCCAAATATACGACATTTTCAGATGCCATGCCCGTGATAGAAACTCATTCTTAATAAAACTGGAGTTTACGAATTATGCAGGTTAAATAGTCGAATACTAGCGAAGCTATAAAAATATGATAATGTGATAATTAAGTATGTTCACCAAAAAAATTTTGGCAGTTGCAGTCATCACAAGTCTCTTTTCTGTTGGTCTATTGCTGGTTGCTTTTGCCCCATCTATTGAAGCTCAAAGCACATTAACAGCCCAATTGATAATCGCGCTAATTAACAAGCCAAAAATCTATCAAGTCATTCAAACAGACCCCTATCAAAAAGACGCTTTCTGCAATAAGACAAGGGATGTTTTGCTGTATGCATACTGTGAAGGGAATGAAATAAGTAACATTGCTTCGCCCGGAAATACTAATCCACTTCGCAAACCAATAATGTTTGACTTTTTTACTGACGGAGAATTTGCTACTAATCCTTGGTGGTATTCGGAAACCCCTTCAAGCGATTGGAACGTTTTCAATCAAGAATTAACAATGGCCCAACCCAATTCAAATGCCACCCTACACACTGTTCTAGGCCCAAGCGCTGGCCCACTTCCTTTTACGGATGAAACATTCTGGTCGTTCAAGGCAAAAATAGTCGGACCAAATGGGGCAACTGCCTACTATCGTTTTGTCAAAAATGGAACATTGAGCATACCAAAAGGGTATAGTCTTGTTGCAACGATTGGTGGGAATTGGCAACTCATTTACCAAGATTACGTGAATCCAGGAATAATGGTTAGCAGAAACATGATTGTTTCAAACACCCAAGTATCTTCGGGACAAACCTACAATATGACAATACGCCGTGATAACACTGGACTGTTTTCATGGACCATAGATGGAAACCCTATTGGAGCTGCGCAAGATAATAACTTTTCGAGCATGAACCTTTTTGGAGTTCAAACAGGGAGTACGCCAGTCGAATTACATTTAGATGATGTCAATATTTCAATCACCGATTTTAGCCACATGCCTTCAGGCTTCTTCAATCTGAACGATTGGAACAATTCAAGCGGAGTTCGATGCCAATATCCTGGTACAGCAAGACTGGTTTGTATAAGCCAAACATAGCCAGCGATCCACCGCCAACTGTTAGCACGAACCGCATAACAGGTCGGCACTTTTAAAGTTCGCCCGCGTGACATTCTCATGGGTTCTATTAAACGTCCTCGTTCCCGAGGAAAGATTAAGCCGGGAATGGTGGCGGTTGGAGGCGTTTTATTTCGGCGGGGTGAACCGCGCGAGAATGTGATTGCCTATTTCTTGAAGCGTTACGGAAGTGAACTTGGGATTACAACTTTCGATCAAATGGAACGCGTCTTGTTTGTGAAAACGAGGGGCAGTCATCCTAATTTCGCTGAACTATTTGAAAATAAGTCAAGGGATGACGTTACCAAAAGTTATCACGAATGGGTGCGAAAAAGAGAAGAACGAGCCGCAAACATTCGAGCGTCAATAGCCAAACGATTGTCTGATCCACTTGTGCGTCAAACTGTCAGCGACCGCTCGAAAAGGGTCATGGGAGAATTACACCGCGACCCAACCTTTGTGTCAAAACAATCGGCCAGCGCCTCAAAAACGTTGAAACTATGGCGAAATGATCCAGAAGGGAGAAAGCAGTATACACAACACATGCGCGCATTGCGTTCTGACCCCGGTTGGAATCAAAAACTTTCAGAAAACGTTAGTATGGGCATGCATGAACGATGGTTGGCATCGCGAAAGAAAAAGATGAATGAAATAATAGAAGATGGCGCGCTTCACGTTGAAGAATTTTCTGGAAACCGATGGGGAAAAAGACGAGCTCGAATCTTAGTAGCCGGGCCCCCTACCACATGGCGAACAACCCAAGAAGTTCAGCGAGTCCAACGAACACTTACCCGATTAACGGATATTGAACGAGAAGCTATCATCCAACTATTCTTCGACAAGCGTCCCATTTCAAAAGTTGCCAAAAGCCTCAACCAACCAGAAAAGACTATTTACCAAATCGTGGGGCCTGCCTACAAGAAGATAATGAGAGCATTCAGGGGGCAATAGGAGATATTCTGAGAAATTGTTCAAATAAATCTAATCCAATGGTTTAAACATATTTTCTTGATAAAGAATCGTATGAAGAAAGAACCAATCACAATTAATGAATTTGGCCAGATTTTCAAAAACGAAGCGTTGATGGACGCTACTCTCACAGTGATTTTAAGTATTGTATCAATTGTCAGCTTTGCCATACATCCGCTTCTATCCATTATCCCACTAATGATTGAAGGAAAACTTGTTTATGGGATGTCAAAAAAATTTGATCAAAGAAACAGAATTGGAAAAATTTTCGAAGATTTATCCCGAAAAGAAGGAAACATTACGCGTGCTGCAATTCAAATATATCAAGCAAAAGAAGAAATTGATAAAACCCGTAAAGAAATAGGAGAAATCAAGGAAAAAATATTTGACGCATTCAATTCTTCAGGATTTAACCCTATTGAGAAACGAATTGGTAAATTAGAAAAAGAAATGGAAAAGTTTGAAGAAAAAATAATTGGAAGGACTCATTACAGCGGTTTTCATTCGCTTGCTGAAAGAGTAAAAAATATCGAAGAACAATTGAACAACTTTAGAAGATAAAAAAAATTCATTAATGATTGTTAATCATCCATGGCTTCAGTTTCGATTGTTCCACCTGTTTGATTTGAACATCAATGGTTCGTCGCATCTCGCGTAACGTAAATTCATCCAAAACCGTTTGGTGACTCTTCTTCGAAATAAGCCGTTTTTGTCCACCATCTACTTCTACGAGATAGAGTTCTTCGCTCAAGCTGGACGAGTGATTAACCAGTTTACTGATGAGCTCTCTCCCACGTTTCAGGCGTGCGGAAAGCTGTTGAAAATGGTTTCGATAGGCTGCCTCAGGGTTTTCAGCGAAATAGCTTACGGGCGCGAGGTTCGTTTTCTTGATTAAGCCCACTTTTAGGAGGTCGTTGAGCACGATGTAGGTGCTGGATCGGGCTATCCCCGCCTCTTTTACGATAATGTCAACGGGGAGGGGCTCTATGTGCCATAATAGGCGGTATATTCGGGCGTGATTGCGCGAGAACTCAGGGAAAAAATGTCGAAATAAACTCCACAATTCTTCGGTATTTTCGAGTGTACCCAAGGCAGACCTCCCATGTCTGCATAACCAACTAGAATCGGAACAATATAAACATAACGTTGAAAAGAAAACAACTGATTGGTTGAAATTTGGCAAGTCTAAGTGATTCTACAAAGTGGGTTTAAAATGCTTATAAACTACTATCTATCATGAATGAATCGCATGAGGAATTACTTTCAATAATTGAGCAGGGAGCTGTCGAGTATTATTCAAAATATATTTCGCCAGATACGAAAAATCTGCAAAAGATTTCATTGGACCCTGCCGAATCAAATTATTTCCTGCTAAAGAATTTCTTCTATCGGGGCCGGTCGGATGAGCTTTCGTATCGCTACGAAAAAATCTGCCTTGAGAAGTTGCGGGAATTTTTTGGGAAAGATTTTTCCAAGTGGATACGTACGCCAAACTGGGACAATCTCAAAATGGAACTTGAAAAACCAACCCGTTTAACAAAGGAGCAATTCGTTGAAAAATGGGGAAAAAATTATTTTGATATCTTTGGAAAACCCTTCGCAATAAAAAAAGAAAAAATGGGAATTGATGTAGAATCCGATCGAAAAATGATTTTATCTTTTCTGAAATTTGTCCATAAAAATACTGAAAAATTTGATTTTAATGCTATGTTATGGTTACAAAACCAGATTGAGAAAGGAAAAATTATTGAGACCTATGATTTTCTGAAGGAAGAAATTTTCAATGTCGGCGATAAATTAGCAGCACTTGGCATACGCGAAACAATGTCATTGTATAATATGGATATTGAAACATATGACGATGAAGTGGCTGAAAAACTATTGCCAATCGATACACAAGTAAGAAAAACACTCGGTCCCATGGGGCTCAAGTGGGTCGAAAAAGATGACGATGTTAATCAAATAAGGAGAAAGATTATCCAATTGTGCAAAAACAAAATGTCTCCTATACGATTCGACCAGGGATTATGGTATCTCGCAAAATTTCATCCCGAAAAAATACCTAAACTGGGAGATAACAAATGATCTACTCCCACTCCCGGATAAGCACATTTGAACAATGTAAGTACAAGTACAAACTGCAGTATATTGATAAAATAAAGGTAGAAACTCCAACAACAATCGAAGCGTTTATGGGGGATGTTGTTCATAGAACTCTTCAAAAGCTTTATTCGGAACTTCAATATCAAAAGTTGAACAAATTAAAAGAACTTCTTGATTTCTATAATCAGACGTGGGAAAAAGAATTCTCCGAGAGCATTCTCATTGTTAAAAAAGAATTTACTGCAGAAAACTATCGTAAAATGGGTGGAAATTATCTCACACTGTATTATGAGCGATACAACCCCTTCAACCAAATGACCATCTTGGGGCTTGAAACGGAAGATAGAATGACTCTTTCAGACGGAAACGAATATCATGTCAGGATAGACAAGCTCGCCTGCAAAGGAGACACATATTACGTCTGCGACTACAAAACAAATTCACGAATGAAAGACCAAGACGATGTCGATTCAGACAGACAACTGGCAATGTATTCAATATGGGTAAAAGACAAATATCGGGATGCAAAAAAAGTCGTTCTTCTATGGCACATGCTTGCTTTTGATAAAGATGTAACCTCTGAGAGAAATGAGACACAATTACAAAAATTAATGCAAGAAGTTGTCGACATCATTAAAGAAATGGAATCGTGTAAAGAATGGCCTACTACAGTAAGCGCTTTATGTGATTACTGCGTCTACAAAAGCATCTGCCCATCTTTCAAACACGAGGCAGAATTAGAATTGAAAACCGTTCGTGAATTCAAAGAAGATGACGGGGTAAAAATGGTCGATGAATATGCCGAAATAGACACCAAATTAACTGAATTAGAAAAAAGAAAGGAA
>CAYIIU010000003.1:0-63451 GCA_964363635.1 uncultured archaeon
TTCACTCCCATCGCCGACCCCATTGACTTTGGAAAAATTGTTCAAAATTTTCAACAGAGTCCCCTGTTCATTTTAGTTATCGCCATTTTTGCCGTGCTTGGAATATACATCGCACTCAACCGGGAACAATTCTCCAAGAAGATTGAAACCTATGTGATTGAACACTCGGAATTCAAAACGAAACCCAAACAGGACATTGATGCGGATTTGGGAGCGGACGAGGCGTAGTACGCATGGACACGAAACCCTCGCCGCTATTTCTTATTATTTTAGCCGGATTAGGAACCGCACTGCTTTCTCCCATCAATGCGAACGGAACCCCCATATTCGTTTTAGCCATTCCATTTGCTATTTTGGCAACTATTTTGTACACAAAAGAAGACGGCATCATGGTGGGCGTTGGTGCGAGTGCGGCAGGCGCGTTGCTGCTTCAATCCATGGAATTTTGGGACATGATTAGTTATGCACTGGCCGCGGGAATCATCGTTTTAGTATACGATGCCATTTATCCCAAGAAAAAAGAAGATATTTCAGCTATTTTATTTGCCGTGTTAGGCGTATTAGTGTATGAATTCATCCGCGAACTCTCGACGAGGCAAACGATTCTCTTCCGGCCGGAATTATTTTTAGGAACCAACCCCGCATTGGGATTGCAAATCCTCGCGAACGTTTTTGCGACGGGAATACTTCTTTCGTTTTACCATTCACCCAAAAAGTAGACAAAAAAAATAATTCATTAATGGAACCCAAAATTTCCAAAGATTTCTCTCCAGAGCAAATCGAAGCGGCCGGAAAAAATTTCTGCCCAGCGGGCGCCGGTAAGGTCGGACACGGCGATGAGGGCAATAATTCCCACGATCAAGTAGACCCAGCGCTTGTCCACATTCGTCAGCCAGAGGTTGAGCGCGTAGTAGAATACGAGCAGCTCAAAAATGAGCGACCAGCCGAAGATGCCTTCAATCATGAAAGAGAATACGCTCCCAAATGCTTAAAACAACATTATGTAGCTGGCCAGTTTCGGAACCCTTTAGAAAAGGGCCAAGCAAACCATTGGTTTGCGGGCCCCGTAAAACCAAAATGGTTTTACTAGGGTTCATCGAAACTTTTGTTCGAACTTTTTTCAAAAGTTCGGCTGGCCGCTGCGAGAAACGGGTACTGCTTCGCAGTACCCCTATTTTCCGAAAGTCTTTGCTTTTTTGATGCCCTCGTGAAGAATGCCCTCAAAGGGAATCTTTCTCCATTTCAAGAGGTTTTGAATGGAATAATCATCCGTGTAGACTTTCACTTTTTCCCTCCGCGCAACCATCTCTAGTGCGAGACCGATTAGGCTTTCATCGGCGCGTGAGAGACGTTTAACACCGTATTTGCGGGCGAGAGCTTGAACGGCCTGAATGGTCGCCATGCACGGGTCCTGAAAATGAAAGTCGAATTGTTGAGAGGCGGCTTCCAAGCGCAAACGGGAGAGGTTTTCCTTCACTTCGGAGTCGCAAGCGAGGGTAATGTAATACGCATGCTTTTTAGAAAAAGGAAACGAAGTAGCATTGATGAACACCGCGGCATCGAGGAGGATATTCATACGCTGAAATAGGGGTTAAAGTTGATAAATGGAAAGGATGAATGAGGAGTATGCCACCGTTCAAAAAACAAATGCAGGAGAAACTCGCCCATGCGCTAAGCAAAAGTGAATCAGAAATGCTCCCGGCATCCTTTCAACGGCTGGGACACATCGTTATTTTACGTTTGCGAAAAGAATTAGTCCCATACAAAAAAATAATTGGAGAAGCTGCCATTACATGTGTGCCGGGAACTAAAACGGCGTGTGTGAACACGAGAAAAATTGAATCGGAATTTAGAAATCCCAACATTAAATACGTGGCGGGAGAAGACTATTTAGAAGTCGACCATCACGAACACGGATGCGTGTTCCGGTTTGACGTGACCAAGCTGATGTGGTCGATGGGAAACATGAATGAGAGAAAACGAATGTACGAAATGGTAACGCCCAACGAAACGGTCGTGGATTTCTTCGCGGGCATTGGATACTGGAGCATTCCTATTGCCAAAAACACGAAAGCAAAGCACGTGTATGCGATTGACGCGAATCCTGACTCGATTGCCGCGCTGCGCGTCAACAAAAAATTGAATAAGATTCCCGACTCCAAAATGACGATTGTTCAAGGCAAATGCGAAGAAGTCGCTCCGAGTTTAGGACGCGTGGCGGATCGAATCATATTAGGATACATTCCCGCACCCGTGTTCGCGCTCACGGCGGCGTTTCACACACTCAAACGTGGGGGAGGGGTTATTCATTACGAGGGCGTGTGTGAAGAGGGAAAATACGAAGAATTGTTGCAAGATGTGCGCGCGCAGGGGGAACCCTTAGGATGGAACGTCGAATTGATGAACGCCCAACAGGTGAAAAGCATGGCCCCCCACAAGTGGCACTATGTGTTGGACATCCGCGCGACGCCGATTGACTATAATGAAGGCGTGATGGAATTCCAAAGAAGAAAAAATAATTATTAATTAGCTTGCGCTTCAATAGGACTTTTTACTCTTTCCACCCTCTACTTGCAGTATGCAAATTTTTATCTCAATATCGAAACCACTACTTCGACTCGAAGATAAAAATATCCGGTGACTGTTCTATTTCTTGAAAACGAACAAATGCTCGTGCATAATCAAGTGAAAATTGTGCTTTTTGGATAGGCTTTTCCAGTATGGTGTTGCATTGCAGTTGTATTGCGCTTTGATGATGTCTTCTTTGAGTTTGAATCCCGATTCAAGGAATTGGTTCATCGTTTGATAGGCTAAAGATTGGTACATCCCTTTGAGCCGTGTATCTCCAATCAAAATAGCGCAATATTTCTCCGGTTTAAGCACGCGATGAAGTTCTTGAGCCACTTTTTTCATTTCAGCTAAAAATGCAGAAATATTGAGGTTTGAAAGGTCATCTTTAGCTGGAGTGTATTGGATAATATTAGCATAAGGTGGGTGCGCGACGACTAAATCAACTGAATTATCTTCAATTTTAGACAAATTTCGTGCGTCTCCTTGAAACAATTCAATATTTTTTGTTGAACTAAAATCTAATCGATTCCAAGTCAGCATCAAGGCGTCTTTGTTGGTGTCAATTCCAATTCCTTTTCGATTAAGTAATTTAGTTTCAATCATCGTTGTTCCGCTACCACAAAAGGGGTCGAGAACGGTATCATTTTCCTGTGAATATCGCAAAATCATGTTACGGGGGATTTGGGGAGCAAAATTACCCCGATATTTGGCATTAAATCCGTGTGTTGCCCAGTCTCCTCGTTTAGGAAATGAAAATGCAGTCGTATATTCTACTTCAAAATTTTCGGGTTGGAGTTTTTCAAGAATTGGTTTTTGGAGAGTAAATTCACTCTCAGCGATAGTTATTTTTTTGCCAATGTTTTTTTCGTATTCTGAAACAGGGATTGATCGCATAATTTATCAACAAACAGTTATGGTTTAAACCTACGTAAAATTTCTAATAACCTTGACGAATAAGCAATTCATTTACGGGGCCGCGTTTATCTGATTTACAGTTAATCATTCGATTTGCTTTAATGGTGCTTTTTTCAGAATCTGAAAAGAGTTCATCGATAATAGGAGTGTGAGAATTGCTAAGCATTACTTTTATACCATTCTTTGCCAAAGAAGTGAATGTTTCTTTGAGTCGAATTTGGTCATCAATCGTAAATGACTGTGAAGTATACGCGGTGAAACTCGCTGTTTTGGTAACGGGAAGATAAGGAGGATCAAAATACGCAAAATCATCTTTCTTAGCCAATCGAGTTATCTCAGAAAAATCACCGCAAAACAATTTTGCTTTTTGAAGCGCGCGAGACGCGTTTCGAATGCCTTCAACATCCACAATTTTAGGATTTTTGTATCTTCCAAAAGGAACATTAAATTTTCCTGATTTATTCTCACGATATAATCCATTAAACGCCGTTTTATTGAGATAGATAAATCGTGCGGCTTGTTCAACGGAATCTAAGGGTTCCCATTCACGGATTTTATAAAATGCTTCAGAAGTGTTAGAATATTTTCTCTTTTTCAATTCTTCAATTAGTCCAGTAGGCTTTCGTTTGACCACTTCATACGCGTTCATTAGTCGCGGATTCAAGTCGGCTAAAACAGCGTTTTTGATTCTCCCTTGATTAAAAAGTTCAAAAAAAAGTGCTCCACCACCAATGAAAAACTCATGGTAAGTGTTGAAAGATTCTGGGGCTTGTGAAAGTAGACTATTCAATAATTGTCTTTTTCCGCCAGCCCACTTGATGAAAGGTTTAGCTGCAACCATGCAAAAAGAAGCCTTTTTCTCTTTATAAAACGCCTGAAAGTAGACCGCCGAAAAGAACTATTCCATTGGCTCGGGAAGGCCAAAATAAGAGAATGGAATCGTTCCGAAAAAATATCGGCAACCACTATTTTCAACGTATTCTAATGCATCGCGATAGGACTCGTGTTGGAACCAGTCACTTAATACATACGCATAATGCACTTTCAATCCAAGAGGTTCAACGAGTTTACGATACTGTTTAATCTTGAAAGAACATGTTTGAAGTTTCTCATCAACTGAACCGGGAGTCTCCTGAAATTTTACTTCAATAATAAATAATTCTTTAGTAGCAAAAATGATGATTGCATCATCAGGTAGGAGTTTCTTTGAAATGATCTTAGAATAGTCAATACCATTCGATTCTAAAAATTTTGAATAAAACTTATGCTTTGAATAAGTTTGAGCGACTTTTTGACCCTTGTAAAAAATTTCATCTCCTTCAACAGAGTATCCAGGCGACTTACTCAATAACGTCTTGACATCCGTACGTGACTCAAAATTTAGTCCATTAGCAATCGGCCTTAGACTTCCTTTTCCTTTAATCATATCAAAAGGACAGATCAAGAAACTTAAAAAGAGGCGTTAAAAAATCGCCCCAAAAGCCCACTCACCGCGTCCAAAAAACCATCTCGCAATGTTTCACATCCGTTTCCATCAAGATAGCAACTCTAACATGCTGCCGTATAATTTTGATATCAATCTTTTGGTTCGCGGATGACGTACAAGCGCAATTCTTGTGTAATCACGCACTTTCCATCCTTCATGTGCTGCTTCAAGAATGCGGTGAGGGCCGCTTTTTGCTCGTTGGTGATGTCTCTGCGCACGAAAGTGTTGGAAAAAACTTCGAAGGCCCATTCGGCGGACTTGAATTCAAACAAGAGAGGGACTTTCTTTACTTCAACGCTCCACTCCTGCTCCTTGCACCACTTGGGGAATTCGACATCGAACTCTTTGCACTTCTGCACATGCGCGGGCTTGCACACTTCTTCCATTTTGGGAAGCTCGCCATCGCCGGAGGAAAAACCCACCACAATAGGACTCCCCGCACGGGTGACGCGAACCATTTCTTTGACAATTTTGTCCCAGCGCGATTTATCGTGGTGAATGACCCACATGCAATAGGTGGATTCGGAAACCGAATCATCAAACGGAAGACCCACGAGAGGAGCTTGCGCGACTTGAACATTGTTCAAGCGATGGTCCTTGATGAGTTTGTTCACGACCTTGATTACCCAATCGGATTCATCCACCGCAGTAATAGTCTGCGCAAGCATGGAAAATGGAAGGATTAAACGGCCGGGACCGCACCCCACATCCATGACGTGCTTTCCTTTGATTTCCGCCGCTTCGGCAATCGCGGGAAGTTCTTTCGTTTCCCTCCAAACGGAAGCTTTGACCATCTCTTCCCAGTAGTCCCAGTAGACGGAATCCTTCTTGTCTTCCGACTTGCGAGCGGTGGTGGGGCGGTAAGGCATACCATGTTTGCGTCAAACCCGCTTATAAAATCAAACTCTGGCATCCACGTATGAAAGAGAGCATTTCACTCAAATTCAACGCGATCAAGACCCATGCAGCGAAAACACTGCACGCGGCAATACGCGAAAAGAAAATTGACCCCCTCATGGTGTCCATTTCAAAATTCGTGGAGAAAACAGCACACTATTTTACCACGTCCACATGCTCCGGACGCATTACATTAATGGACTTGAACGAGGACGAGAGCAAAAAAGAAAATGTTTTTTACCGAAAATGGCATTCCATGGTGACATTCAAAGAAGTGTGGAAAGCGATTGAAGAATACTCAACCCAGGGAAATCTGTGGCTGCGACAGGATGCGTTTGTGTATGTGATTGGCACGAACACCTGGGAAAACGTCAAACAAATCATCCGCGCGTGCCAGGAAGCAGGAGTTAAACGATATGGTGTGCACCACTTTGAGGATGAAAAGATTTTGATGGAGATTTTTGGGACGCAAAATATGAGCATCCCACTCATCACTAAAGGAAAAATGCTCGCGAACAAGGATGCGGTCAAAGAATGGGTGAAGATTGCCAACCGAAAATGGACGCGCAACGAGAACAAGCGAAAAACGTTTGAAAAAGTGCTGAAGAAATATTTGAAATAGTTTTTTTGATTAAACTTTTTATAAAAAAGTTTATTCCACGACCACAATCTTAGGAGCCTCGCGCGAGAGATTCCAACTCACTTCGGTGCAGTATGCTCCTGCATTTTCCACCGCAATAAGGTCGCCCGTTGACAACGCCGCATGAATCTGCCCCAATTCATCCGAACCGAACATGAGAGGTCCTGCAAGACGGATACTCGTTTTTCGCGCGCCGGTTTCAGTTAATGCGAAGAAACGGTACGGATTCATGGTGATGCGCGGAAGGACATTAATCCCCGCATCAAGGAGAGCAAACGATTGTCCCTCGACATTTTTGACATGACAGACACGCGCAACTAATATCATCGCGTCTTCGCAAAGGAAGCGGCCGGGCTCCACGTATAACACGCGCGTACGCAGAAACTCTCCGAGGTGTTCACGAATGAGCACGGCGTATTGTTCTATTTTTTCTTTGCGCTCAATGAGGCTGGTTCGGCCGGGAAGACCGCCGCCGATGTCCACTCCCAACAGGAAAGGATATTCACGCACCACTTGAGCGAAACGAGAAATGAAATTCTTGTACGAATTGAGCGTTCCGCTCGTGCCCGGGTGGCCGTGGAGCACAACAACCTGCAAACCTACTGTTGCGAGATGCTCAATCGTTTTACGAATCTCATTCGGAGAAAAACCAAAACGATGATTATCCATGCGCACGCGCAGACCCACAGACAGCGGTTTCATTGGAGAAAGACGCGAGACTTGCTCCGCGTGCGATAATGAATCCAGAATGATGAGGGCATTCTGCGCGAGGGCCTCTTTTATTTCCTCATCTGAAGAAGCACAGCTGTTGAAAATTTTCTGCCCAGAAAAGGATTTGACTGCTGCGAGTTCTCGTGCGGAAACGCATTCGAAGCCGGATTCCATTTTGTTCAACGAATGAAGGATTTTTTCATGAGGATTCGTCTTTACCGAGTAGCAAATGCGTACTTTTTGGGCAATGTTTTGCAGCGCGTCCGCGAGCTCAAAATAATGCGTTTGAGAGACGCGGGGCATCAGCACCCAGAAAGGAGTAGGCTGTTCACGTGCAAGTTCAGCCAGCCATTGCTTATCGCGGGCGTTCATAGAAAGGCTCCTTGGGCAAACCCTTAAAGCCGATACGGAACCCCATTCTAAGTGATGAAATCCATGAAAATGACCCCGCCCCCACGCGGAAGGGGAGTTTTAGGACGAATACGAGCGTACTTCCGACGCCCCACGCTCAACCAAGGACACGTGGAGAAACGAACGGAATGGTTAGTGAGACAGCACGGCCGCCACCCGCGTGTATCGGCATTCAACGAGATGATTCGACTTTCACGAATGCCGGATGAGGCGGCCAAACGGGCGATGAGCGATGAAGATACGGACATGAGTGTAGTCGTCAATTCCTCTGAACGAGTGCCGCGAAAAACATTATTTGAATTGGAAAAAACCGTGCTCGACAAAGGAGTGGAAGAGGCCGCGATGTCGGTGTCGATGCAATATCCTTCACTCGCGGAAATATTGCTGCAAAAAAATGACTTCGTGGCGTTTGTAAACGCCAATTGTTTGCACGAAAAATGGAAAAAAAATTTGTTACAACTTTCGGAAACCAATCCGAATGTGCGCGCGGTGGGATTGCTGCTGTATCTGCGCAAAGCGTACCGCCCAACAACGAAAATAAGCGTGCGAAAATCAGTGACGCGATATGTTCCTGATGCGGTTGCATAATTCGAAAAAAAAATCAACCAAAAAACTTTGAAAGAGACGTTTGCTTCTTCGCTTCCTCGTCATCTTCGGGAATTGGGGATTCTTTGGCAGGAACTGGTTCGAGCACAGGCGCCACATCTTTCTTTTTTCGTGTACCTTTCACTTTTGCGGCGGGTTTCCCATCATCCGCATCAGCAGGAAGTTCAGTGAGTTTCATGAGTTTCTTTATTTTCGCGGAAGAAGGAGACGTGTTGAGGAGAAATGCCAATTCATCCTCATCGAAACCGAATGTTTTGACCCAATTCTCAGGGTGGGCATCGTTTTCGATGAAAAGGGGCCAGTAAAATAACTCTTGCGCGAGACGCGAACGGGAACCGTACACGTGTTCCTGTATTTTGGCAATCGCAGCTTTTTTGGAAGAGCCTTTCATCATGCTCAAGCGTTTTAGAATGGCGGGAAACTGGTATGAAATGAAACCATGCGCCCGTTCATTCGTACGTAAACCCACACTCGCAACAAGGTCTCCGGAGTATTTCATGAAACCATAGTGTTGCCTGCGGAAAATGCGCCCATCAAAAATATCCGCGCGCGAAAGACCATCGTATGCGGCGGCGAGAGAGGAAGGCATGGGAAATTGGCGCGGAATGTTTTCATCGACCCATTTTTTGAGCAAGTCAGGGTCCACTTCCACACTATTTCGCGTGCGGCGAATTTCACTCAACGAAGACGAGACAAACAACGTGCGAATGGCATTGAAAATATTATCCGTCCGTTCACGATAGCCGGAATTTTGAACATCTTCCAACGTGATTTTGTTGGTTCCCCGCGAAAGGGCTTCCAAATCGAGAAGGGCGGCGCGCATGTCCCCGGAGGAATTTTTGGCGAGCTCATTGATGGAGACCGCGTCATAATCCACACCCTCTTTTTCGGCCACTTCGCGGAGGAATTTGGCCACGGTAGGATAGGGAATCTTTCGCAGCTGAATGACTTTGCAGTACGTACGAATGCCCGCGAGGCGTTTGTCGCCGTAAATGTCATTCGCCGTAAGGATGATGGGATTACGCCCTTCTTTGAGAACATCGAGAATAGCACTCAAACCACCCTTGTCATCACTGCCGTGGACGCCGTCGACTTCGTCGAGGAGAATGAGACGAAGGGCACCGGTGAAAGACGCATTCACGGCGGCGCCCTTGACAACCTTTTCAATAATTTCCTTATTCCGCGTGTCCGAGGCATTGAATTCAACGATGGACCACCCCTGTTCGCGTGCAATCGTGTGCGCGGAAGTCGTTTTTCC
Source organism: uncultured archaeon (assembly GCA_964363635.1). Classification (GTDB taxonomy): domain Archaea; phylum Iainarchaeota; class Iainarchaeia; order Iainarchaeales; family VGJJ01; genus VGJJ01. The sequence goes on from CAYIIU010000003.1 coordinate 9,496, forward strand.
CACGCCGGGCGGCCCCACGAGCAACAGGGGCTTCTGGGGATTGCCCTGACGCCAACCACTGGCCCACATTCTAACTTCGGTCATCGCCTCAGGATTTCCCACGAGCCCGCTCAACGAGGTTGGAACATGCTTCTCGACCCACATACGACATTATATATCTCAAAACAGCATAAAAAGAGAGTATGGCTGCCCAACGAAATCCACGAATGGCGCGAACGCCCACCCCATTTCGATTTATCCGCGGAGGACGACCCGTCGCACGACCGCGATCGGTTGAAAAGCCGCAAGTACGATACAAGCGGATTGGGGCCGTGGTGCGGGCGAGCAATCCCCAATTCAATTTTTCCATTCGAACTATTCAAAATAGTCAAACGAAAGCCGTTCGAGTGCTTTTTGGACGCACGAGCAAACAAACGAAGAGAACGGAATGGCGAATCATGTCCATCCGGGACTACAACCGAGAGTTTGCCAAAAAAGCACCGGGTAAAGGAGAGAAAAAAATCCAGATACTCACGAGTTCGGCTACCATGCTGGCCCAGCACCCGGATATTTTTTCGCACTTAGGACATGAACTGCTGAAGAGTGCCGTCCACATTGTGGCAATGGCTGCGTAGTTATTCCACGAGAATAGGGTAAAGCAAAAATAAATTAAAAAAAAGAATTATTCGCGCGATTCTATTTTCACCGTCACAGGATTTTGATTCGAGTAGTGACCATCAAACCCTGCTATTTCGCAATCGCGCAGCGTCACAGTAGGTTGAGAAGTTTGCGCGACAAACAACGCGCCCCCATCCCCCTGAATAGTGGAGCCTTGGCAGTCAATCACTAAATCACTCTCCACTAAAGTAAAATATTCCACGTGATGAATGGCATCGCCGCAAAGACGAAGAGACGAAGACAAGGTGTACGGTTGAAGAGTGGAATAATTTACACAATCCTGCGGAGGAAGCGAAACCGTTCCCCCCACGACATTTCCTACGGCATTGCGCTGCTGAATAAACGAAAAGAAGAAAACAATCGCCAGCACGACCGCACCCACGAAAACCCAGTCAAACCACGAATGACGCATCGTTCAACACCTTACAGGAACTCCACATCGCTCGTGGATTTCCCCTTCATGGCTTTCAATTTCTCCGCGAGCTCTTTCATGGATTGAGAGGCGTTTTCACTGGACGCGTGCGCAGGAGCGGCGGTTGTTCTCGGAGCGCGCTTCTTTATTTCATTAATCTTCTCCATGGAACCCTCGGGAAGCGGACCGTGGTACAGGCACTTTCGGCACGTGGGGCCGTTCGCCGAAGAGGCAAAATCCATGGAACCGCACTGAGGACAATATTTGAATTGCATACGCTTAACACGCCCCATTCCACGCTCAACGGACTACTCGTTCATCTCCGGAAAAAGCTGCGATTTTGGTTCGTGACCCAATTTATTTTCCTCGCGCTCGACAATTTTTCGCATGACTTCCAACTCTTTATCCTTATTCTGCAAACGTTGGATGCAATAATAGTAGGCGTTGATGATGGCATCAAAGTCTAATCGCCTCTTGAAACCCAAGCGGGCGATTTCTTCGAAATACAACCGTGTCAAACGCACCGCGACTTCCTCGTCCGCCAATTCAGAACCCATCATCTTGGAAATGCTGGGAACGTGCCTAACGGCCTTTGAAACGGGCTGAACATTTCCCAACGAACTCATCTCGGTTTTCAACGCAGACAATTCGCGCATGACCTTATTCAACGACTCTTTCGTCTCCGAAGAAAGTTTGGCGTTGGATGCCGTAGGAGAATAGATGGGAACTTTTCGCACCACCACATGAGGGACTTTCCGCACGACGACTTTTGTTTTGGTAATCGTCCGCGTACGTGTTTTCGTTTTGCCGCGGGCTTTCTCCGGGTGTTCAATGGCATTGCGCGAGGACTTCCACAATTTTACCGCACCCTCAAACGTGTTCCCCTGCTGAATCTGTTTGCGCACGAACAAGTTGTACATGGAAAGCTCGCGCTTAGGCTGCGCGCCTTTCGTCTTCAAATTTTTTATTTCATTGGACAATTTTGAAAACTCGGCCTTGATATCTTTGGTTTGTGTGGCCGTTCGTTTAGAGGCGCGGTCCATTTCCTTGGCCACGCCTTTTCGCACGTCTTGAACATCTCCTTTCAACGAGCGAACTTGCTTTCGAATCTGCTTCCCCGCAATCTTTCCGGGACTCCCCGCTCGTTTCCTTGTCTTCTTGGCCATAACAAAAACCTCTCAACAGGTCATAAAGGATTTTGAGACTTTTAAAGGCAACACTGACGGGGGTGTTTTATTAACGGAGAAAAGGGGAAATGGGATGATGAGTCACGCGTGCTTGATGTGCAACGGGAAGATGTATGAAAACAAATGCAAGACCATTTGCCCCAACTGCGGGAGCAAGATGGACTGCTCGGACTTGTTCTGAACGACGCGGACGGGTTGCTTGCATATAAAAAGACCAAAAACCGTCTCAAAGACATGAGTATACCCCCCGCCCGACGTCAAACGCGATTGCGGTCAGCTCCTCCTCGACTTGAAAAGGCTCCATCGAACACGCGCAAATTAACCCGCACTCTGCGACAACCAAAACCCATTCCACTGATGCATCCAAGCAGGATGGAGAAAGCCGGACTGCAATTGGCCGCGTTTGAAAATCGCACCGACCGAATGAATCGACGGTCCTTTCTCCCGGCGCTCAACTCATGGGAAATGGACCAGCGCCGGGAGCAAATTCGAGGAATGACACCCAAACAATTGCGCGAGTTTGTGGGAAAACTCAACCCCGACGAATACAAAATTGAACAAGTGCACGTACGAAAAGGCGTTCCAGTGAACGTGAATGTGCGCACGAACCAAACGATTCGCGTGCAGAAACGAAAAGGCAGTCCGGTCAAAAGCATCACGCTCACCAACTATGGAAAATTCACCAAACTTTTTTCAGATCCTGCCGGAAGACCATGGCAGTCGATGGATGCGCAGCACCGTGAACGGATGGTCGAGTACACGCTGAAAACCATGGACAAATATCTTTCCTCGAGTAAACATATCGTAGAAGAAGGACCCCGCATGCCCGCACGGCGTTTACGGGTGAATGAAGTGCGGAGCCGCAGACTCCCAACGCTGGAAAATATGATTGCTCAACTTGGAAAACGAATCGAATCGGACTCATACGTGCTGCGCGAAATGAAAAAAGAGGGAAACGACCCCGTGATGACCCAGCAGATGGAGAAAATGCTCACCGGAATGAAAAACCGTGCAACTATTTTGAAAGGAATTTTTAATGGACTGAAGGATGGAACGTATGAAACGATTGCCAAGCGAGCGGAACGAAAACATGCGAGAAAACAGGACACGCGGGCAGCACGCGAAGATATAGAAAAACGAAATGAAGCGGGAGGACGAGCAATTGCAGAGGAATGGACGCGGCGTGCACGCGAAATAAAACAGCTTCCCCAATTTACTGAATCAACACACGAACGATTGAAAAAACAGGTGCTGACTCCAGAACAAGTGTCACGCGCCACGCAGAATCTCAATCGAATTTTAGATGAATTAACACAGCAAACGCAGGCGCGTTATCGGGAAGAAACGCTGCACGAATTACGGAAAATTGTGCGCAGAATAATAGAAAATAATCCTGAAATCGACCCGCGAGCTGCATTCGCGCAAGCGGTGCAGGGGGCAGCGCGGCAAGACCGGGCGCGGCGGCCATCTATTTCCCTCCGAACCGTTTTTGCAAATGAAGAAGAGGCAAGGAGGAGCAAACTCACCCAAAATTCCGAGCGGGTGGTTGACTTGGAAACCAGCAGATTTCTTCCAACTAGAGCACCACCCCCCAATCGAGCAGAACCACAAGGGGTTGAAGTGAAAAAAGAGCCAGCCTATGCACGCAGACGAAAGGAATGGGTGCGCGCGTGGAGACGATGGATTAGCCGCCGACAACGAAAAGAAGAGTAAGCACTCACCCACCGAGTTTCGCACCACTAACGAATTAATACTCGATGCACTTTCTTAGTCATGGACGCCATTATTCTCGCGGGGGGAAAAGGTTCACGCATGGACGCGGATAAACCGAAAGCGCTGGTGGAAGTTCAAGGAAAAACAATATTAGAATGGCAGCTGGACTATGTCCTCCCGCACGTAGAAAAAATAGTGTTGGCAGTGGGGTTCAAAGGAGAAATGGTCGAATCGTTTGTACGTGAAAAATACTTTGGAAAAAATATTGTGTGCGCCAAAGAAGACGGCCCATTAGGAACGGCCGGGGCGCTGCGCAATGCCCTCGAACACACGAAGAGCGATTTCGTTCTCGTACTTAACGCGGATGACTTGACAGATATTGACATTCCAAAGCTTTCAACAGCAAAAGAAAATACCATTTGCGTCTGCCACCCGCGCCTGCAGTTTGGACTCGTCAAAAGCAAAAACGGCTACGCGGAGTTTGTGGAGAAACCCCTGCTGAAAGAACGCGTATCGTGCGGATGGTACCTGTTCAACCGCACGCACGTAGAAGCGGTATTGCCCAAAAAAGGAAGCTTGGAATACGACGTTTTCCCCTCCATCCGATTGCGCGTGTATCCCCACAATGGATTTTGGAAACCACTCAATTCGCCTAAAGACATGGAAGAAGCAGAAAAAATGGATCTGAAAAAAGTGATGGGTTAGCATTACGAAAAATTTCGAATCCACGAAAGAGTTTCGTGAAATAATTTTTGCTCCGTCCCCTCTTCATTAAAATTGTGGCCCGCGTCAGGAATGATAACGTGCTCTTTCGCCACACGGACGCGAGACAAATATTTCTTCGCTCCAGCCACTAAAACACCCTTGCCAGCTGAAATAATCTTAAGCGGAACGTTCCACTCCTCGACAAGATGCAGGGCTTTTTGGGGAGTTAATTTCTTGGCGTCTTTGATGTACGAATCCGAGACACGCATGGGAATGCCCCAGTCAATGAAACGCATCCCTGATGAGGGGTCTTTCCATACCTCTTTTTGACGATAAATCCGGGCAACATCAAAAGAGGGGTCCCACCACACTACTGCTGTAGCGGGTGATTTAGAAAGCAAAATAGAAGGGCCACCATAACTGTGCCCCACTAGAAATATTTTAGTAAAACCTCTTTTTCGAAAGTAATCGTATACGGTGCGCGTATCGCTTCCATGAATAGAAAGACTCGCATCAAAGAAATTTCGCGCCTTTTTGCCTTCGCAATATAGGTCAAAGCGGAAAACATTGAACCCTTTTTTTGAAAAATATGCAGCAGCGTTGAAAAATTGGTGCTCGTTGCGGTGGCCAGTGAGGCCGTGGACGAAAAATGACTTCCTCCGTGGCCTAAAGGCCACGGTATCCATATGGGCAAGAACGTCACTTGCTCGCGCGCTCGCTCGCCAAACAATGGGCGACAAAGGTCGCCCTAAAGGGCGAGGTATCAACCTTTTTCGCCGGCCTTTTTTCTAAAAAGGCCGAATGATAATTTTTTTGGAGCGTGGTGCGCTTGACGTGAACGTGCCACAAATCATCTTCTTGTCGGAAGTAGGAATCTCAAGGCTTTTTTCCATAGGAAACCCGGGAATAGTGAGTTAAAAAACCAAATGGAACCTACGGCGGTTTCGCATCCAAAAACTAATAGTCTTAATAGGAAGATTGGGATACAAGTTGGTCATGCGTATGAAAACATTTGATGTGGTGTTGGAACGCGGAGAAGATGGATGGTACGTCGCAGACGTCCCTGCACTCACTGGATGCCACACTCAAGGAAAGACCAAAAAAGAAGCGATGAAAAACATCAAAGAAGTCATCGAACTCTGTTTGGAAATGGTAAAAGAACGCAAAGCAAAAACCAAGACCGGCTTTATTGGCATTGAAAAGGTCTCGGTGTATGCTTAATGCCATTAAAACTGAAAAATTCATCCGAATCCTTCACAAGATGGGATTTAAGGAAATGCGCCAGCGCGGTTCACACAAATTCTTTGAACACGCAGATGGAAGAACGACCGTCGTTCCGTATCACTCTGAAATCCACGAAGGGCTACTAACCAAAATAGTCAAGCACGATTTGAAAATGAAACGAGAAGAATTCATGAAATTTATTTGAACGGATTGAAACCCATTTTCTTCAAATTTTCAATGGGAAAAAATAAGGGTCGGGGAAGATTATCCCACTCGCACCATTTCCACCCATCGCATTTATTCGGCTCCATTATTTGGGGTTCGCCGTGCTCCAAATCCGTGATGACAAACAACGTGGCATAATGCTTTCCTTCACTCTCCATCACATCATTGGTGTACGGCCCTTGCGTCAATGCGGAAATGGACAAACCTGTTTCTTCCAGCATCTCGCGGCGCGCACAGCCCGCTACACCCTCTCCAAACTCTAAATGCCCCCCGGGAAAACCCCACATTCCAGCGGCATGCGAGCCTTTGCGTTTTCCGAGCAACACTTTATTGCCGCGACGCACGATTACCGCAACCCCCACGCGCGGGTGCTTTTCATCTGACATATTAGTTCTCCATCACTTGCTCTGAAAAATTCACCGTAATACGTTTCGTCCGGCCGCGGCCGGAGAGGTCGGTGGTGGTCGTCACGGCCTTGCGCTTTTCCAATTCCACGAGAAGCTCGCGAATACGCCTGTCACTTAATCCAAATCCCTGCGAGGCCAGTTTGACGTACAAATCATTGGAAGGAACATTTTTCCCGCCGAGCAAAAACAAACCCTTCAAAACCATCTTGTGCGAATCCGACAAATATGGAATAGATTTCTGCACCGCGTGCGTTTCCGAGTCCTCAAACGCCGCCCTCACGTGCTCTTCGGAAATTTCGGTTGCGTTGGCGCGCTCCGCATTGCGCGCCGCTTTGCGAAGCGTTTCAATGGCCACGCGGCAATCGCCCCCGCGCTTGGAAGCGTGGCCGGCGATCAAACCAAGTGCATCTGCGGAGAGTGCATGGGGAACGAGCGCAAGCGCCGCTCGTTCACGCAAAATATCTTTCAGCTGCTGCGGGGAATATGGAACAAACTCCACCGTTTCGTGCGAGAAGCTGCTGCGCACGCGCGCATCGAGACGCGAGGGGATGCTGGTGTCGTTGGAAATGAGAATAACAGGAATCCCCACGCGGCCATTTTCGGGAATACGCAAAATATCATACATCAAATCGTTTCCATCGTTTTCCATCAACTGGTCAAACTCATCAAAAACAAGCACGGGAACAAAATTGGCAAACTTCAAACCCTCCAAGACTTTCTGGTACAACTCACTCGTGCTCATCCCGCGTGCGGGAACGGGACGCTCCACGATCCGCGTCAATTCTGCCAAAACGGATTGCCGGGTGTTGTAGCCATAACAGTTCAAATAGACGGGTTTCACGCGGCCGGAAAATTCCTTCAACTGGCTCACGACATATTTTAATGTAGCGGTCTTTCCGGCGCCGGGCGGACCGAAAACGAAAACATTAGAGGCCTTACCTCCCTCCGCGAGGGGCTTAAGGGCATAGACGAGGGAATTGATTTGCGACTCACGATGAGGGAGAATTTCGGGGATGAAATCCGGTGAAAGCGCCCGTTCGTCTTTGAAAATGGTATTCTCACGCACAACACGGGCAAATACATTCGAGGATGCCATAAATAACTAAAGCCCGCCGTAGGTTATAATCCTCACTTTTTTCACGGCGGTGCGGGGAGAGTGGGGAAAAGATTAATGGTGTCAGCCAACAAAATGCTTAAATATTTCTATTGAATGCATGTGGAATGAAAACTACTCACCATTTACTCAAACTAGTTAGTGTGACCGTTGTTTTGGTTGTTTTAGCCAGCGTCACACCCATTGCATTTGCCCAATTCGGATGGTATCAAGGAAACCCCGCTACAGGGCTCGTGACAGGAACCAGTGAAGACAATACGATTAATCCCCCACAGGAAAGAGTTTCACCCCAAGATTATTTGGGGCCGGAACAGTCTATTCCGCAAGCACCCCAAGGATATGGACCGCAGCCCGGACCGAGGGAGAGTGGATACAACCAAGGACCGCCATCGTTTGATGATCGACAATTCTCTCAAATGTTTGGATTGCAATTACCCAGCGACCAGCGCGAACAACTCTCATTTTCAGATTTTGGAGTCAGCGAAGATGATGCGATTAATGCTGCCATACGCGAACGCGTGTCGCGGTCCATCTTCGAAGATATTGATGAAGACGTATTAGCAGGATACGCTCCCAATTGTTTAAAAAACAACGAAAGTGAAATCGTAGAAGATATTATGTCCCGCATCGGAAGCAATGCGGACTTTTCCAAGGCATGCACGAATGCGGAACGAATGGTCACGCGCGCCACGGAAGCATCAACTTTTTGCGACGAGCTTCCTAAATTATTTGAAAAAATGGGCCCCCAAGAAGGAGAATTCAAACTCACGTGCCCTCCGTCAAAGGAATCCATTATCCAGTTATGCGAAACGAAAGTAACAGAACAAGTCGAACGAGAAAAGGCACGATTCGAAAAAGATTCAAAGAAACGCTGCGAACAGCAAGCCAAGATGGGACAAAAATCCTGCGAGCGGGATGCTCAACAGCGGAAGCAGCAAGAAGAATGGCAAAACCAGCAATGGGAAAACCAGCAACAAAACTGGAACCAACCCAATCCGGGCGATGGGGGAAACAATAACTATCAACCACCCCCCGATGGAGGAAACAATACCAATTACCAACCCCCACCCGATAATGGGGGCGGAGACCCGAATGCAGGAGAACCGGGCAGTGGAGAAGGAGGAGGAAGCCCCCCCACGGGAGGATTTACATACGGTGACCCGGGATTGGGAGGAGACCCGTATGCCACGCCGCAAGGAAACTACCCACAACCGTATCCCGAGCAACAAGGACCTAATGGATTTGAACAAGGAGGATTTGGACCTTCGCAAGGACCCGAAGGATTTGGAGGAGGACCGGGCTTTGGGGGCGGCGGACCCGGATTTGGCGGACCGGGAGTGGATTTCATGGACTACTGTGAAGAAGGTTCCTTCAATGAAAGCGGATTCATCACTACTTGCGTAGAAGGAGATGCCGAACACAATCCGGTGTCCCAAATGCAGGAACAAAGCGCCGTCATGTGCGAAGTGCAATCACGCTTCATGATGAACGAATTTGAAAACGTGTGCGAACAAATGGAAGAAGGAAAAAATAATTGCGCCGAAAACGCCGAAAAAGCAGTAAAATTCGCTGAAAAACAACTCGCACAATGTAAAAAACAAACCAGCAACGACCAAATACGCGACCATGTCGCGCAACGCGTGAAACATATCTGTACGATAGACCGCGTCAAAGCAAAACTCAGACAAACATCCAAATTAGCCGAAGCCAAAGAATTAGAAGCCATCGATGAAATAGCCAAATTATCAGAATATTTCACCGATGAAACAGGAGACGCGGTAACGGGAACGGTGACTGAAAAATTGGTCAACGTGGCCGAGGTCACCCAACAAACCGAAGAAAAAAATGACCGCGAAAAGAAGGACATGGTGTATGGAATAGGAAAGTTCTTTGGATTGAATGCAGGAAATGAAAAAGAAAAAGCCACTCGATTCAAAGAACAAGCCGAAGAACTGAGGAAGAGCGCCCAGCTCCTTGAAAAAGCGGGAAATGGAATCCAAAACTCGTCAGCGCAAAATGATTTAAGAAAACAAGTGGATGGATTAGAATCCCGCGCTGAAGAATTAGATGGGTCTGCCAACGAAATTGAAAGCACGGGAGGAGCATTCGGCGGACAAGTGTAAAACTAGACAAAAACTATTTTTTCAAAAGGGGAGCAATCCCCTTTTCCCTTTCTTTTTCTCGGCGGTTTACCCTCCCCCCGCGAGTATATAACGAACCACACGCATGAGAATGTATCCCCCACGGAGGTGGAAGATATGAGCTTAGAAAACTGGATGAGTACACGAAAGATGATTTTGCTGTCGGAAAAGACCGAGAAACTGTTTGACCAGCTGACGCAAACCCCTAACTTCCATGGAAAACGAGCGGAATTGTATGACACATTGAGCAAAATGGCATTCATCAAACGCGGGTTCGTGGCCAGCGTGGTAGACAACTTTGGCGTTCCTATGATTGCGTAAAATGTTTTTTCCAAGGCTTTTCCACAAAAAGGCCGAATTACACTTACAAAAGTTCACCCCTTTTGTCAGAATAACACATATCTCGGAGCGGGCGAAGGCTCACGCCCCTCCAACCCTCAAATTTTTGCAAACCAAGCAAACTAAACTTTTTAGGAAAAAAGTTTAATCAAAAATGCAGTAGGTTTGCTGGCATGATAAACCACGGGTTTACCATGAAATTTGATAAAACGCCTACATAAGGATTTGTGGGCAAACCCTCAACAGTAGTCTGCCGAACGACCAAATGGATAATTTGGGCAAAATTTCCCCTAGTTTTAAACCTTTTTCGGTCGCATGAGAAAGAATGAATGGCTTTTTACGCGAAAAACGTGCACAGATTTCAATCGAACTCATTATCGTGATGGCAGCCGTGGTCGCAGTCGTATTACTGCTCGTGACGCAGCTGCAGGATTCGAGCGAAAAGGGAATCAACAAACTCTCCAAGAAAACAAAAGACGTGTTCGACCAAATCGATGCCATTGATTAGCATGCCAAAAATAATCAAACGAAAAAAGAAAAATAATGAAAATGCAGGCCAAGTGTCTGTTGAAGCATTATTGCTTTGGGCCGCACTTGCAGGAATGCTCGCACTTTTTACACCAGCATTCGCGCACGCGATGGATGCATACACGCTTCTAGCACGCACAAACCAGTATACTGCGTTTTCAGATGAACTGGAGAAAAATATGGAGTGGCTATCCTTCTCCGCGCCCGGAAGCCAAGTGCAAATGCGCGTTCCCGACATAGAGGGAATGGAAATAACCATTTTGGTGGATGAAATTGACATCGAATTCGATGACGATTCGTTTTCACACACGAAAACAAGGACCATTGCCTCACCAATTCCCATCGAGGGGGAAATTATCTTGGGAGAAACAATCACATTGCTTCGCGAAGAAGATAAAATCACCATTCGATGAGAATGTATTGGCTTTCCAACGTTCCATTATGCATGCGCTGGGCAAAGCAAGCCACCGAATGCATTTTTTGTGGAAAAATAGGAATAGTGGAGAATGAAACCACGGAAGATGGAAGAATTTCATGCGCGACGGAGGGCAAATTGCCTTCTCCCAGCAGCCAAACACCCAGTAAATCGCTGCACGCGACTTCGGGAAGCAAGGATGTGGAATTATTCGCTGTGGGAAACGAATGTGAAACAAAATAAAAACTGGAAAAAAGCAAAAGGGCAATAATCAATTCAAATAAAAGAAAAAATCCTTTACGCACAGGAAATCACATCCAAAAAAACGGATTCCATTGCAGAAGAAAGAAATATGGGACGGCGGACACTCGCACATGTTTCATTTTCATCCACCGCACGAGAAAAATAATTGACATCAAATGAAATATGATGAAGTGAAACACGTGCAATAAGGGTTGAAGGAGCGCCTGCCGATGAAAGATTCTGCAAACACGATTCGCTCAACACGTATGAACGTACGCGCTGGAGTGCATCATCAAAAACCGCACAACCTTTCCAAGGTTGCGTGTGATGCGTTAAAATGAGTGCGTCGCTCAACGCGATGCTTGTTTCCAGCGCGCGGGATTTTTTCCATTCCCCAAGTTGTGCGTTCACATGTTGAGCGGAGTCGGACCAAACGACGCTCAACACGAGCATCCACGCGAGGAAAAGAAGGAAGGCCTCGACGCCCAACAAATGGCCCCTACCCATAGTGATTGGAATCCCCTCCTAAAACAAGCAGAAAAGAAGAATGGGGCTGGTTTAACGCATAAGCGTAGTCGAGGCAGTCCCGTGAAGAGGCAAGAACAAAATGGTTCACGGCCGCATCCGCGAGGGAGCTGCACCGCAATGCTGACCATTTTTCCAGTAAAACTTTTTGGGCGTTTTCGGATGCGAGGCGATGGTCATCGATGACAGTGGCAAAAAATGCCAGCACTCCGAGCAGCGCGGAGAAAATTAAAATAAATTCAAGTGTTTGCATGCAAAATTTCTCCAGCGCAGGGCCAATCTTTTTGGAAAGTGGTGGTGCAGATGCGATAACCAATAGGAAGAGCGAATAATGTGTTAGCATCGCGCGAACGGATGCGCATGTGGAGAACATTCGTACCAAACAATCCGCCGGTGTAGGAATATTCGCCGTAGCGTTCAACCTGCGAAACAGGAAGAACTAAAACGTGCGACGCGGAATGAAATGAAAGCAAATTGGCAGGAGTTTGCGGAGAAAAAAAGAGCGAAAGATAATTGGTTTGTGCGAGTACGGAAAAACCTGTTTCATAATGGAATGAATCATCGTGCGCGACTTCAACACTGGACAAATAATCCAGCACGCGCTGGTTGATATTCACCTTAATGGTTTCCGGAGGAAGATTGGCGAGCAAACCTGCATGCAATTCGCCGCGAATAATGGCATCAACGTTTGTTTCCATCTCGAAGCGGCGGAAGGAGAGGTGGCGAATAACAGCGTCATCAAATGCAGGGACGGGCCAAGAGGAGGATAGTGCAATAATGGGAGCGAGGAGAAGAAAGAAGAAGAATGAAACGAAGCCTTTAGACATAAAGGGTTGGGTGAGGGGCAATAACTAAAAACATAGGGAAAATTTTGCCCCAATTCCATGCCCGATTCCATACGGGGCCGGAAGTCGCCGGCCGCGCGACCTCTTTTTCGCGAACCTTTTCCTAAAAGGCTCGGGCACTCGGATTTTCGCCAACCTTTGCTTGCAAAGGTTGAGGGCCACTCGGAGGTAGGGCCCCTGCTTCGCAGGAGCCCAGACGAACGCATAATAAGGCTTTTTGACGTTTAACACGTATGAGCCTCGAAAATCAAGAGCTGACGGACCTGCTGATCAGCTGGATTTCGCTCTCCGCCGCATTCGCATTCGTATTCTCGGACGGCGGGTTAAGCGTGACTAGTTTTGGAAACGCCCTCGCCATTGCCGCACTGGCCGTTGGAACCGGATTCCTACTCCACGAATTGGCGCACAAATATGCGGCGATTCACTTCGGAGCGAAGGCAGAGTATCGCGCGTGGAATTTGGGGCTCGTCATTGCATTGGCATTTGCTATTTTCGGAGGATTTATTTTCGCCGCGCCGGGAGCCGTGTATATTTTCGGGAAACGTGTAACGGATGAGGAAAACGGGATTATTTCGGTGGCAGGACCGGCGATGAATATTGTTATTGGAATTATCTCATTTTTAATCGCGGGAGCATATGGGCAGGCATCACAAATAGGAAATGTGGCTAGCGTGGTTGGGAGCATCAACCTCTATTTGGCGATGTTTAATTTGCTCCCGTTTTTTGTGCTGGACGGAGCCAAAGTATTTGCGTGGAACAAAATCGTGTGGGGAATACTATTTTTCCCGCTGGTTTTTTTCATTTTCTTTTTGTGAAACAGAAAAAAGCGCCGCTTTTTGATTAAACTTTTTCCCAAAAGTTTTAATTAATATTCTTTGATTGAACTTCATTGTAAACCGAAAGGTTTACGATGCCAGCAAACATCATTTGCTTGGTTTTCAAAAAAGTTTAGCGCACGTAGTTCGGCTTGAACCCTTCGGGGGATTTTGATTTCTTGTAATCCGCATACGCCTCTACGGCTTCGGTCGGAACGGATGCGTTCATCTTATTTAGAACCATTTCAAAGTTTTCTTTAGTAACTTGGACTTTGATTTGGGATAGTTTCGTCCTGACGTGAGCGATTAAATCATTGATCTTTGAAATTTTCAGTGCGGGCGCCCCTCCGGCTACACTGGCGAGAATCATTTCCCGAACAGCATCATCTTGGATGTTGTCGGATATCTGCATCGTCGAATTCGCCAAGTCGCGGATTCTTTTTGAATCAGGATCGGTGTCGATCAATTTGGCCATTTCCGAAAGGTTCGTTGCCACATCCTCTAAAATCATTTTTTCCTGAATGACAATCAGCCCTGCCTCGCGGGTAAGGTTCGCTAAATCGGCCCCGGAGAAACCCGTTGTTCTTTTGGCCAGTTCACGCACGGAAACGGATTTATGGATGGGCATCCCACGCAAGTGAATGGCAAGAATTGCCTCTCTCCCTTTTTCATCGGGGGATTTGACCAGAATCTCCTTGTCAAAGCGCCCCGGCCTCTTGAGAGCGGGGTCGATTAGATCTGGACGATTCGTCGCGGCGATGACGACGACATTTTTCAACGGCTGTATCCCGTCCAATTCGGTGAGCAGCTGGTTGACGATTTTTTCGCTGGTGCCCGTGCTGTCGAGGCCGGAACCCCTTTCATGAGCGATGGCATCGAATTCATCAAAGAAAATGATGCAGGGAGAGACTTGTCTGGCTTTTTTGAATATTTGCCGAATTCCTTTTTCCGTTTCGCCGACCCATTTATTCACTAATTCGGGGCCGCGGACCGAGATAAAATTAGCACCCGTCTCGGTTGCTACTGCTTTTGCCAGAAGCGTCTTTCCGTTTCCGGGGGGACCGTATAATAGGACGCCCGTCGGCGGACGAATCCCCACTTCGGTGTATCTTTCAGGGTATTTCAACGGCCACTCCACCACCTGTTTCAGCTCTGCCTTGACATCCTCCTGCGCCCCAACATCCGTCCAATTGACGTCGGGAATCTCCACCGCCACTTCGCGCAGCGCCGAAGGTTGGACTTCTTTCAATGCGTCTTCAAAATCCTTGTGCTGCACTTCCATCTTTTCTAAAACATTTTCAGGAATCTGCTCGTCTTCCAAATTAATTTCTGGCAAATACCTGCGCAGCGCTTTCATCGCCGATTCTTTGGCGAGTGCAGTGAGGTCAGCTCCCACAAAACCATGGGTGATGCCGGCAAAATAATCCAAATTCATGTCTTTAGCGAATGGCATCCCCCTTGTATGAATCTGCAGAATTTCTTTCCGGCCTTCCTTATCCGGAATACCAATCTCAATCTCGCGATCGAAACGACCCGGCCGGCGCAAGGCTTCGTCTAAACTATTCACACGGTTCGTGGCCGCGATTACGATGACATTCCCCCGCGACTCCATCCCATCCATAAGCGATAAAAGCTGCGCGACGACACGGCGCTCGACTTCACCCACCACTTCCTCCCGTTTAGGTGCAATCGCGTCGATTTCATCGATGAAAATAATCGAAGGAGCATTGTCTTCTGCCTCCTTGAAAATTTGGCGCACGCGCTCTTCGGCTTCCCCGACAAATTTGCTCATGATGGCCGGAGCTGAGACGGAAATAAAATGCGTCTGCGTCTCATTCGCCACGGCTTTGGCCAGAAGCGTCTTTCCCGTGCCGGGGGGACCGTGCAACAACACACCCTTGGGAGGTTCGATTCCCAGTTTGCGGAACAACTCGGGGTGGCGCATGGGGAGCTCGATCAGTTCACGCACTTTGTTGACTTGGCCTTTCAATCCACCCACATCATCATAGGATTTTCTGGCCACCGTTTCCAATTCTCCCTTGATGGGTTCATCCTTCAACACAAACTGCGTGAAGTCGGTAATCTTGACGATACCCCGAGGGTTGGTTTCAATGACGCGGTAAATGAAACCCGATCCGAAGACGGTGATCCACACGTTGTCTCCGCGTGAAAGGGGGCGGCCGATAAATGTCTTTTTGAGAATACGCTCGTACCCGGAGGCGATGATGTGGACATCCTGCGTGGGAGCGAGCACTACTTTTTGGGCCTCTTTGAATTGCGCCGGGCGGACAATGACCTTTTCTCCGAGATTCACTCCCGCGTTGTGGCGAATAAGATTGTCCATGCGGACCATGTCCTTCCCCTCATCTTCCGTGCGGGCGGGCCACACGATGGCGGCCGTTTTTTTGGTGCCTTCAATCTCCACAATGTCCCCGCTCGTGATTCCCAACACTTGCTTGGATTTCCGGTCCAGCGTGACGATGTTTCTTCCTACATGCGTGGGGGAAGGCTCCTGCACCTTCAACGTGACGGCACGCTTGTCCGGAACGGGGGGAGCATTGATTAATGGATTGGGAAAATTGGACATCTAATACCTATACGCCATTGGGGGTTTTTAATCCCTCCAAATGAGGGGCTACATTAATGGAACCTTTTTTCTAAAAAGGTCATCAAAAAATTTATTTTTTAGTTGAAATGGGGTGAGTGGTGAACTCTCCCGGCGGAAGGGCAGCGACTAATTCGTCGAGTGGAATGGAAACGGGCGGAGATTGCTTCTCCAACCATTTTTGATAGGATTTTGCCACATCCGTTTTGGTTTTTTCTCCCGCAGACAATTCAGACACATGCTGCGCGAGGGCTTTGACGCACGCAAGGGGGCCGCAGAGCACGCGAAAACCATCCTTGGTTTCCTGCACGCCCCAACCCATCTTGAAATCGGGGTCGAACCATTTTCGTTCTCCATGAATGATGAATGCCCCGCGGCCCAAACTTTCTCCCGAAGGGGCTTTCTTGGAAACTTGAGAAGGTTTCACCGCATACACGCGAACGCTCAACAAACCTTTTTTCCACACCGAAGAAAATAATCCCGCGAATGATGCGGCATCGTCAAAATCTTCCTTGGAGGGTTTCTTTTTATCACATTTCAAAATACAATGAGGTGCGCCGTGAACATCCGCGTGAAAATACCAATCATTGTCTTCCATGTGACGCTTAACGAGTGCCTCATTGGAGTGCGCATCGCGCCCGCCCACGATCAACAAACCATTCCGCGTGCAGCACCAGCGGAATTTTTCAAACCACTCTTTGGAGCGGCGCTTCTCGGGGGCTTTCTTATCCGCAATATCTGTTTTCTTCGCGAGCACGGCGAGCTTGTTTTCCACTTCACGCATGCCCGCTTCGGCCCCTTTCATTTTGTGGCGCAAACGCTTGGCTTCATCAAAAAAAGATTGGGAATTTTCCTGCGCGGACTTGCGAATGTTGAGGACGAGCTTCATACATTATGAAACGGCTGGAGGCTTTTTAGAGGAACGCGTTGCGCGCGGTTTCTTGGGCGTTTTCGCCGCGGAAGAAGGAGAGGGTTTGGGAGGGATAAAAGAAGGGCCGATTACACGCGGGCCCGAAGAAGAAAGGGGGGTGGAAACTGCAGAAGATGGTGAAATTATTTTGGAGGGCATCGCGGTGGAAGCTGCGTTCTTTTCTGCAACGCTTTTTTTCCACGCATCCTTGCTCGGACAATCATAATTGACGCAAATTTCCATCTTAAATTTCTTTCCCGCCAAACGTATGAGCGGGGCCTTGTTGCACACCGGACAGATTTTGTTCGTGGGATAGAGTGTTCCTTTTTGCGGCAAGGGAAACGTGGTGCGGCAATTGGGAAACTGGTCGCAGCCGAGGAAACGCTTCTGCGTCGCGGCAGCTTTGCGCATCACCAGTTGTCCTTTTTCGCAATTGGGGCACTTCCCCATCGTGTCTTGCTTGAAAAGCGCTTTTTTCAAATCCAATGAAATGGCACTCTTGTTGAGGAGAAGCTGATCAAGCACGTGCAACAGCATGACGCGGGAGTCGTCCACGACTTTTGTTTTTTTGGTTTTTCCGCCCGCAACGTCATCCATTTCGTGTTCGAGTTCCGCCGTCATCTTGGGTTCGGTGACAATTTTGGAATGCTTCTCCAGCGAATCGATGACAGCAAAAGCAATCTGATTGGGTTCAATACTCTTGATACCGGAAATATATTGGCGCTCATATAATTTTTGAATGATGGTTGCTCTAGTAGCTTTGGTCCCGAGGGAATTCTCTTCCATGAGCTTCAACAAAGCGGATTGAGAGTAGCGCGCAGGGGGCTGCGTTTCCTTCCGAGGCATTTCAATTTGATTCACTGGAACCACATCTCCTTCTTTCAACGCGGGCAAAATGGTTTCTTTCAACTCCGAAAAAGGATACACGGCCTTCCACCCTGCGAAAAGAATAGTTTGCCCCGTTGCGGTGAAAGGTTCGGATTTTATTTCGAGTTCAACGGAAGTGTTTTCGGTTTCCGCATCGGGCATGAATGTGGCAAGAAAGCGGCGTGCCACAAGGTCAAAAAATTTCCATTCCTTATCGCCTATTTTTCCCTTTTCGGGAACTTTCGTTGGATGCACGGGGGGATGGTCGGTGGTGTTCTTAGGGCCCTTGGATGGGTTAAGAGGCGCGGAGAGAATTCCTTCGACGAAAGGAACGTACACTTTCTCGTTTTTCAACTCCTCCAAATGCTCACGCAAGTTCATCGTGGAGGGGTATGTTTGATTGTCCGTTCGCGGATAGGAGATGTACCCGGCCATGTACAACGATTCCGCCGTATTCATTGCCTGGCCCGCGGTAAAGCCCAATGCGGATGCGGCGCGGAGCATGGTGGTGGTATCAAAGGGGATGGGGCGTGCAATCATTCTTTTTTTCTTGGAAACTTTTTTGACTAGGGCTTTTTTTTCATCTTTAATTTTATCGAATATTTCGCGTGCGACTTTTTCCTCAAACATTTTTCCATTTTTGTGAAACGCGTCGAACAAAATACGGTCTTTCTCCGCGTGCGCGATTATTTCCCAGTAGGGCTGCACCACGAATGCAAGACGTTCCTTTTCGCGGTTGACAATGAGCGCGAGCACAGGAGTTTGTACGCGTCCTACCGAAATGAAATCCTTCCCCATGCGATTTCCCATAATAGAAACAAAACGCGTCAACGCCGCACCCCAAATCAAATCGATTTCCCTTCGCGCATCGGCGGAGTCGGATAAGTTGTAATCCACTTTCACAAGCTCATCAAAACTCTTCACCAATTCCTTGGGAGTCATCGCGGAAAAATAGGCACGCTCCACGTTCACGTTTGGATTGACTTCCTGCACGATTCTCAACGCCTCCACGCCAATGCTTTCTCCTTCTCGGTCGGCGTCCGTGGCGATGATTATTTTGGTGGCGCTTTTTCCCACGTCTTTCATCAACGCGGCAATGGCGGCGTCATTGGGCGAATACAGAATGGGCGCCTTCGCCAGCTCTTTCAAATCGGTGCCCTTCCAATAACTATACTGCTTGGGAAAATCCACCTCTACAATGTGTCCGCGCAGGGGAATAACCGTGCTTTCCTCCACGCCACGCGTGAAGGAGTAATACTTGACGAAACCGCGCGCTTGCGAACGAGTGGTCTTTCCTCCCAAAACCTCGGCGATGCGCTGGCCCGCAAGATTCTTTTCGGCGATGATGAGTTGCATAGGTAACCTAAGGTAATCCAAACATTATTAACGGGTAGCACGTTTAACTAGAGTATGAAACAAATTATTCTCATCGCTATTGCAGCACTTGTATTAAACCTCATTCCGAGTGGAGCAATATGTACGGATGGAGTGAATTTTGGATATTGTATTGAATATAAAGGATTCCCATTCCATTCTATCTTCTCCACCGAAGGAGAATTCGATATTTTCCCGACAAGTTATGCTGAAAATATCCGGAGCGAACGAATTATTGGAACGATTGCCAACACTATCATTGCAGGGGCAATCGTCCTCATTATTTCACGCGCGAGAGAAAAAAAGAAACACTAAAACCGTTTCTGAAACGACGTGGGAGGAAGGGCGTTCGTCTTCTTGATTACGGAAAGCACGGGCATGCTTTTCAGTTCGCGCACACCATCCACATTTCCTAAATCGTCGAGGACTCGTTTAACATGCGTCATATCGGGGCACAACAACTTGAGCATGAAATTATGCTCACCCATGAGCTCGTGAAATTCTACAACCTGTTCCATATCGCTTAAACGCTTGGAAATGTTTTTGTTTTTCCCGGGTTCGGTTTTTAACAATACGAAAACGGGTTTGGCAAAACCGAGGACGTCGAGGTTAAGGTCCGCGGAAATAGTGTTGATAATTCCTTGACGTTTCAAACGCTCAAATCTTTTTTTGATGGCCACATCCGTAAGACTGGTTTCGCGCGCGAGCTGAGAAAAAGAGGAACGACCATCATCAAGCAAGCGGCCGAGCAGCAGGAGGTCAATTTTATCGAGCGAAACCATGCTAGTAAGATGATTTTATTCTATAAAATGGTTTGGATTCCATACCAACGCTCAACGCGCGAATTCGTTGAAATAAAGCATTTTAAGGGCATTCCACGCAAGATAGGAATGGCAGCGAGCAAAAAGACATCGGAAAGCAAAGGGCACGTTTCGAGTACGATTAATTTTGACGCACTCCAGGCTACACTTGAAAATGCCGTGAAGAAAAACACTCCCAACAAGGAAAAATTCGGCATTGCATTTTCGGGTGGATTAGACTCGGGAACGATTGCATTTTTGGCTGGAAAAATTTCGAAAAACGCTGTGCTATTATGCGTGGGTTTTCCGGGAAGCTCCGATTTGAAAAGAGTACGGCCGCTGGCAAAGAAAATGAAGATGAAACTGGTTGTGCATGAATTGAATGAAAAAGAAATGATAGAAAATTATGCGCACGCGAAAAAGATTTTGAAGACTGATGATAAATTACAGTGCACGCTCGGAGCAGTCAATTTGACCATTGCAAAATTGGCGCACGACGAAAAATTGACGCACGTTTTCGTGGGGTCGGGAGCAGATGAACTGTTCTGCGGATACGGAGCATTTGACAAATGCCGCGGCGATTCGGACGCGTGCGAGAAGCTGCGCACGGAAAAGATGACGAATGTGCATGAGCATGATGTGAAACGGGAAATTCGATGCGCAAATGAATATGAAATCACGTTGCACGCACCCTATTTAGATGAAACATTTGCCGCACTTGCGTTGAAAGTTCCGGCACTGGAAAATTTACAAGGAAAATACGGGCATGTTCGGAAGAACACCCTTCGCGTGCTGGCCGAAAAAATGGGCGTTTTGAAAGAAATCGTTCATGCACCCAAAAAAGCCATGCAGTATGGGAGCGGCACCCAAAAAGCGATTAAACGCAGCATCAGGTAAAAACTTGGCTGACATCCAGCTTTGAATATGGAGTGCTCCCGGGCAAAGAGTTGCTTCCAAGGACATCAAACACTTCCACGTTGCAATTCACGAACGATGGGGTAATGACAATATTCTTGTGAATGACAAATGGACGGGAAACCGTTAGTGAACTGTTGGAGGATGCGCGGGTGCAGGACAAAATACCATACGCGCGTTTATCATCGCGAACGGAAGGGGATGTGAGCGCAAGGCCTTCGAGGCGGTTCTGCATATACACACTCAAATTGACGTCGCAGTTGGTGCCAAAATTCGTATTCATGTAGAGCGTGGCGTTGTCCCAATAGGCTTCAACGGCGTCATTGAATTCCAGCGTATCATAATTGGTTGGAACACAGTTGGGACCAGGAGGAGGAAGCTGGGTCGCTATTTTTTGGAGAATAGCATCCGAAGCAAAATTCTCCAATGCATTGCGGACCATAAACCAATCTTTGGAAAGCGATTGGCTCACGACGCCCAATTCGGCCGAATGAAATTGGGTGTTGTACTGCACGGATTGGGAATAAAAAAAAGAAATGAGAAAAATGACCGCGAAAGCAGACACAAACACCGAAAAGAAACCGCGGGAAATCATGGGGACTCCACGCACACTGTCTGCACGGCCCAATCAAACTGGTCTGTGGGATCGAGGGGCGTTGTGGTGACGAGGGGACGGAAACCAATGTCGCAGGCGCAGGATTTGAGAGAAGCAGAACAACTAGAAGAACCATCAGGTCCTCCGTAAAACCATGCGACAACCGCATCCTTGGCTTGAATTTGAAGCAATTGTTGCGCGGGAGAATACATGGGTTTGGATGCATGAATCAGAAGTGAAAACAATAACACGACGACAATGGCGCCATAGACCATGTCAACCGAAAAAACAAATCCGCGCACGTTAAACACCCCACACGCGGAAGTTCAAATCCGTCAAATATTGAGGGCAAAGACCATCCATGCATTCGCGCAAATCCCCTGCAGAAGGATGAAATGGAAAAATCAGCATCCGGCGCTGAATCATTAAATAGGGGTTTCCACGAATATTAGGCGTCAAAAAACGAAGGGTGCTTCCATCGGAGAGCAAGGCATTCATATCAATGTAAAAATCAGAAGAAAGACCCAGCTGCGGAGGGCGAACGGAGCTGCGGCTATCTATTATACAATTTTCTAAGCTTGAAAGTTCATTATCGTACAACCAGCCGCGGGGATAGTATGTCAAGGAAGGGGCAGGGGGAAATCCAGGCACGTGAGGAGGGAAGGTTGCCTTAAACTCTGCATTGGGACCGCAGCGAGCGTTGAATTGTGAAGGAAAAACATCAAGAACATCACAATCCGGATCGGGGACCGTATCGCCGCAGATGGAGGTAGAGCCCAAAAAATTACAGCGGTTAGGATCACCGTCGGGAATACCATAACATTCGGGCGGAGTGAACTGCACGAGAAAATCGCTCCGGCTAACTAAATTATTGGAACCCAGCAAGGCTTCGGAAAGCAGCTGGCGGGAATTCCTCTCCTGCTGGCCGTAAAAAATAGATAATTCGGAACTGCTCAAAATGAGACCGATGGCCAACGTGAAAATAGCCGCCGCCAAAACCACATCGAGCGACCAAAATTGTCCGCGGGAATTCATGGCTTGACCTCGATGGAGAATGCATCAAAACATCCAGCAACATTGAACGAATGATTGTCATCATAGTTGGAATGAATAATAGTAATAGAATTCACATCGATATCGTAGGTAAGGCCGGCGTCGACTCCGCGCACCAACGCATGAAAATTAATCTCGGAAGCATTAATATCCCAATCGACGGAACAAGGAATGCCCGGCTGCGTTCCAACAGCGCGAACCGTTTCAAGCAACGTGATGCCGGTGGAACGAACATTCTCATCCAAATAAATGGGCAAAAGAGACCCAACGAACAGGGAAGCGGTGGGCGGATACTCGCCTGCCTCATAATAGTAACCTCCCGCATACGAGGCCAACCAATGTATCTGCTGCAGGTTTTCCCGAACCTGCTGACGAATAGAAATTTCTTTCTGCACATCTTCAAAACGATCCAAGACACTCGAAAAAACATTCAGCACGATAAGCAGGACGAGGAGAGCCAACAATAAATCCAATCCTGACTGGCCTTTAGAATGCATACATCCCAAAACAACAATCTGCCGTATTTAATCATTCGGCCTCTATTGAAAAAAATACGGCACGGAAGGATGAAAACCGCCATCGAAAACGGCTCTTAATAAGGACCATAAAACCACAAAATAGACGGAACAAGAATAAACATTCCCGCATCGAGCGAAAGGTCAAACGATTGAAAGACGCGGCGAAGGGAATAAGAAGCCAGGATTACCCCGGCAGCCGAGAGACCGCCTACCAAAAAAACACCCAGCACTTGGAAAAGAACCCACCCATGCGGGGAAAACGAAAAAGAAAGAGGGTTGGAATGCTTCCACACGATAAATGTGAATACGATACACCCGCCAAAAACGGCCAGCAAAAAATACCAGGGAATAATGGTCACATCGCCCAACGACGCAGCCACGGCACTGCGAATCGAACCGTTCAATGAGGCTAAACCGATGCTGAAGACCAAGTTGCTCACTCCCATCGAAAGAGATGCGCGGCCGGAAAGCCAACCCACATTCACGAGGCCGGGGCCCACACCCGGAAGGAGGCCTGAAAAACAACCAATGCATGCATCGCGGATTTTTTGAACGCGCGAATGGCGAACATAAATGGAATGGCGCGTCCACGAGACGCCCCACCACCCCAAAAAGAACGCAGGAAGAACCGCTGACACCACGCGTTCGTGCAGGAGCCACCAGCCCGAGATTAGCAGAATAATTCCACCAATCCCATTCAACGGACTTTTTGGAAACGAAGCCCAAAACCAAAAAAATACCGCTAGAAGCAAGATAGGAAAAACAAAACCATCCAATGAACTATTAGAAAAAAATTGCGAATAAACCAGCAAACCCACAAAAGCAATGAAAAAACCAACCAGAACATCCTCGCGAGAGGAATGCTCCTGCGAAAACAACGCATGAACCACCCCCACGGAAGCGAGGCCGATGACCAGCCACACCCACGCATTTCCGCCCAACACGGAAAACCAAATGAGCAGCGGAAAAATAGTGGGAAGACCCAGACGCGTGAAAAAAACGCCGATAAAAACGCCGCACGCCAATTCAAGGAGCATCTTCATCACGCTCAACAAGAGAAAGGTGCATGGACTCTACAATGCATAATCGGCCGCGCGGCGTAAGCACCAGCGAGGCGCGGATGAAAAAATAATCATGCGGAAAAACAAACAATGATGAAGGAGGGTGCCTGAAATAGCATGTAATGAGACCATTGTTCTTGACATCAAACACTAAACTTTCACCTGAAAAATGAGGACGCTCGACAAAACCGGAAAATTGAATCCGATGCGGAAGGGGGAGTGCAAAGGCTTCAGAGACAGAGGAAAGAGAGGAAACCGAATGCGTGTCCAGCGACTCCACCAACGCGCCAGACGCCACCGCTAGAACCAGCCAGCCCAGCCACGCATACTCCTCATGCATGAGCGCGTTGGGCGTGCAAAGAAATTAAAAGCTAGGGGAAAAAATTATGGGACTACGACAAATGTGTCCGTCCGAATATTGTTCCCTTTATCAGCCGCCAATTCCTCACCATTAAAAACGGCGGGGTTACTGCCAATATAGTCAAAATGAGCAACATGGGAAATAGCAACGAGCTTGTAACTGGGACCGACTTGCAGGCCAAGGGCGGCAGGATTGATTAAATAATTATGCAAAATGGGCGGAGTCATATTTTCAATATTGACTGGGGGCACATTTTGTATAGCAAAAGCGGGCGAACTAGGGACCGCATACGATACCACCAGCGCATAGGCCTGCGGAATAACTGTGTCGTTAGGAGTACTCCCATATTGGATTACATGCATTGTTGCAGCGGGGAATAATTTAGGGTTGGAAGGATTCAATAGTTCTTGGACCACCAAATCATATCCTGCAGGAGTATTGTCAATCCTCTCGCATAAATCATTTGAACCCGGCAAATCTTCGCAGATTGCAATGAGTTGTACAGAAGACATTCCAAGATAACTAGTATTGGCAAGAACGAGGTCATTTAGCTGAACACCTACTGTTGAAATCGAACTTTGTTGAATGGAAGAGGGTAGTGGTGTTAAAGCCGTGGAAAGGATATCCACATACGGCGAACCACCCGGCAAACAACCAGTCGTGCTAATTAGTTGGCAGCTGTTGAGGCATGCCAAATTGCCGGTAGTGCCCGGCACCAACGAAGCGCACGTCGCTCCACCAAAATCAGATCCATCGCATATTTCAGGAGGAACCGCGGCGGGATCAATAACCCCATTTCCGCACCCGGGAGCAACCGGCGCCCCGCACGCCACGAGGCCGCCGCAATACGGATTATCGGCATGGTCCCAATCGATCTGGACCTGAGAATACGAACGCAGCGATGCCACCGCATCGCACACTTGCATGCATCCGGGAGGGCGGCCATTCAAACCGACCTGCAGTTCCTCATCGACATATCGGTCCCAATTTCCACTCGTGCGGACGTGAATTTTAATACCATTTCCAGCAAGGACCTCAGGAGTAACTTGATTAATTTTTACGCGCAAGTTGCTTTTCTCGACGAATGGAAGAATGGCCAGCTTCGCCACGTACGCAGCGTTTGTTTTATTCTGGTTCTCAACATATGGAATGACAATAGCGAGGACGACGACTAAAACAAACGAAACGACAAGCAATACTTCAATACTCGTTTGACCGCGTGTGTGCATGATTAGCTCGCATTAAAATCAATAATATAACGGAAATTGCCGCTCGAAAAATAACGGCCTGCCATTCTAAAAGTCTGCGTAAAACCGGACTGGCCGACATCCAGAGTAAATGACGCATCGGGGGCCGCATCGCCTTGGCAGCGAAGTTCAACAAAAGAAGGAAAGACAAAATCTTTAGAGCAAAGCATGGCAATAGCGGGGTCGGAAGGATTTTCAACGCAATCCGCAGGCGCCTGTCCGGTGGCATCAAACACGTCCGAATTCAATGGAAAAGTAATGCCGACATTTTTACCGTTGTTGTTGCAAAAGAATGTGCTTCCCTTGGGAAGATAAATATCCACAATTTGGCGGGAATCGCCCGGAATAATAGTCATGTTGCTGATGGAAGAAGCAATGACCTTCAACCCCGCGTCTGCAAAACCAACCTTACTCACATCATCCATAGCGAATTGCACGCGCTGGCCCAAGGGGACAACGACCGCAGCCATAATAACGAGCATGAAAATGAGGACGAGAATGAATTCTAAACTGGCTTGGCCGCGCGAACCGGACGAAGCAAAACGCATCGTGGTTTTCATGAGACCCAACCCCATGCCAGAGGACCATCGCCCAAAGCATTCAACAAAACATACGCGAGCAACACGGCGGGAGCGAAGGGAGCGGAGGCTTTGACTTTAATCGTGTCATCCAACAAGCCTTCTTTTACCGCGTGTTGCAACTTGGCAATCTGATCGGGATACACTCCCGCGGCCTGCCGCGGGTCCGCCCACGATTCTCCGGAAGGATGGATGATGCGCATAATGGTTCCTAAATCACGGTCCATTCCTGCCTTAATAATGGTTTTGAACGAGACGCTACGTTCACGCACGACTTTCCCGTCTTTCAAGCCAATCCACTCGCCGGGAATGTCCCCGTCTTGCAAATCGGAAATTTTCTTCCGTGCGGAGAGTACGTGGCGCTGAGCAAAACCATACCACGCGAGCAAAAAATTGACTAGGAGCAAAACACCCAAAACAGATGGAATGAGACCCCATGAAATAGCCGAAGTAAGAATTCCAAACACAGAAAGAAAGGCCAACCCCTTCCGAATCACACCCGGAACAAAACCCGCTGCGAGCAATACGAGAATAAGGAATAGGGGAGAAACAGAAAGCTGATTCAAGACGTGCGTGAACAAGACGATCAACAAACCCCATTCGAGCGCACGCAGAAAAGCGTCGCGTGTGATTTGCACAAACTCTTTTCGATGGGATTTATGGTTAAGAACGGTGAAAGCGAGAAAGGCGGAGTAGGGCATGAGCGCGATGACACTGCCCATGAACAAATTGAGCATGAAAAAAGGCAGTGTGCTTGCCACGATGAGTTCACGTCCGCCGAAAACAAATGAAAAATGAAAAAAAGAGCCCAGAACAAACGGATTGAATGGATTCAGCGCCGCGAGGCCGGTGAAAAGTTTGACGTCCCCTCCCGCCCATGCTCCCGCGCGCCAAAAGATGTACGCAAGGATGAACACGGCAATAGTCAATACCGCAGACCATGCTAAGGGGGATATGGATTGCGTGAAATAGGATTCATACGCCGCAAGACTCAAACCAAGAACAATCATCCCGTACGAAACCCAATCGGGAATGATGCGCTCCTTGAAATCCGTGTACGTGGAAATGGATAATCCGACAATTGAAAGAAGAAACGAAACGAGCGGAAACACGGGGCTAATCCCCCAAGAAACTCGTCACGGTGGCGATGCGGAACTCTTCAATATTCTTTTCCGCCACTTGAGCAATGCCAACGACTTGGAAAGCCAGCAGCGCGGCGATGGTGGCGAGGACTACTCCAAATGCGACCGTGAGGAGGTACTCCAATGCAATCTGCGCGCGCTGTTCCATCATGTGGGGGTGTCTGCCTAAAATGTTAAAAAAAAATATTGCTGCCGCGGCTGCGCGGCAACAACCTATGAATTAGGGAAAGTTCCCTGTGATCTGGTGTTTGAACGTATTGATGTTGTTGTTGATAATCGTGTTCGTCTGTCCGGTGGAACCAATGATGATAAGCAACACAATCGTCGCGATGAGCACCGCACCTCCAATCAATAAGAGATATTCGAGAGCTCCTTGTCCTTTTTGATCCATTTTTTTCCCTCCTCCTCATTAGTTTGTCTGATTAATCACAGCATTCGACTGGTTCTGCAAATCCACTGACACGGTACTAAACACCCCTTTGAGGATTAATCCTGCAATGGTGGCGATGACAATGGCAATTCCCACGACCAGCAATGTTTCCATGGCCGTTTGACCGCGATTTTCATTCCACATCAGAGACCCGATCCTACGATGGTGCCAACCAGTATTTGCGACAGAAAGAATACTGTGTAAGCGAGCATAAGCAACAAAGGGATGTATAAAAGGCTTTTGGAAAGCTTGCCGTCGCGCATCGCCCCAATCATCACGGAAGCGGCCACGGCGATGATGAAAATGTACCCTTTAATGGCAAAAATAATCATGTCACGCGCCCCTTTCACTTTGGACAAATCCGCACCCGTGACGGCACCCGTGTTGGCGGATGTGCGAATCAAAAAGTCAATAACCACGGAAACTAATCCGAAAATGAACGGCGCCACCATCACTCCCGCAGCGACCATAAAAATAACCTGCAAAATGGTTTTGGATTTCCGCTCCGCGGAGATCCGGTTCATTTCACGCACATCCTGCGAAATATCATCCAGAATTTCAGCGAGCTGCGCACCCGCACGGACGGTGTCTACAATAATCGTAATAACACGCCCAACGAGACGCGAATCCACATTGCGCGTGAGCGACAAAAGAGAGTTTTCAAAATTCTCGCCCTCTTCCAACTTTCGCAATACTTTTTTCATCTCATCCGAAAGGGGGCCGTACTGCGCCGAGGCCACTTCACGCAGCGCGTACTCGTACGTGGAGCCCGTTTTGAGCGTGTCGGAGATTTGCTTCAACGCATCGGGAAGAGCCTCTTCAATGGCATCGATGCGCGAACGGCCCTTAATGTATGGGTAACCCACCATGGCATCAAGCACAATGGCAAACGCCAAGATGCCCAACAGGGGTTCGTTGATTTTAAGTATGGCCGAACCGGCGAACACGAGCAAACCCAATGCGAGCGCTGCGATGAAGGAGCCCACGAGCCAGAGCAGAGGTGGAACATCCAAGTTGGCCTGCTGCATGTAATAGGCGTACTTCTCCAATGGTGTTTTTTTTTCAAAGATCCCCATAAAACTATCAACTCACATACCCTACACGCGCGGCTGGCTGATATACAAATAGTACGCCAGACCTCCCAGCAATGAGGGCATAATCAAAAAATAAAAAATGAGAACAATCGGAGGCGTGAGCGGGAGGCTTACTCCCAACGGAAGACCACCGTTGACAATCGCCGCCATGACACCCACAAAAACGGGCATGACGATTCCCATGAAAATGAAAATGACTCCGAAAAAATTTAATTTTTCCGAATAGTCGCGCACTTTCATACGCAGGTCGAATGAAACATCGCTCGCAATGGTTCCCATAATCTCCGAAAGGTTTCCACCCGTGCGCAAGGCGCGCATAATATGCCGCAACGCATTGGCAAGAGGCTTCGACTGCGTGCGCGCGGCAAAATGACGCAGCGCATCTTTTGTATCCGTCCCTTCTTCAATCTCCGAAATCGTACGCGTAAATTCCTGCGAGAGCACCCCATAATCGGCCTTGGCAATGGTTTGAAGGGTTTTATACAACCCGATTCCGGCGCGCAGCTCGGTAGCCATATGCCGGAGTGCGAATGGAAGTTCAGTAGAGCAAATATCCCCGCGCTTTTGGGCATTGGATTGAGGAATAATAAAACCCACAAAAATGGCTACGAGCATGAGAAAAAACGCCCCAAAGAAGGGAATGATGTATGAAAGAGCAACGACGGTCGGGCTTAGCACCTGCTGGCGCTGCTCCGCCAGATAGCGCAAAAGGAGGAAGAACAATTCTCCAAACGAAAAAGAGACGATAAGGACAATGACGGAAACGACTGAAATGAGCGCGACCCATTGCTTAGGAGAATAGGGCATGTTGGCCGAGTACAAATAATAATTCAGCGACTTCATTTGGGGAAGCGTCTCCATAAATTTTCCAATGCGCTCAAACAGACCATGCAGAGAAAAATACAAGTGTCCAAGGATGCGGATGTAGGGGGATTTTCCATCACGCAGGGATTCGACACTTTGCACCTCTACATTTTTTTGACCCGAACCCGAAATAATCCCCTTCAGCTCGCCCAACTTTCCTTCCACTTCATTGAACTCCAACCCTTCCGTGCGGTATTTTGATTTCATCCTATTTACAATGGTATCAATCTCACGGTCGGAAAGCTCTTCCTGAATCTCGTCTGCTGCAGAAAACTTTTTCTTTTTCTCCTCGATGCGGGAACGGATGCCGGAAAACTCTTCATTAGGCATTAGACATTCTCCAAAAAATCCCGAGACAATTGAGAGACGGTTTTCATATCGCGCACGTTCCTATCCACCAGACCTTGAAGGAATCGTTCGCGTCTTTTTAACTCCCCTTGCATTTCGACCTGAGTTTTACCCGTTAATTGAGCCAACCGCTCAAAATATTTCACAGGCATGTTGGTGCGGGACATTTCGTCCTTGACCGCATCCCACTCAAACACGGTTTCGGTGCGGGCCTTTCCCTCCAACACGCCGTGAACCTCGGCAATCTCCATGATTCTACGATATGTCCCGCGCTGCGAAGAATGAAATAAGTTCTCAACGATGACAAAATTCAAACCCGAAAGCATGACTTCAGGAACACTCATGGGAGGACTGGTTACGCGTACAAGGGTTTCCTGCGCCGAATTGGCATGAATCGTTCCCATCGAATTACCTACAATTATCCCCTCGGCCACAAAATTATGGGGCATTTTCCCTGTTTCGTTGGATTCGTTTACCGTTAGATCATACACGAAACCAGAATAAGATTTCACATCAATTGAAACAATTTCATCCATGACAACATCCGAATCCAAAACGGAGTCGCCCAAAAAATTCTGTGTCCAATCACTTATATCATTTTCGATACGCAGTGGACAAGCAACGTGCTGACCAATAACTAATGTTTCTGCTAATCTCCGAACGATTTTCTCTTCAAAACAATAAAACGGATGATTTCCCGTCGCAGTAATTTCGTTACCAGAAGCCAATTTTATATGGTATACCATTCCTTCAAACGGCTTACGACGAGCCTGCACAATGGAAGACCGGAATA
This sequence comes from uncultured archaeon, assembly GCA_964363635.1. Lineage (GTDB taxonomy): Archaea > Iainarchaeota > Iainarchaeia > Iainarchaeales > VGJJ01 > VGJJ01. The sequence continues at coordinate 40,546 of CAYIIU010000003.1, forward strand.
GTTTCCCATTGGAATCAATCGAAGTAATGTGCTCATTCTCAATCGAACAAACATCCCATTCGCCTTCTTTCCATGAAGAATGGTCCAGTTTTGAATCGACAAACGAACCGATTTCCAAGATACCGGATGTAAGGGGTATTTTGGCATCTCCAATCAAACAACCATCGTGACCCGTGTTCATCGCGGTGAACAGGGAGAACGCTTCATCATGGCGGACTTCACCCACAATGATTCGGTCCGGGCGCATACGCAAACTATTTTTGGTGAGAATGTCCAAGGTTATTTCTCCCTTTCCTTCCAAACCGGGAGGGCGGCCTTCCAAACGAATCCAGTGGCGCAATGGCAACGAGAGTTCGGACGTGTCTTCAATGGAAATAATACGCTCATTCGAGGGAATGAAGGAACACAAGACGTTCAATAAGGTTGTTTTTCCCGAAGAGGTTCCTCCGGAGATGAGAATGTTGGCCGGCTGCGTTCCAAGACCATCCACGCACAACCACAAAAAAGCGGCCACATCCACGGAGAGCGTTTTGTAATTGATTAAATCAACAATCGAATACGGGTCCGAGCGGAACTTTCGAATGGTGAGAGTTGAACCGGACACCGAGGCGGGGGGAATCGTCGCATTGACACGCGAACCATCCGGCAAACGAGCATCCAAGAGAGGGGAAGAAATATCCACGCGACGCCCAACCTCACGGGCAATTCGATTAACCAAATCCTGCACTTCATTGTCGTTTGTGAATTCCACATTCGTAATCATCATGTCGTATTTGCGGTGAAACACATACACGGGAACATTTGGACCTATTACCATGATTTCTTCGAGCTTATCATCCTTGATCAGGGAGTCAATGAGACCATACCCGACCATCTCCGATACCACGGCCTGCGCATAAAAATCAAACTTGGTGGAAGGAACTTTCAATTCGGGAGACGCACGCAAAATCTCCAACACCTGCTGCGCGTACACATTTCTTTTTTGCTCCGGGTCGCGAATACGATACGGGGTAATACTGATGAGCCGCGTCGCAGCCTCTTTGAGCGTGTTGATGATGGCCCGCTCACTCACGGTGGGACGTGCCACTGGAATGGTGTAATACATGAGGGGCTCGCCCTGCACGCGGTAAATTTTGGCGTCGCCATACTCATCGATAAGCGTTTTCGGCTTGTCCGACATCAACTGTTCAAACGTGTCGACTTTTCCTTTGGACATTTCCTGCAATTGCTGCACGACTTTAGAAGGCGAAGCAAACGCGGAGGACGTGGGACGAGGAGCAATATCCTTATCGGGAGTGGGAACAAATTCAGGAATGGAAATAGAAGCCGTTTCGACACGCGACTCCATACGTGCAACGGGGGAAACGGAAGGAATCCCTCCGGCAGAAGTGTAGGATGAAGGAGGAACAAACCCAGTGTTTCCCGAACTGGAACGAAGGGCGTTGATTTTACGCACCAACTCGTCAATGTTTTCTCCCGCAGGAGCGGCAGGAATTTCGGTTTTGACGGAAGAAACCTTAGGCTTCAATGAAGCGGGGGAACTACCCGATGGAACGAGCGGTTTTACTTGGAGAGAGGTGTTTTCACTCATACAATCGCGAAAAAAAGAAAAAATACGTCAATATAAACCAACCTTTTGCGAAAAGGTTGATCAAAAGCCAACGTGGGGATTTACATTGTAAATCCCCGATAGTTGTCCTTCCGAACGGGTTCAGTTCAACCTTTGAATTAGGTTAATCAAATATTGGACACCATTCGCGAATGACACCCAAACTTCCGCACGGCCGCAGGTTAGCGGCCTTTGAAAAAAGGCTGGCGAAAACCCTACTCTGCGAATCCGTCCAATAGTTTCAGCAAAAGCATGACCAAAAAGGCCTTTTGAATGGATTTAGACGGCCAATCGACAAAATCCTAGCAGATTTATATACGACAACTCGTTCAACGAGAGAAGAAGAGGCCCATATGCACCGAATCATGCTATTCAGACTTGGAACAAGGGACGTCCACCTGCCCAAACTATTTGGAGCATTCATTATGTTAGGAGCGGCCATGATGATGGTACAAAGCCTCGCAGGAATGTTCGATTCGTGGGAAAACGTGCACGCAATACACGCATGCATTGATGCGGCGAACACGGAAACGGTCTCGATTCAGGATTGCCAGACGATTGCATATTACGGACTCGGAATTTTACTCCGCGCCAATCAATACCGCTTGACGGATTTGCAAGTCGTGAGCGGATTACTCCCGCATGTGGCGAACGTATTCTTCTGGGTCGGAGGATTTATCATCGGGCTATTGCTTTACCGCTCATGGAGAATTTTGATTCCCATTGAAGAAAGCATCACCAACATCCGCACGCCGCGATGGAAGAAGAAACGATAATTAAAATTAAAAAAAATAATTGAAAACAAAAAATAGAAAAAGAAGGGGAAAATTAATCCCCATTCTTTGAAATACTAATTTCTATTTTATTTTTGATTAAACTTTTTCCTAAAAAGTTTATGCTACGATAATTTTGACTTTACTCTTTTCCATCTTCCCTTTCTTCACACCCACAATTAATTGAACGTTGCTTTTTTCTGCGGCGTCAACCAATCGCTTCGTGACAATCCCATCACACACGATTGTGTGAACATTTTTCGCGGAGGCGAGCTTTTCGACCATATCCTTCACAGGAACAGAGGCGAGCTCTTTCTTATTCGCATCCAAAAATTTGGCGAGCTTCTTCCCTTTGACTTGGTCAATCAAACCCGCATATTCTTTCGAATCGACTGAAGACTCCACTGACTCGGCAACCGTGTCAGCGCCGCCCTGCACTTCGAATGTAGGCAAGGGCTTTCCGCCCGTTGCTCCAAAACGCGGACGAATATTTGAACGTGCCTCCGGAGCGGGAGCATCCATGTCTCGCTCGATTCCGCGAGGAGAATCAAATCCGCGAGGCATGTCTCGGCCATGCATCGGACGCCCCATGCGGGGAGAAAATCCTTCGTCGCGTGAACGGGAATGCGGGTCCATTCTTCCGCGGGAATCTTCGCTCATTTCATCATCCATTCCGCGGCCGCGCATCGGGCGCATCTCATCGCGTCCGCGCGGTTGTGAACGGGAGTCCATTCGGTCGCTGTGGCTCATCCCGCGCTGGGTTTCTCTTCCGGAGACGCCAATGGAATCCAAGAACGTTTGAATGGGAACACGTCTGCGCAAAGCTTGAATGATTTCCTTCTGCTGCAGCTCTTCCACTTCTTTTCCATCCGGTGCCACGCACACAAACGGAACGATAGCAATCTGATGCAGCTTTCGTGCGTTCAATTCTCCGCCGCGGTCGCCATCAACAAATAACACGATTGTTTTTCGCCTTGACAACGAGACGATGTCCTGCGAAATGCGCGAACCGCCCATTCCAATGACATTTTTGATTCCGTGCTTGAGCAAGTTCACGACATCCGCGCGGCCCTCCACGACAATCACTTCATCATTCGTTTCAATATCCGGACCCGCGGACAAACGGTCGCGGCCGAACTCTACTAAGGCGCCGGCGCGCGCGTCGGAGCGGATTTCTTCCGTCAACGTGTCGATTTCAGGTGTCTGTTCGAGTTTGAGTCGCGAAAGAAGCTCTTTGGCCCGCTTCGCGATGTCCGCACGCTTGTTTTGTCGAACGTCTTCAATAGTGGTCACGCGAAACTGCGATTCGCAAGGACCGACTTTGTCAACGGTTTCCATCGCAGCGGCCAACACACTCGTCTCGGCCATATCCATGGACGTGGGAATGAAAATTTCTCCATTGGTGTTTCCCCCTTCCGGGTGAACATTCACTTCAATCCGCCCTACACGTCCTTTCTTTTGCAATTCGCGCAAATCCATCTCCTCTCCTAAGAGGCCTTCACTCTGTCCGAAGACGGCGCCGACAATGTCAGGTTTGTCAACGACGCCTTTAATCGTAAACTGAATCTTAATCATGTATTTGACTGCGTCAACATACGTTTTAGCCATATTTTGTATCAACTCTTTTTGGTAACGAGTCAACGAGAGTTCAGAATTTGTTCAATGCGTTCACGCGGAAGCGGAATATCCAAAACTTTTTTGGACGAAGAATGACCTTTACTTATTTTTACTGGAACGCCAAACAGGCGCGAGCATTCTTTTTCGAGTTCCGCATTGGCTTGATTTTGTTGCGGACGTGAAACCACGTGGACGTGCCACATGTTTGTCCAGATGTCTTTTTTCACAAAACCAAAAATTGGCTTGCGGGGATGCACCGAAATGCTCAATGAGGATTTCGGCACCCGACTCAACACCTTCAAACGGATAAGCGTGAATACTATTTTTCGCCGGCCTTTTTCCTAAAAAGGCCGTTGAACAAAGCCCGAATCTCGGACTCTATGAAAGGAATAGAGATGAATGTGTTTAAAAACCGGGTTGCGAGGGTAAAAGCCCTCAAAAAGGCAAATTAGCCCACTTTACGGCGGCGGACGAGATTTTTATGCGACCAACGGGAACGCGAGGTAATGGCACGCTTGCCGGACGGGTGCGGAGGAACATAGTATTTAGGGGGCACGTGCTTCCACATGTCACGGGCGATTTTCTCGCGAAGGAAACAGAGGCCGTCGTTTAACGAGTAATCAAAAACAGGACTTTCGGAAACAAGCGAGGAATCGCGTTTTCCCAATTGTACGATGCGCGCGGGACGAGGATCAATATGCCACACTTTTTCCACGAATAAAAAATTTTTTTGAACAAAATTTAACACAATGTATTCGGATAATTGAGCAATGCCCGCTTTGCGCAGCTTTGCTTGACGCTTGGCATTGAAATTAAACGGCGACCACGCGGAAGGAACATTATCCAACGGATGATAACTCGCCCACTCCATCGAACGAGTGTTGGGATCGACGCTCAGACTCATGGTTCCAAGTTTAAATCCTAGAGCAACGCGCGCGTGCTGAATGACCTTACGAATATTTTTGTTGGAGAAAAAACGAATGAGAGGAAAGTCCTTTGAGTTAAATGACGGGCGCACCGATTTTTCTCCTACGAATAGAGTAGCTGAAACAAATTCTTTGGGGTGGTGAGTAGGTTGGACGCGCGCAACGACCCACACACCAAGAAGAGGTTTGTCATCCATGAAAATACACTAGCGGACGAGTATATATTTATCGGCGGAAGACGGCTTATTAACTTGGAAGATGTGAACACAACATGACCCACTATAACAAGGGAGCGAATGCGGAACGGGAACTGCTTCAAACCCTTTACAACGCAGGAATGGCCGTTTGTAGAGCGGCGGGGAGTGGAAAAGGAAAGGATATGATTCCCACGCCCGATGCCATTGCACTCACGAATGGAAAAATTTATGCGTTCGAATGCAAAGCGTGGAAAGCGGATAACTTGAGCATATCCCACACGCAAATGAATGATTTGGAAAAATGGTGCTCCCTTGCAGGAGCTGAATTGGTCATCGCATGGAAGATTCCCCGACAGGGATGGAGATTCATGAAGAAGGACGACTTCCACGTGAATGAAAAAAGCTATGCCATCCACCGCGACAGAGCCTTTGCGGTGGGAAAAAAGATCGAGCATTTCCTCGTAAAACCCCTCGAAATTTAGTCCGAAAAACCAACCCTTAAAATGGATTTGTCGTGTATTAGCTGTATGAACCAACCCTTGGAAATGACCATCGCCGAGCTCGAACAGCTGCGCACGAAACAACCATCGTACAGGGCCAAAGTCTATTTAGAATGGGCCATCGAAAACTTGAAGAAATTCCACGCACTGGACCAAGTCGAAGGCATCGTGAACAAAAGCAAAAAACAATGAACAAAAATTGTTCAAAATCTTTTTTTACACAAGCGTTGCAACAAACATGAGCACCACGCCAATGAGGGCCATGACGATGAAGATGATGACGGAGTCAATCGTGAGAACGCTTCCAAAGTTCACGATGAACAAAAACAAATCCGCGAGAACGAATAACACTCCGAATGCGAGCAGGGCCATGGAAATCATTCGGTTTTGATTACCCACGCCGCGCAATTTTATTTCATCCTGATCGACTTTCACCTGCTGAACATCCTTTCCCAGCTCATTCACGCGCACGCGAATCCTCTCGGCGAGATCAGTGAATTTTGAAACAGTATCACCGGTTTGCGTTTCAAAATTCCTTCGCTGCATAGAGACTTGATTCTCGTACTCCTGCAAATCCTTCTTGATGGTTTCCGCCATCCCTTTCGTAGAGGCCTGCACGGCAGACTGGGCTTGCTGCTGCACATAGACATTGAGATTGTTTTTCTCCGCATCCACATCCTGCTTCACAATTTTGGAAATTTCGCTTCTCAACAAGGCAAACGTGTCGGCTTGCGCCAAAAGAAGAAGACGCTGGGCCTTCTGGGGCTCCACTCCCAATTGCTGCAAGGTTTGGAGAATCTTTTCCTCGGACTCTCCTTCGCGCACCATCGTCTGAATAATCTCAATGATGCTCGGCTCGGCGCTGGAAGAAGACGCGGGAATGGGGGGCATTAGGAAACACTTCCATTGGAATCCGATGATGCATTGGCATCGGCGCTCGAATTGATATCCACTAATGCGTTCGTGTCCATGAAATTATTTTCATCCGAAACATTAAGATCCATCGCATTCACGTCCGGGTCGGGCAAAACGAGAATGCTATACTCACGCTTCACCAGCACGTTCGAAGGAGTGAAAACCCGTATTTTAAATGAGAGGTTCTCACGTGAAACAAGGGGAGTAAACGTGAGAAGAACCGAACTCTCCCCATCCGGAGAAAGACCCCACTCCGAAATGGGAGGATTGACCCCCCACGCAGGGTTGTCCAACTCAAGAGAGGCGCTCACCATATGGGAAACGGCATCCAAACTTTTTCCGGTTAAACGAACGAAAACGGGCTTGTTCTGCGTCCCGAGGGGGTCCACTTCTAATGTAACTGAAATAGCCGGAATGGCATTGCCGAATGTGCCTGCCAGCACCACAATTTGACGGGAAAGATGATAGGGTGCACTCACTTGAAGCGTATATTTTCCATCCACCAAAAATTGGTGGTCAAGGGTAATGGGTTTTGTTTCGCGGGAAAGGAGAATATCAATCACTTGCCCCCCCACAATCTTCCCATCCACTACATAGGAGACCGTGACGCTACGAATGGCGTGGACCGAATCGTTCGTCACAAGGATGCGATCCGCTTGACCAGTGGGATCCGACAAGATGTTCAATCCCGAATTGAAAAACAAAAAATACAGCAGGCTCCCGCCGAATGCTATCAGAATGACAGCCATGGCCCTCATGATCTTTTGGCGGCGAAGCTCATTCATGGAGGTAAAATGAAATTCGTGTTTTTTAAGGGCGTGGTTTAATACAGCGGGTTTTCCCCGGGCTTCATTGCAAACCATTGATTTGCGATGCCAGCAAAGCAAATGCTTTGCCCGGTTCTCAAAAGGCCGGAGTGATGCCCTGCTGCCAATCCTGAATGAGTTTGATGGCCGCAGAATGAACATCGGGAACCCCGCCGCGCTGGATTTTGTTCCAGTGTTTGGCAAGCGTTTCAAGTTGCTCATCCCCATCTCCTTTCGCCGCGACACCGTATGTCCTGACAAGCCAATCCTTCCAATAAGGGTGGTCGGGCAGCCATTCGAGCAATTCCATCGCTAAAGTGATGACGTCCTTCAATTGGTTTACCGACTTTGCATTAAACAGCATGAGTTTGAATGAATCGTGCTCGGCGATGGGAATGACACCCGGCGTGTCAATCAAGTAAACATCTTCTTTCAATTTCACAAATGCTTTTCCGCGGGTGAAACCGGCTTGTTTACTGGTGGGAGCGGCGTGACGCCCAGACAATGCGTTAATGACACTCGACTTTCCTGCGTTAGGATAGCCAATCACGGCGATTTTTCCGCCGTCTTTCAAGCGCGAAAAAATGAGCGAACGCAAACGGTTGATATTTTTCTTGGGTGCGCACGAGATTGGAATCGAATCAATCTCCTCTTTCTTGAACTCTTCAGAAGCAGGATTTTTTCCGTGCAGCAAATCCATCTTGTTCAGCACGACGATGTACGGAATCTTGTTGCGCGAAAGAAAATTTTCCATCTCGGCGTTGCGCATGAAAGACGCAAAACGCGCATCGACGATTTCCAAAACAAGATTGGCGTCCTTGACGGCTTCGAACGCATGACGAAAGAGGGAGGACATAACTCAACTGGCTACAAGAGCTTTAAATGACCCGTGTATTTTTTGAGTTCGTTCTCGTTCGCGGGGCCAATACCAATGCACGTTTTCGTGTTGGGAGCTATTTGCGTGTGGCCGGCATCGGTGATGAGGGCGGCGGGAAATTTTGATTTGACTTGTTCGAATAATTGCAACAATTCCTTTTCATTGTCAACTTTCACCACAATTTTCTGCATCCCTTCATCCAACCATTCTTGATACTCGTTTCCCCACTTTCGCTCCTGCGATTTGAGGAATGCGGCGATGGACGCATGGGCAACTTGAGCGCAGGTCTTCCCATTTCCCATTTTGAGGTCTTTGCGAACGACTAAAACTTGCGTGTACATGCTGACTTCACCCATGGGAAGTATTTAACTCTGACACATTTAGCATGGACACTAGACTATCGATATTTTTCCAAAAGCTTGCGCATGCGAGCAAGAGCTTGTCGATTTAGTTTTGAAACATAGCCCTTGGTCACACCCATTTCTACAGCAACCGCTTTGAGAGACTCCCCAAGGACGTTATGAGCAATGATAACATCCTGCTCTTTACTGGGAAGACGATCATACGCGAGCAATAAAACCTCTCGCCATCCTCTTGAACCGACTTTTCGACTGGCCAATAAATCTTCTATATCAAAAGGCGACCGCTCCCCACCGGATTCAAGCGAATGAATAGAGGCAATTCGACCCTTATTGCGCGAATACCCCTCCGCTGCATTCCTTGTTCGAAATACATCTCCCACGGACTGCTTAACATATTGCCGCAAAACTTTCAAAAAATCAATTCCAAGATCAGCATTAAACCGCTGACATTTAAGCATCAAATCGGCTTGGATATCGGAATACAACTCATCTACTTCCTGCCTCAATCTATTAGGATGAATATAGTTTCTTAACGCATTTCTAATTACACCTCTCACGAATACTTTATTTTTTTCGATTAAAGCAAACGCTTCTTCTCTCGTTCGATAAATGGGGGGAGTTGGACGAGTATTAATAACACCGCCTTTCGAAAGGAGAGCGGTAACGCGATTCGCATTTTCTTTTCCGGCTGCGGCGGTTAATTCAATACGAAACGTTTTGAGGCCTTTGATGTAAATACGATAGTCCGTAGAGGTCAGTTCAGCCGCGTGTTTTTTGTAAATTTTTTCAGCCGTTTCTAATGCTTGAATACGGCCTGCGACGAGCGTCCGATAGGCCCTAAAAAAACTAATTCGTTCAGGTGGGGAGAGACGGGAAGAAAGAAGTCGAACTTGTTCTTCGACTGCTTTTTTCGTGGCCGGAGAACGTTTAACGCGCCCCGGTTTAGACCAGTGAGGGATGCGCGTTTGGGCGGTGGATAAAAAACGAAGATTGGCCGCTTGATGGGCCTTCATTAAATAATTAGGAGTGCTTTTCGGGGGCATTCACTCACTAGACGATTGAGCTATTAATAAGATTTCGGAATGCCCAAAAATTACTGATTCGGACGATAAATTTCCGAATCGGGATTGGAGGCGTTGTCCGTGGCCTGCGTCTGCGCGGGGGCGGGGATGGACTCCCCACTGGCCATTTTGACATCGCGCAAGACGACTGTTTTCGTGACGCCGTTATCCTCCCACAAGGAGGAGAATTTCTTGGACTCATGGAGACCCAACCATAATTGACGCACGGTGGGGTGCTCGTATCCTTTGAGGGTGTACATTCGGCTGTATCCCAGCAAAATACGATCTCCTTGAATGGCTTTAATGGTAAAAAGAGGGGTTCCATCCTTCAGTTGTTCAAGTGTTTCGCCCTCGTTCACGGTAAAAGACTTGGTATCGCGCTTCTTGGCAAAAGGAGGCTTCCAATCCTGCATTAACGATTCGACTTCAACCACGGCGTGCATATATTCAACCCCTTAAATTCCATAACAACCCTGAGCGGATTCGTCAGAATAACGGTTTCAAGATATATAAGCTTAGGGTCGACGAATGGCGAACCGCTTCCTGAGGGTTTAAAGCGAGGAAAACCGTTTAACGAACATGGGCTTCCTTCAACTCCTCGAAAACGCCATCACCTACATCCAACGCGTGCAAAAAAGGCACGACCAGCTGGGCATAACCTTGCGTGAAAATGGAAAAAAAGGCCTCTCAACGAATCACGGGGAAAAAACGCTGGAAAAAACCATCTCGCAGCCAATCGTGAAAACATTGAACGAGGGAAAAATCGCCGGGGTGGACTCCGGGTTTGCCGGGCAATCATTTTACTCCCTCGATTTGATGCTGCTGCGCACGACGGGAGCGTGTTTCACGTACGAAAAAGGAAAACTTGCGTCTTCACTTTATCATCCGGAAACATCTTCACTTCCGGAACCCATCATCAACACGCAGGGATTGGAACGCGAAGACTTCCACAAGTTCGTTTCACTCACACGACTGCAAGCGGAAATACTCTGCGCCACAGAAATGATTGAAACACAAAAACCAAATGCACTCTTCATCGACGGAAGCCTCATACTCCATCCGATGGACAAACCTTCCTCGGAATCCGCGCTCGGAAAAGAATATGAGAAAACGATTGCGGGGTTTGTGAAATTGTATCTCACGGCGGAAAAAAATGCGTGTACACTCATTGGGGCGATTGAAGATTCGCGCTCGACAAGGTTAGCAGAATTGCTGCATGAACAGCAAATGATTACGATGGAAAAAAATGAAGTATTATCCGACGTTTCCTTGTTGGATAAGGCACTCAATGCCGGTGAAAGGAGCATTGTTTTTTCATTGACGGAAAACAAAGAGAAACACGCGATATTGAATGACTTTCCTGCGAATTGGGCCGCGCAATTGCACGCGTGCTACGTGAAACCCTCGCAGTGGGACTATCTACTGCGAATCGAATTCGTATGCACACCCGAAAACGCCATCGCGACAGCAAACCGCGCCAGCAGCATCGCCTTCGCCCAGAGTGCGGTGCACAAGGATTATGCGTTTCCATCCGTTTTGATTGAGGCGGATTTGCGTGCTGGATTGAAACCGGAAGAAGTGGAATTGGTTAGCGACAAGATTCTTTCTAAATTGGGAAGACACACATTGCGTTTGAAACGGCGCGATAGACGGCCGTTTTGAAAACCCAAAAATAAACACTAAAATAAGTCAATCAATGGAACAAAGACAAACTTTTTTTTGCGATAACCAACCAGCAGCAAATTGTCGGTACGAATCCCCGTGCGCTTATGCACTAACTCGGCGGCAGTGGCCAATTGTTCAATCGTCGTACCATTTTTTTGGGCGAGGCGACCAAAATACAACTGCCCGCGCCGAGTGGTGTGCTCCAAAACCTCTTCGACAGAAGGATAGTCTTCCTTGGACATTGCAACAATATTTTTATCGATAGCATATGCCTTAGGCATGATGAGCTGATACTCTTTGGGGGGATAGACTTTGTTGTGGGACTTTACCTTACTAAAAATAATACGCAATGTTCGCTGCGCACTCGCATCATGAACCCACTTAAGAGCAACTGGAATCACGGACGTTTTAGACAAATCAATTTCACGCACACGCGTACCACGGGGAAAATGCTCATGAGGATTTTCTTCAACAATGCCACGGTGATCAATATTCCTAAATTGATTAAACGCTCGACGAATACGCTCAGCATGGTAACGAAGACGGTCTAAAACGCGACGAGGGATGCGGCGAAGAACCATACTATTGTTTTAATTTCAATCTTTATATTCCGGCGCCCCACCCCCCATACCCTTAAAACGGATTAAACCATACTAGAAAAATATGCCCGAAAAAGAAGAAGAAATAGGAACGGTGGTATCCAATCTTGAGGGGCCGTCCCCCAACCAAGTGGATTTTGTCGTATTAAACGGAAAAGTCCACCGCGGGCAATTCGTGGAAATACCCTACTCGGAAGGAACGCTCATAGGAATGGTGACGAATGTTCTCAAAACCAACAAATACTTCGAACGCGCCGACGCGGTAAAAGAGTTCGAGGCGCAGGGAACCAAATTATTCGAACAATTTCCGGTGCACGACTGGGAGTACATCATGGCGGTGACAACGCCGCTGGGTGTGTTTACGAATGAAAACAAAATCAAACGCACCACATTCCCCCCAAGCCCGGGAAGCAAGGTGTTTAACGCGCAACCCGAAAGTTTGGTAAGATTTCTTGGCTTTGATGAAGAAAAAGGACTAGAATTAGGAAACATGGAATTTCATCCGGTTAAAGTTAAACTAAATTTATCTCGATTATTACAGAAACATTTTGCGATCCTCGCTCAAAGTGGAAGCGGTAAAAGTCACTTTATTTCGTGCCTGCTGGAAGAATTGCTTACGCGAAAAAAAGAAAATGGAAGAGTGGCCATCGTGGCGTTTGACGTGCATGGGGAATATACTAATTTCGCGGAACCCGTGATGGACGCCAAATACACCGACTATTCCAAACACACACGGCTGATTCGCGCACGGGATTTGCGCATTGGCGTTCCCAAAGTAAGCGCGGGAATGTTTTACTCCCTTTTGCCTAACGCATCACCCGCACAGAAGCGCGAATTGAGCAAAGTGCTGCAACGGCTGCAGCAAAAAATGAAAGACGGACAAGGACCCTACGATTTGAATGACATCAAAGGAGAATTGCTCGCGGAAATGGGAAGCAAAGATGCGAAGGAAAGCGTTATTGCCGCGCTCATCGGGTGGTTACATGAACTGGACGATTTGCAATTGTTTGGAAAAGCGGACAACCCATCTCTATTGGATTTGGTCCAGCCCGGCGTTCTTACGGTCGTGGATTTGTCGGACATTATCCACCAGCACAAGAAACAAGTGATTGTGGCGTATTTGTCGAATCGATTATTTTACGAACGAAGAGCGAAACGAATTCCTCCCGTGACCATTGTGTTGGAAGAAGCGCACAACTTCATCCCGCAGCAGATTGCAAAGGAAGGAAGCATCACGAAAGGGATTATGCGCACGATTGCACGCGAAGGAAGGAAGTTTGGGGTGAGCTTGTGCCTTATTTCCCAGCGGCCGATACAACTTGACACGACGACACTATCGCAATGCAACACCCAATTACTTTTGCGCATCACCAACCCGTACGATATCAAACACATCGGCGAATCGGCCGAAGGATTGTCCGCGGAAAGCTTGGGAATGCTCACCTCGCTGCGCGTCGGAGAGGGCTTATTAATCGGCGAAGCGGTGAACGCCCCCACGTTCTTCAAAATACGTCAACGGAATTCGCAACCTTCTCAACACGAGGGAACGCTGGAGAAAGCGAGCATTGATTTCGAAGAGAATGAACGGAAGAACAAAAAGGAAACGGAAGATTTGTTGTAGCCCCCCCGGACTCGCGTTTATTCTATTCAATCGACCCACCCAGCTTTTTGATGATAGCATGTTTGTTCTCTTCAATGATTTGATGTATTTCCATTCCACGGTTTTCAAGGCATAAAAAGACAAACTTGGAGAATTTTTCAAATTCTTTTGATAATTGCACTCGCTCAAGCAGGGCAATGCAGCTCGCACGATTGGAAAGATTGACAATCGCACGCGGGAAACCATTCTTTTGCAGCATCCAATTTAGGATCTCCCTGCCCGTGCGCCCATTCCCGTCTTCGAAGGGGTGAATCAACTCAAATCGCGCGTGAAACTCGGAAGCAAATTCAAGCGGGTGCATTTTTGGGCTATTTTTATTCATCCACTCCAACAACTTTTCCATTTCACTTTCAACTTTATCCGCTGGAACTGGCCTTACTTTTGATGCCGTAATGAACATAGGCCCCAAACGATATTCTCCAGGATGTTTCTCCGGAAATCCATCCAAAATAGCAGCGTTGATTTTTTTGATGGTGCGTTCATTGATTTCATTAATCCTCTTTGATACCTCTGCTGCTTTTTTCATATTTTCAATTTCGCGTATTTCATCCACTTTCTTTCCGGCAACCGAAGAACCCTTTGTCAGCACCAATAAGGCTTCTTGCAGACTTAAAGAATTTCCTTCCACCGAAGCGCTCCCTTGCGCATAACGCACAAATTCATCTTCCTTGAACGATTCAAATCCGCTGGGAAAAAAATCCGATAGGAGAGAATAGTCTATTTTCAACCGTTCCAAGGACAGAACGTCAGGAAAAGATAATACGCGTGGATGAAACTGCTCCTGCATCTGTTTAGCCTGTTCCAGTGTCTTCTTTTGGATAAACAATTCAAGCCCTTCTTTCATTCTTCCCAAGGCTTGCCCTTTGTTCCCAAGGAGAACACTTATCCTCTTCTTTTTCACTCGGTCTTCTAAATAGAAGTAAGGGGTACCCTTGATTCGGCGCTTTGAAATAAACATAGAATAAGTTAACACCAAAAAGGTTAAAAAATGGTATTTTGGCTAAATTTGGTGTTAACCACGTAGAGAAGGGTTACGGGAATTTCCGCTTTTGGAAGACGGGCTCGCTGACGTTAGTGCACAGTGTTGTTCAAATCACCCATCTTTAGCACACCTCACAGATTATATAGAAAATACTCGTGCTTCCTTTATGGTGATTACCGCAAGAACCATTCTAAAGACCCGGTTCGGGGATTTTCAAGTGGCGTATCATAAAACAAAATATGGAAGCGCGGTAAGCTTTTCTAAAGGAGACATTTCAATAGGAACACCCGTTGTCCGATTCAACTCGGCCTGTCTATTTGGAGAGGCATTTCATTCGCTGCATTGCGATTGCGAACACCAACTTACTGAAACAATGCGACTCATAAAAGAGAATGATAGTGGCACAATTATTTATCGCTACCAAGAAGGACGAGGCATTGGTCTCGAGAAAAAAATTAAAGCGATGGAAATCGAACGCACACAAAATATGGATACCGTTGAAGCATTCAAAAAACTGGGACTAAAAAAAAGCGATTATCGAAACTTTAAAGCGGAAGTCCAAGCATTGAAAGACCTAAAATCAAGCAAAACAATTGAGACATTTTCGGGAAATCCAAAAAAAATAAAAGCACTTGAGGATGCGGGATACAAAATCACCAAAATATTATCCGGTAAACCATCGGATTTCAGCCCGCGCGCAAAAAAAGAACGAGCGGCTAAAGAAAAGAAAATGGGATACCACTATTAACCAGTCCGGTCATCGGGACGATTCGTAAGCGTCAGGTGGTGATGAATTAGCCCCGCCTCGCGGACTTGCACCGAACTTCGGAACCTACGGCGGTTTACCCCTCCCGAAGGGATATAGCGCGGGGATTTTTTCTATTTCTTCGTATGTCTCCCCATACGTTCAGTCTAGTGGCAGTGTCGGCCCGCGATGAGCGAAAAACCATTGATGTTACGTTCACGAACAACTCACAAAAAAAGACTAAACCATTTCCATTTTTCCCATCCTTTTACCTCCCCCGCACTTCCACTACTCCGTTTGAAAAAATACTTGAAACCATTTCCAAACCTCCATTGCAAACCATTCCGCACCCGCACAGCACGCAAGTCATGTGCGGCACGTGGGGGGAATTGAAAAACGTGGCGCAACAAGTTCATACAAGCACGAATTATTTTCCCCAATTAATCGAACCCGAAAGGCAATTCTTACTCACGCAAAATTGGAGATACTTTCAAACATTTGATGAAAAGCTTTCACCGCTCAATGAAGCGTTCATGGATACACTCATTCCGGGATTTGTCGAACCATTGTACACTACCCTAAACGGCGCACGCGCGCACAACCCAAAAATAGAACAGGAACTCCGTGAGCGCATGGTCGCCAGTCATGAATTATTCCTTCCCTACACGGATGCACCCATTTCATCCAACGAACAGATAGAAATGATTCTCAACAACTACATGTTCGCCAACCACCGCGCAACACCATTGCAAAAAGGGAATTTTACCACGACTTCAATGTGGTCACACGCCCAACGGACCCGCGCAAATGAAATTTTTTCTCAAACACCT
The DNA here is from genome assembly GCA_964363635.1 of uncultured archaeon. Classification (GTDB taxonomy): domain Archaea; phylum Iainarchaeota; class Iainarchaeia; order Iainarchaeales; family VGJJ01; genus VGJJ01. Next base: position 56,670 of record CAYIIU010000003.1, read on the forward strand.
ATACAAGGGGAAGGAAAATGCGAGTGTTGTAAACCTACTAACCTTTTTTACGCGTCATTACAAGACGGAAGTATCGTGGACACGCGCGTGACACAAGATGGAGTGTACATTCACACGAACAACATCACTCAAGGCAACGATTACCACGAAGCACATGCGGGAAAAGAAAAACGCTTGGCGCGACAGCGAGAGTTTGGACTTTCAACCATTCCAATTGGCCCGTTATTTCGCAACGAAAAAATATCATTATCACTTAACGAGGCGCGGAATGAAATCAAACAAGGAACCCTTGCGGCGGAAATTAATCTGACGAATGCATATTGGAAATGCGCTAAACAACCATTCGTGTTTGATAAAATTCGCCAAAGTCTTGCCGCGCGAGCACAGCTGCATGACGTGCAACAGAACGCGCTCACGCAACCCTATTTGACGCAGTTCCAGCTCGCCTACACGTCTCAAGTCCAGAAGGACCCACTCGTGCAATTGCATACCCTCGCGGCGCGCCGGACGAAGGATTGGGAGTTAAATCTGGCCAACCACCTGATTTTCCACCCCACCGAATGGAGAGAGGCCACCCACGCCCAACTCTTAGAAAAGGCTATCCTAGGAACTAAGCTACTTTAATTATTTTTTGCAAATTTTCCACAAACTCTCCGCTATCCACAAAGTAGTTAGGATATGCTTTTCTCAAGTCAGTAGTGGTATCTGCCCCAACTAAAACGACATCATATTCTTTTCTTCCTCTAAATCTTTTTTCAGCTTCAGCATAGGCTAGGATTGCTTTTCCTTCCTGGCTTTTTGTATACGACGTAAAGTTCAATTTTTCGCCCACAATATCCAGTTCGAGTAAAAAAAATTGCACTTTCTTTTGTTTAGTCTTCATTTCCTGTTCAAAAACTCTTATTGCAGCTCCCCAACCAGTCATTTTTTTTATTACATTAAGTTCAGCCTCTTTTTTCTTAATTTGTGAGTATAGCTCTTTTTCGTCAGTAGGGGTATTTGGAACCGGTGCACAGCCTTCCATTTTGGCAAAAGCAGTGCTTACTAATCTAAAAAATTCCATCCACTCTTCTTGCCCTTCATTAGACTTTATGGCTTGCCGAGTGAAGAAATCCACTGTTTCAATAGCTGTTGCCCAAATGTGTTGCAATTTTGATCTTATCTGAATTTCAACAAGCAGACCATTATACTCTTTCTTGCCTTTATCACTAAAATATTTGTAAATTATATGAATACTTCTGTAACCATCTTGTTTCGGGTTTTCCACATAGTCTTTCTCTCCGACTCGCTTATGCTTCAAATCCCCTTTTAGATAATAATCCTGATAAAGTTTTCTTACTTGTGAAACGTTTGCCAAAACTGCTCTGCACCCACCAATATCTTGCATTTGAGACAATTTCATCGTCGGAGGTCTGCCGTTATAGCTTCGTTTTAGTTTATTGATAATTGCAGGAACACGCTTCAGCCGCTGTGCGGTAAATGCATTTTTATCGACGCTGGTTGCTTTGCTTTTTAGTCTGATTTTGAATACATGCATCGGGTAACTGTGGATAGCCCTCCAATTATCTAAAATTTCGATTGCCGTATTTTTTTCTTCTTCGGAGCTAGATTCACTAATCAAAATATCGCCTGCACGGTTAATCCGTTCTTTTGAATACCCCTTTGGTTTTGTCCAAGCCATTATACATCAACGTCGGCGCATTATTTAAACCTTCATTTTGCGCGGTTTTCTAAAAGTCACTTTTTTGGCTTAAAATTGGTTTAAAAGGCATTTAATGTCATTTTACAAAAATAGCCGACTTTTCCAAAAAACAATTTGATGTTTTGCGCGGTTTAAGTATGCGACCGAATAATTCTTTTTCTCCCTTCTCCAAAAGGCTGTTTTATATAGGTTTCCCAGCGATTTTCATCTGTATGGCAACCATTACTCGCTTTGAACAAACGCGAATCATCGGAGCCCGAGCGTTACAACTCGCTTTCGGCGCCCCCGCGTTGCTCACCAACAAGAAAGTACTCTCTCCCTACGATTTGGCCAAGGCCGAATTCGACGAAAAAGTCATCCCCCTATCCGTTATCCGAAACCTGCCCAACGGACAGCACATTCGATTAGAGGTGAACTAACTATGGGTAAATCCGTTCCTAAAGGAATCAAAAGCAAAGCCAACATTATCCTCAAAGAAATGCCCGCGGATTTCAATGAAAGTTTCGAAAACAATAAGTTGAAAGTCAAAGAACTCAAATTACCTTTTTCAAAGTGGACCACGAATGTGATGGCCGGATTCATGACGCGCCACCACAAGAAAGCACGCAAAGCCGAAGAAAAGAAAGAGAATGCTCGCAAGAAAACTGAACTCGTGATGAAAGAACATCCCGATATGAAGAAAACTGCGGCACCCGTGATGCATATGCGCATCGAAAAGCAGGCTGAAGAAGCTGTTAAGGAATAAAATTCCCCAATTCTTCCCATTTTTATTTTACAACTCATCTTGTCAAATTATTTTCGTCCCGCTGTCAATCAACTTGTTCAACGGAATGGTAATCCCATCTTCATTCTTCTCGCGCTGCATCACATATAACGAGCCGGTCGCGGCCTTTTCGATTTCTGACGAATGCGTAATCACAAACACTTGATCCACGAGACTCGGCAATCGTTCACGCAGCATGAATGAAAGGGCTTGAACAGATTTCGTGTCCAAATTGTGCGTGGGCTCATCTAAAATAATCCACGAAAGCTGGCGCGTGAGGACGAAAGCAATGGCCATCCTCAGAGCGAGCGCGGCGGCACTGCGCTCTCCGCCCGATAAGGAGGATTCGGCCGAAATCCAATTGCCGCTTTTCTCTTTGACGGTGAGCACGTAATCATTATCCTGAATGAGGACCTTCGCTAGGGAGAAATCCTCGTACGGATACACCGACGGCCACAACTCCTGCAACGCCGCATTGATGGCCTCAATCACTCCCTCGCGCAATTGCTGCTGCGTGACCACTAATGATTGGGAAAACACCCCTAATACTTCCTCCACACTCTGCGCGTGCGACAAACGCTGATGCAATTCTGCTTTTTGTGCGCCTAATTTTTCTGCGCCTGCCACCCGTTCACTTAACTCGTGCACCATGCTTGAAACTAATTGCATTTCACGCGCACACGCATCGGTTTCGCTTGAAATGGTGGAGAATTTGGAAAAAAGTTGATTATACTCCCCGCGCGCCGGGGCAAAAGTTTTCAATGATGATTCATTTTCAACTAATTGTTTGTCCACGAGCGCCATTTCGTCTTTGACTTTGAGCATTTCCAACGCTTTATCCAATTTTACGCCACGTGAACGCAATCCATCCATTTCTTCCGCGGAAGGAAGGGAACCAAACCGCTCTAATGAAGATTGAGCCAGCGCCACATCCTGCACCGCGATGGAAATCTCCTTCTCGATGACTTCCCCATCCTTGGCTTTGGACAAAAGCACCGCCATGCGCTTCTCCTCATCTTCGAGCGTGCGCAAAATAGTCTCGCACCCATTCTTCTCTGTAAGAATTTTAGAATACACTGCAGAAAAATCAGCCATCTGCTGCAAAATATTTTTTTTGTGTTCGCCTAAATCATGCAAGAGCTTTCCCTTGTGCGCGGGATTTATTTCCTGTTTGCATGTTGGACAATTGGCGTGCAACGAGGCAAAGGATTTCTCATCGTTGGATAATTCAACGAGTTGAGCGTCGAAAACCTTCTGCGCGGAAACGATTTCTTGGATTTTTTCTAACGCCGACGCGTGCTTTGCTTTCAATTCTCCTTTTTGCTGGATCACTTTCTGCTGCGTATCGACGAGTTGGGGATACGAACTCCCTCCATACGAACGTGACCACTCGCTCAAACGAGATTCGGACAATTCTTTCCGCTGCGCAGCGCGCTGGAGCTGCAGCTCCAACAAGCGGTGCTGCTCCTGCTTACTCGCGTACTCTTTCACGCGCAGGTGAACAACGTTTTTTTCATTTTCCAGCTCTGAAACATTTTTCTGAGCCAAATCCGCATGCTGTTTCTCAAAAACAGACCATTGGCCGTGCAACACGTCCTTTTTGGATTTTAACGTGTGCACGCGCTGCGAAATCGTTTCAAGTTTTTTGACCTTTTCCTCGGCGGCGGACTTTTGACTGGTTAAAAGTAATTTTTGCTTGCTTAATTCTTCTCTTTTTGTTTCTAATTCGCGATGCTTGGACTGTTGTTCCATGAGACGTGAACGCAAGTCATTCACATCATGGTTTTGCATCGCGAGTTCAAGCTGCGCGAGAACATGTTTATCACTCTCTTGGCTTTTGCGGAATTGGTTGAGGACTTGATTTGCATTAGCGCGCACCGTTTCGTATTTTTGCAAATCCAAGAGCTCATCAAACTTCTTTTTCCGGTCCGCAGGATTGAGTTTGAGAAAATAATCCACCTGATTCTGCTCCGAATACACGGCGCGCGAAAACAATTCATAGGTGACTTGCAGCTCGTGCTCGACGCGCTCGGTGACTTGACTTGGTTTAGGCCCCACCAACAAATTGTCATTGAGATAGAGTCTCCCTTCATTCGTACCGGTGCGTTTTACGATGCGCTCCACGCGATACTTATTATCGCCGATGCGAAAGCACACCTCCACACGGGCTTGGTCCGCGGAAACGGGCTTGCGCATGAGCAAATCATCGGTGGAAACACGCCTGTTTTGAAGCGCGGGGAAGGTTCCGAAGAGGCCGTAGCAAAGCGCATCCGTTACGCTCGACTTGCCGGAGCCGATCACTCCCACCATGACATTTGTTCCCTTCCGGAACTTTAACGTAGAATTCTTGTGGGTCTTCCAATTCTCTAAAGTAATGGAATCAATCATTTGACAGTATTAGGTTGGCAGGAGATTAATACGTTCCTATACTCAAGGCGATTTGGCATAAATAGCCTTAAAAAGGCAAATAAAGCAATATTATCGTTAAGTAATATTAATTAATGGTGATATAATGTCAAACCCCTATGACCCCCAAAGTCCGGCTAAACCAGATTATTTTGGAGGCCGAAAGCACATCCTTCACGTGGCTAAGGAACGAATCGAAAAAGCAATCGAACAGAAGCAATCCGGCGGAATACTCGTTTTTGGCCATCGTGGCGTAGGGAAAACATCCCTCGTCAATAAAATCATCAGCCTGACCAAAATAGAAGAGAAAGATGAAAACAGACTTACTATCTATCGAAGATTAAGTAAAACAACATCGGACAATGAACTTTATCAGATTATTACCGAAGACCTTGTTGAAGAAATTAATCATCGAAAAAATATTGTAGATAAAGCTAAAGATATTGCAAAAACAATCACGTCGGCAAAAGCTTTTGAAATTGAATTCACCATTTCCGAAGAGTTCAAACAAAAAAGTGCTTTCCATAAATGGCGCACGCTCATACGAACATTAAAAGGAGTTGAATTCATTCTAGTAGCAATTGATGATGCAGACAACTTATCACATGAAGCATTGGGAGAATTAAAAACAATTATAGAAGAACAAAATGCGACACCAGTTATTCTAGTCGTCTCCGGCGGAATTGAATTTGAATCGAAGTTGGTAGAGGAATATTCTCCAATTGCACGTGTTTTCTCTGGAGCAAGTTTTAACCTTGGGGAATTCACCCTAGAAGAAACAAAAGAAGTTCTAGAAAAACCACTCAAAAATAATCCAACCGTTAGATGGACAAACGATGGAATACTAGAGGTTCAAACTCTCTCGAGAGGATACCCCTATCTTGTCCAATGCCTCGCACATGCTAGTTTCATAGAAAATGGAACAATTGACCGAAAAAGAGTCGCTGATTCACTTGATGCAGCGCTCAAACTGGGCAGCCCTTGGTTGAACCATGAATTAAAAAGTGCTTCAGACACCGATATTGGCTGTTTTCTTAAAATCATTGACTTAAATCTGGACATACTCAAAAATAGTGACATGGCAAAAGTCGGCGTACAGCCGGTTTACATCGGCCGACTCGTTAAACTAAAAGTGGTTGAACAAATAAGTCGAGGAAGATACAAATTGATTAAACCACCAATCGTTGCATTCTACCATAGCCTCAAAAGAGGACTTTTACCAGCCATCAATCGAAAAGGAATGCAAAGTAAACTGTCAGCCGAAATTAAATAGTCACAATTAGAGAAGCGTCATGCCTTCAACTTCCACACTCTCCACGGAGGGAAGTTGTTCGATCTCTTTAGTCAAAAGTTCAATGGCATCGTCTTTCTTCTCGGGAATCAAATAACCGGCCTTTAACACAACAATACCAAATCCAATGGGAGCGCGCTGCACGTCCTTGCATTCGCCATTTTTGCACGCGCGGAGCTCTTTCTCCGTCTGTTCCAAGTTTTCCATGTCTTTAGGATTGACTTTGAAAATGATGAAGGTTTTACCCATAAAGGTCAACTCTCAACGAATACAGAACTACGGTCCCACAAACCCTTCACTGGAATAAAGCTTGGACGAAGCGCGGCAATGGGCGCAGCGCACAATCTTGACCTTCGTGTTGGCGGGGTTGGGAAATTCGACGAAATCATCGATGACTTGCTTATTGCATGATGTACATGTCTTCATAGACGAAAACCCCTGAGAAACGAATATAAATGAAACTCAGAGGGGCCTGAAAACCTCTTTGAAAGGGCTAAATGTCAGCCATTAAAACACGCGTTTAATAGGCTTTGTCGACCATTTTTTTATAGTTAGAGCAACGGTTGGCCCCGTAGCTTAGTCTGGATAGAGTGTCGGGCTTCGGACCCGAAGGTCGGGGG
>CAYIIU010000004.1:0-50687 GCA_964363635.1 uncultured archaeon
TTTCATCCGCCGGTCCTCTACAGACCGGCGGTATTCCCGGTCGCTATGGATAATTGCTTACTTGTCTTTGAAGTCCAAACTTTTGAAAAAAAGTTTGATCAAAACCCTATTTGTCTTTGAAATCGATTTTGATTTGCACGTCTTCAGGAATGTCAATTCGCATCACGCGGCGTAACGTTCGATCATCCGATTCGACGTCAATCATTCGCTTGTGCACGCGCATCTGCCATCGTTCATACGTTTCCGTTCCTCCGCCGCAAGGACTTTTGCGGGTGGGAATCAAAAGTTTTTTGGTGGGCAGCGGAATAACACCCGAGTGTTTAACCCCGGTTTTATCCGCGACGTCCACAATCTTTCCGCAGATGTCGGTCAAGGTAGTGTAGCTTGGGCTTGTTAATGTTATTCGGGCTTTTTGCATATCAGTTTCACTTTGTACCTTTCATCTGACCTTTTTTTGAAAAAGGTCAATCAAAAAATTCTATTCGCGGGGCGTGACTTTTAGCACGACCCCTGCGGCAACGGTTTGTCCCATGTCTCGGACCGCAAATCGTCCCAATGAGGGGAACAATTTGAATTCTTCAACGACCAAGGGCTTTTGAGGAACGACTTTTATCAACGCGGCGTCGCCGGCTTTCAAGAACGTGGGGTTCTTTTCGAGCACGACACCCGTCTTGGGGTCCTTTTTCTCAAGCAATTGAGCGAAGGTGCATGACATTTGGGCCGTGTGCATGTGGAAGACCGGCGTGTATCCTACCGGGATGGCAGTCGGATGGTTCAACACCACAATCTGGGCTTCGAAGTCTTTGGCAACCATGGGAGGATGCGTGACGTGACCGACCACATCTCCGCGGTTGCAATCCTTTCGTTCAAGTCCGCGAACGTTGAACCCAATGTTGTCTCCGGGCAATGCTTGCGTTAATTGTTCGTGGTGCGCCTCTAAACTTTTGACTTCTCCAACCGCTTTTGAGGGCATGAAGATAATCTTGTCGTTGGGCTTGATGATTCCCGTTTCCACGCGCCCAACAGGAACGGTTCCCACTCCCTTGATGGAGTAGACATCCTGAATGGGCAAGCGAAGAGGCTTATCCGTGGGCAACGCGGGGGCTTTCAATGAGTCCAATCGTTCCAACAGTGTTTGTCCGGTGTACCAAGGCATATTTGTGCTTTTCTTGGCGACATTGTCTCCTAACCACGCTGACACGGGGATGACAGCGAATTGGTCGTCGCGGAATCCAGCCATTTTCACTAATTTTGTGGCTTCTTCTTTGACGCGTTTGAAGTCTTCTTCTTTGTATCCCACTTCATCCATTTTGTTGATGGCAACCGTTAATTGTTTGATTCCCATCACGTTGGCCAAAAATGCATGCTCTTTCGTCTGCATTTGGGGGCCGTCTTTACATGAAATAACTAACACGGCGGCATCCGCTTGCGATGTTCCCGTAATCATGTTCTTGACGAAGTCACGATGTCCGGGCGCGTCAATAATAGTGAAGTTGTTGCTCTTTCCCGCAAACTTTTTGTACGACACATCGATCGTAACGCCGCGTTCACGTTCTTCTTTCAAATTGTCCATGACGTATGCGAAGGCAAATGATCCTTTTCCGCGCGATTCCGCTTCTTCCTTGATCTTGCGGTATTCGTTTTCCGCTAATGCTCCTGAATCGTACAGGAATCGTCCAACTAATGTGGATTTACCATGGTCGACGTGACCGATGAAAATCAAATTGATATGGGGCTTTTCTGCCATGTGCTATCTCCTCCAATCCTTTTTTGTTTTGCAACCGACTCGTCTGCGGGGTTGCGAAGCAACCTCGCGTTCGATCAACCCTTATCTAAGGGTTGCACTAAAGGGGAATAGCCACCCTTTCCGGCGCGGTATACACGACAACCCCTAGGAATCATTTAAATAGCTATAGGGCCCATTCCCGGGTATTCACGTTCTCATACGGGCATAGAAACGAATATAAATCGGCCCCCCCCCCTGCGGAGTGTATGTCAATCAAACGAATAAAACGAATGGTACAAGTGCGATTACAACTCAGAAAAAATAGAAATGAACGGGCAACCCAGGAATTTGAACAAGAGCCACTTTATGGCACACACACGATTTTAGGAAACTATGAAAGAGGCCGGAGCTCTGATGCTGCAAAACGGAACAAATCCCGCGGCAAAGGAAAAAATTCTCCCTACAAACTGACTGGATTGGGAAATAGTTACGAATGGGAGCGTGAAGCAAGACGTCGAATTGATAATATAGGATTAGAATCCGGCCACCATAAACTTTTTTCGGGAGAGGTGCGTCAACAAGGAATAGATATCGTGGAGCGCCGCGCCCTTGAAAAGTGGTTGAAGAAACCTGAAGCGTATCGAAAAGAGATGGAAGAATGGTTAGAGAGGAACAAAGAATGGGTTAAGAAGTACCGCGCCCGAAAATAGTTTTATTTCCCGCCTAAATAGTTGGCGTGCTGTTTGTTCCAGAAATACTACCTTGTTTTTTGATACGGTGATTCCGCGCGTTTGATTCGTTCTAAGACGGTGTTTCCTTCTTCGATTCCATATTTTTCAACAAACCGCGGAAAGTATTTTTTGAAAAGCGTTTCCGCTTCATACGCATAGCCTGATAGTTCATTTATTTCGACTGAATTTTCTTTTGGCACATCATCCGGATGTTCTTCGCGCCATTTTTTCATCCTCAGGGTAAATAGATAGCGATCCTTCCATGTGTAAAGCCGTTCGGCCTCCATTTCTTTTCGGTCTTCTTCAGTGAGGATTAATCGTTTTTTCATGGTATTACAAGACTACTTTCGTTTGGTCCTTTTCTTCTTTGGTCTTAATCCGAGTTGTTTGGCGGCGAAATCATCCCACAATTTGGCCTCTTCTGAGCTTTCCTTTTCATAGAACCGATGGAGAGCTTCATCTCTCAATAAGGCCCAATCTCGTTCTTCTTCGATTTCTTCTTTAGATTTTTTTCGTTTCATATCACCAAATCGGGTAACCGGATATAAGATTTATTGGAGACCAAACCGCCGCTCATTGCCACACCCAACGGCGGTTTCGCACCCAAATGCTTATATCCTTATATACAGAGTTAATCTATATACTAATACATGCCTAAAACTATTATGATTGCAGATGAAACGTATGACCGACTTAAGCGCTTGAAGGAGACGAAAGGCATCAGTTTCACCAAATTGCTGAATGAACTTTCGGGCAAAGATGATTGGGAAAGCAGAAAAGAGCGGTTATTGGCACTCAAGGGGACATGGGTTTCTTCAGCCCAAGACAAAGAAGATGAAAAATGGATTAAAGAGGGCTGGAAAAAATGGAACAAAAGATATGCCTAGAAACAAGTGCGGTCATTGATTATTTGAAAGGCCGCGATCATTCGACGATAGGTCATTTGCTCGAGAAGAACCGAAAAAATCTCTTTGTGAGTGCGGTCACCGCGTTTGAGTTGCGACTACGACAGGATAATTTGGAACCTATCGAACGCTTTTTGGAAAAAATACCCGTAATCGCATTTGATCAGGAAACCGCCCGTATTGCATCAAAAATATCCAATGAACTAAAACGAAAAGGAACACCGGTAGATTACCGAGATATTTTCATTGGGGCTGCCGCTGTGCAGTGGAACTCCGTATTAGTCACTCAAAATAGGTCGGATTTTGAAAAGATGCACGAAGTCAAACTTTTTCAGTAGACCCAAAACCCCAATAACAAGCTCGCATTCTCCGGTTGAAACAAAACAATAATATCGTTCCATACAAACGGCAGCAAACCGAGTGTGCCCACCACACCAATAATCGTGAGCGCTTCCACGGTGCCAATCTTTTTTACGCAGCGTTGAATGAGAAAATCTCCTATTCCCCATGCGAACATGGCCGCAAATGCGGCCCAAATAGCGAGTTCCATCATTCACTCACACGTTAAAATGAGTATTTAATGACGCCCACCAAATCATGGAAGACCATTAAACAGGCTGATTAGATTGGCAATAGCCGGTGATGAACTGGTCCCGCACACAAACTGGCTCTGCAGGTCATAGGCAGTGGGTTTTCCTATTCCTAGATTTGATGACTGCCATCCAGGGATGTTTAGAGTATTGCTTGGCGACGTTGAAGTCGACCAGCGGTAGATGCCAGTGGTGTTGATGTTCGAACACGTGTATGTTGGTGAACCAAATCCCCACGTATTGTTGTTCGATTCTGTGATTTCGTTCGCGTACGTGTTGAACGTCATTTTACATCCAGGCACACAGTTAGATTGACCGACTGTAGCGACTGTACACCCTGGTGGGCCTACCGCACATTGGTTCGCCACTATAGGGCAGTTAGACCAGTTAGTCCCAACGAAACCAGGATAAGTAAAACAATTCGTCGGTTGAGGTGGGACCCATTGTTTATTGACCATTAATTGGCTTCCTGCCGTTCTCAAAAAAACATTATTTTGGAGATAGAATTTGGCGCCGCCTCCGGTAATACTGAGGTGTGATCCGATGTTATCACAGACGGCCGATGGCACGTACGCGTGTTGGTTGGATAATTGACCCATCCAAATGTCATTGTCGTAAATGTATAATTCTCCATCACGATGATCGAGTGCTGCTTGAGTGGTTACATATAGACTATTCGGATTGTATGAGTCAATGGAAACAATTCCTTGAGTGATTTTGCGCGCTCTGTTTCCATGAACCCACCACGTTCCACTAGCATCATCGAGCGTGAATGCGGCAGAGGTACAGGAGTTGGTGCACTCATTGTCGGCTAAGATAAATTTTGCATTGGGGTGCCCCACTCCATCAAATCGAACTTGGAAGCATGACCTCCCAATGGTATCAACTTTTGTTTTAACGACCTCGAAGTATCCATCCACATGATGGAAATAGAATCCGTGTTCGTTGCGGATATTGTGCACATTTAAGTTGCAGAATCCCGTGTCGGTGTTGTTCTCTCCAAATACTCCCCATTTGGCCCCCCCATTTCCGGGCCCGTATGCTCCGCCGTCTACTTCCAAGTTTTTCATCACAATACGATGGGTCGCGTCCACTCCTCCAAAAGGAGAATTGGCTCCAATGAACACCACGGAACGCGGATTACTCACGGGAGAAGAGACTTTGAGATTGTTCATTCCATCAATAACCAATCCTCTAACGTTGTTGATGAGAATCACGTCTCCTGCCCATGCTCCCCCGCCCGGATATGTTGCCGGCGCGGCGATGATCGTGTTGGGCGTCGCGAAATAAATGTGAATAGGGTTGAGGACGGGAGTTTCGCAATTCTTGTTAGTAGTCAGAGTGAGTGTTTGGCTTTCGGCAGATGATAATGTATGTACAACAATGGTGGAGCCGCACGCCGCGGAGTTAAACGCGTTGACAAGAGACGTGTTGTTGTGTCCTTGAGAAAGGGGCCCAATGTCAATATCCGTAGCCGGGTTGAGAACCCTGCGATGGGTCCAATTTTCTTGGAAGATGGAGGGATGGGAAGGAAAACTACTAGGTTTGCCCACATCCGAAGTATTGTAGTTGGTGCACAAGTCCGCGGAGGGAGGACCAAAGTCATTGTCTTGAATAGTAATCGTGTCGTTAGATGGACTTCCAATAGTGTACGCAGGATTCGCCACGATTTGTCCGATAACGGTTTCGTTTCCTTCGATGTCTGAATCATCGACAGGCACTACATCCACTTCCACAAAAGGTAAGGCAGCAGGAATAATTATGGGGTTGGGAAGTATCGGATAATCCCCCCCATTATTAGGAGCCGTGCCGCTCCAGTTCACTGATAGGGTTAATGCGTTCGGACTCGGGACATTGCGTGTAATCCTGAATCGCCCTATTTCATTGTTTTGCTCGGCGGCCAAATTGTCTACCGCTGTTAATGTGACAATGGGCGGTGAATCATTGTCGGCGATGATTATTGTTCCGTTTGAAGGGCTTCCAATCGTGTACGCAGCGTCTATTGCAATTTGTCCGATTACCGTTTCGCTCCCTTCGATGTCACCATCATCAATGGGAATAATATCCACGTCCTTCACCAGCGCATTCGAGGGAATAATGACGGGGTTAGGAAGTATCGGATAATCCAATCCATTATTGAGAGCGGTCCCGCTCCAATCGATGAACACGGATAATGCATTGGGGCTCCCGACGCTGCGCCTAATCCTCAATTTGCCGGGCGCGTTACCTTCTTCCGCTGCCGCAATGTCGATTTCCGTCAATGTCACAATAGGCAGTTGCGGGGGGGCGGGAGGGTCGTTATCATGAATGACTACTGTTCCATTTCCCGTGCTTCCAATCGTGTACAGGGCATCCGGCAGAATGGCCGCATCCACCGATTCGTCTCCTTCATCGGAGCCATCATTAATGGGAATCACGTCTACATCCACGGATAATGCGCCCCCTAGAATAGTCACGGGAGAGGCGATGAGTTGATAGTCCGTTCCGTTAGTAGCAAAACCTGTCACGTCGATTTGTACTACTAAATCGGCATTGAATTGCGCCGGCGTCCCCATGCTTCGTGTAATCGTGAGTATTCCTTTGTCCCCAGCTGCGTTTTCTTCATCCGCATCGGCATCCGCAACCGTGATGGTCACCGTTTCGGGGGGTGGTGATTCATCATCAATGATTTGTACAAAGTCCGAGGACGGATCTCCAACAACATAGGTGGGTGTCGCCCCTGAACCCAAAATGAGTACGAGTGCGTTCTCCACGCCCTCACTCAAACTATCATCCAGTGGAGCAATATCAATGTCAATGGTTCCCGATCCGGGGGGAATAGTGACCATAGCAGGCACTAACAGAAAATCGATTCCATTCGCAGCCGTTCCCGTGTTGGGGTCAATGTAAACATCCAGCGCATTCACCGTGCTTCCCGTGCGCGTAATGGTCAGTTTTCCATTCTCGGGAGCGAGTGCATCTTCGCGTGCCGTGGCATCCGGAGTGGGGGCCACGAAACTGACTACTGGCAAGCCCGGGCAGCCGCAGTCTCCCGAACATGTGGCGCAGGATTCGCTCGATTGACACGTGGCGTCGCCGCAATAGCCTCCTCCGCCCGAACACGAACCGCAATCATAATCGCAGGAGTTGCATGTCTCCCCGGACTCGCACAAGTTGTTTCCGCAAACAATTTGCCCTCCGGGTGGAGCGGGGGGCACGCACGCGGTGCATATCGCATTGCACGTGTAGGGAGACGTGCAGCCGGCATTATTACTCTTATCGCAAAACTCCGTTCCCGTTATTTGTCCATCCCCGCAAACACTTGATGGTGGTGGACAGTCCCCTAGACATGATGATGGGTTCTCTCCCGGCGGTTCACATATTCCATTTCCGCACGCAGGTGGGCCGGGGGGGCCGCCTGAAAAGGCGCTGTTGGTTAGAGTAGAATAATCGATTAGCTTCTGGTCCAGAATGGCATTTCCTTGATCGGACGTGGCAAAAATGAGCAGGAGAATGACCACGGAGATGAGCACTGCTCCCGCGATGAGGAGCAGGTATTCGAGCGAACCTTGCGCCTTCCGTGGAAGAGGGGGGGTTTCCATGCGCCGAAAACAGTATTCTACTTTATAAGCGAGCGCGGAAACAGAAGATGCGGCGATGAAAAAAACGCGGGAGAAAAAAACGGGGAGGAATCCCTCCTCCGTCATCAAAATAGTATTTTTATTCTAAGAAGAAGCTGAAGTGCTTTACTTCCAAGTCCATTCCCTTCCGCTTGCGAATCTCTTCAATAGTTTTGCGCTGCAATTCAGGGGGCAAAATCTCATAACCATGATATTCAGCAGTCCAAATGACGCGTCCTTGCGCGGCACCGCGGATGGCTTGAGAGAATCCAATCAGTTCCTTCACGGGGGCGAGGCCGATAATAATGGTGGCGTCTCCATCATTTTTTATTTCAGTAATCTGCGTGCGCCGCTGCTGCAACTCTTTCGAAACCGCGCCCAAGTAATCTTCCGGAGTGGTAATAGAGAGCAGTTGTTTGGGCTCCTCTAATACCGCTTTGGCGGCGAGCATACACGCATAGATTGTGCGCGACACGACCGGGATAATCTGCGAGGGGCCGCGGTGGATGGCATCCTCATGTAATTTTGCATCCGTTAATGTAACTTTCACGCCGTGCACTTCTTCTTTGGCGAGAGGTCCTTGCTTCATGGCTTCTTGGAATCCCTGAATAACGAGTTCGCGAATTTCATGCAAGGCTTGAATACCCTTTGTTCCGTCCACCAAAAGATTGTAGTTTTCAATCGCCCAAATCTTCTTGGACTCATCAATGTCAATTCCCGCATTCTGGAACTTTTCGATCCAATCCTTATCTTTCATCTTGACTTTTCCCTGCACTTTATTCTCGATAAGTTTGTTCTGGATTTCTTTGGAAATGGGTTCCACCATCATGAGCAATTTGTTGTGCTTGTTGGGGGATTTTCCCTCTAACTCGGGAGACTCTCCTGTAATTGTCTCATGATACACTACGATTGGCGGCGAAACGGTAATTCCAACGCCGTGCGTTTTCTCGATTCGGTATTGATTAATTTCAAGGTGCAATTCTCCCATTCCTGAAAGCAAATGTTCTCCGGTGGTTTGGTTGATGGACGCGCGAAGATTGGGGTCTTCTTTGGTCAACTGGCGAATCACTTCAATCAATTTAGGCAAGTCTTTCGTCTGCTTGGCTTCAATTGACACGGTAATAACCGGCTCCACATTTGTTTTGAACGATTCAAATTCCCTCATTTCAAGTTCGGAAACGGTTTGTCCGGCGAATGCTTCGCGCAGTCCCACAATGGCCCCAATACTTCCCGCAGGAATGGATTCGACTTCCACGAATTCGGGCCCCATGTAGACGCCCACGCGGTTGATTTGGGCTTCTTTTTGCAATCCAATTAATTTCACTTTAACGCCTTTTTTGAGCGTTCCTGAGTACACGCGTCCCGTTGCGATGTCTCCGGCGTGCGGATCAACGGATACATCTGTGACCATCATCGCAACCGGTCCGAGCGGGTTGCACGCAATCATGGATTTTCCAATTTCGCTGTCCTGTTCTCCCGTCCAAATAACCGGCGTGCGGTATTTCTGCGCTTCCGTGGGGTTGGGCAGGTGTGTAACAATCGCTTCAAAGATGGTGTCTTCGAGCGGAGATTTTTGCGACAATTCTTTTTGCTTGTCGTTTTTCATCAAATCGTACACTTGTTTGAAATTGATTCCCGTACGACCCATCGAGGTGATTGACACTGCCCAATGGTTGTACGCCGAACCGAAGCAAACGCTTCCTTTTCCCGGGTTCACGAGCCATGTTTCTTCTCTCCCGGGAGGAGCGCTCTTGCGAATCAAATTATTGACGTGCGTGATTGTTTTCACGAAGCGTTTTTGCATCTCGGCTTCGTCCACTTGCAATTCGTTGATCAAGCGGTCCACTTTGTTGATGAATAAAATAGGCTTCACATTCTCTCGAAGCGCTTGGCGGATAACCGTTTCGGTTTGAGGCATGACCCCTTCAACCGCGTCAACCACCAGAATAACTCCATCCACTGCACGCATGGCGCGGATGACTTCTCCTCCGAAGTCCACGTGTCCGGGCGTGTCAATCAGGTTGAGCAAATATTGTTTTCCAAAAACAGTGGGAACAAGTGAGATGTTGGCCGCATTGATGGTGATTCCGCGGTCCTGTTCTTGGTCTTCAAAATCCATGAACTGCTGCTTTCCAGCCAATTCTTTGTTGATTAGTCCAGCTGCCGCGATGAGGTTGTCACTTAATGTGGTTTTTCCGTGATCTATATGCGCAACAATTCCCAAATTGCGGACATCCTGCTGGGTGCTCATCAGCTTCTGCGCCGCGCTTGCCATTTCTTCTTTTCGACCCATCCTAAATCACATCTCCGCTCAACGAGCAAACATGCCCATTTGGCATGGAAACATACCTAAAAGCCCGGAAGAACGTTTTTAAAGCGAGCGAGTGGATCAGTCTTTTGAAAAAACATCAGGTAAATGGGGCTTGTACAAATGGACGGGAGCCGCGCGGCGGGTCCAGACGATCAGCCGCATACGAAATAATGGTCCATAGATTGCGCAGTTGGCGCATCTCGACTAAGACAGCACCTCTGGCGGGGCCTTTAAGACTTTGTTTTTCGTTAGACAACCGAATCTGCTGTGAACTCATTTCATTTGCATAGGCACGAAGTACTAAAGCGATTTCGCGGTTTACTTCTCTTTTAGTCTTACCACTTTTAGCAACATAGAAATAATGCTTCTTTCGCTTTAGCAAAAAGTCACCAAGTTCATCGCACATGTTCATCCAATAAGTCATTTCAGTCGATTTAGTCTTCAACTCTTTTAACGCGGGAACGGGAGTGGATCTTCCTCTTCGTGCTTGGTTCGGATGCTTCAATAATTCAAACATTCCCAATGGGGTAATGGCATATTCGGCCCCATGGGAAACCAGCAGTCCACTCTTATACAATTGGGATACTTTATCGGAAAGTGGAATCTCTTCTTTGGAGGAAAGAACGCGCTCAAACAGGGTTCGAATGTTACCCTTCCTAATCCGCATATTCGGATGAAACCTTCGCGGCATGAGGAAGACGAAACCTTCGTCATATAAAAAATACACGCTAGACAGAAAATGACCTCCTCCCCGGCCTAAAGGGCGAGGTATCCGACCTTTTTGATCGAACTTTTTTCTAAAAAGTTCGAATGAAAAAAAATAGAAAAAGAGCAGCGCACGCGCTGCCATACTAGAACAGAATGTTAGATCTATGCTCAAACAAAAGGAAGTGATCCCACACCCGTGTCCCCTCCAGCGCCGCCTGCGCTCGCAGCTGCTAGGGTGGCAAACGCTGCGATGGCAACAACCATCAAAATCGTATAGACTTGGTATCGATTCATAACATTATTCCTCCAAAGGATTCAAGCTCTCGATAGTTAAAAAGTTTTCCACGAAAGGGGCCTTGTGCGAGACCCCAAAAGAGGTTAAACCGCTATCGCGAGGCCAATGCTATTCGTTCGACTTCGTTTCTGCGCTTGATTGACATGGCGTTGTTGTCGTCTTTGGCGGCTTGAACGAGTTCTTTCGCTAAGGCTTCCGAGGCGCTCGTGTTGTTGTTGAAGCTCCCATAAAAACCCGCGAGGGCGATGTTTTTCACCGATTCATCGACTCGTTTCATGGGCGCGACATCCACAGCTTGCGAGTACGCGACTCCGCCTTTCTTCAATCGTGTAACGTCTTCGCGCGGGGCGGCGTTTTCAACCGCTCGAACGAGGATTTGAATGGGATTTTCTTTGGTTTGAGCGTAGACAATGTCAAATGCCCCTTCCACGATTCGCATCGCTTGCAATTTCTTTCCGCACGAACCGCGTCCGCGGATGTACTTACCGGAGAGTTTGCGTTTTCCTTGTCCGGAGCGCATAACCTTGTTCACGAGTCGTTCGACAATGTTTATTTTTTCTTTTCCGTACGCCGAACCGGCACCTTTTCCGAATGTGTGCGGGACCATTTTGGCGTTGAGTGAAATCTGTCGCACGAGGGTTTGATCCTTCATCGTGACTCCAGACACGTCCCATTTTCCAAAAACTTTTGTTTCCATAATCATCATCCCACTCACAACAATTATCGCTTGACCTTCTCTTTCTTTCCCGTGCGGAGCATTTCCAACGATTGTCCGTTCACGTGCGTCACGCGGTATTTGACTCCCCACTGGGACCCATACGGACCGCCTTGGCTCCCTCCAATCCCTTCGATGATGACTTCATCGTGTTCATCCACGAACTTGATTGCACCATCCCGTGGACAAAAGGCGGTGACTTGTTTACCGTTTTTGATTAATTGTACGCGGACACAGTTTCCAGTCAAAAAACCATTGGCAAAAAAATTATGATTTTCGCTTTGTGTGGTTAAATCCAATAATTTTGGCGCATGAGTAGGTTCGATGGATTGGATGGTTTCCCACATCAATCCGTCTTGTAGTCCATTGGCGTTTTGTTCAATGAATCGAGTGAAAGTAGTCGTGCTTTTCTTAGTGGTGCCTAATTTTTGAGTATTTTTTACGCCGTGCGAAACCCAATAGTTAACGGCTCCTTGCGTAACAGGGAACCCCTTTTCTTTCAAAATAGCGGCAATATTTCGAATGGACTTTCCCTCTTTTCGAAGTATTTGGCATACACTAAATGCTTTACGAATAATGTCATTATTTTGCCCGGTCATGGTTAGATACTGTGTAGCGTATCTTGCACGAGCCGCTTTTTCTTTGCTGTAACGATAGCCAATACTTCCAAACAAGCGAACTAAATTTTGGTGATGGGATGGTATTCCCATACGCAGGGCAATTGTTTTATCTCCATTCTTGCGATAAGCACCTTCTGAAACCATAATTTTTTCTGATTTAACGCCGAATTCTTTCAGCAATTCTTGGATTTGTTTCAAGAATGCTTTTCCGCTTTCAACGTTTATTTCTACTTTATTTAGTGGAAGAACGGGTGGGTTGAATGTTTTATCCCCATCTTGTGTACGGGGTCGTTCTAACTCGCTTCCGAAATAAGCGGCCAGAAATTCTTCCTTGATCCATTTGGGCCCATTCATAACCCATACTGGAACAGCGTATGATTGACCCGCCTTGTCGCCGCTAGGCACGCCTAATGCGTTAACCAAACATGCGAGAGCGATAGATGGGACAACAATTTTATGAGAGATTCCCGAAATCGTTCGCTGACCTTTTGATGTTTGAACAATGCTTTCTCTCTTTTGTGAAATGAGTTTTCCAGCATTGAAACCTAAATAAATTAGCTCTTTCCTAATTTCAGCCAAATCCTCAGGATTCCCCGTGCAAATCACTTGTGCTAATACTTGCCCCTTTTTGTTTTTTCCAATGTATAAACATCCGTCTCCAAACAAGTGACCTACTAGTCGAGTGATTCCGGCCAGTTTAGGCGAGCGCGTGGTTAATGGCAATAATTGTTTATTGTTCAATTCCACTATCATTCGTTTGGCATTTGCTTGGACAGGAATGTTTTTTTGGAGTAGCTTTTCGGATAACACTTCCATGTTCTTATTTTCAAATGCAATAGGATTTCCGGGCATGACGACTACTTTGTCTCCAATCAAAACATTCGATAAAGGAATTTTTCCTTTTGTCGTGTAGAATGGATGATCTTCACTCGCAACAAGCGTTCTCCCCGTTTCTTTTGTAACAACTTTGTACACTCTCTTCTGCTCTTCTTCTGGGACAATGGAAAAATAATCCATCATTGAGGTACTTTCGAGTCCTTTTTCCCCAGTATCATAAGTCGCGATTCGCATCGTTTCCCAATTAGTTTCCAATTTTTCAATCGTGGTTTGGCACCCATCCCACAACTGGACTTGCGTGTCCGGTGCAACACATTTCATGATTCCCGAGTGCGGCTGCTTTTGAGTGACTCCTCGTTTTTCGAGGACAATGGCCTTTCCTTGCGGCGCTCCTTCTAAAGGGTCATACTTCTCGCGCAGTCGTAGAACGCGGCGTTTGTGGTACGGATCTTTCATCCGCCATTTGGAGCGCTTGTCTTCCAATTGTCGAGCTGCGAATTCACCTAGAGCCATTCGTTTTTCACCATGTGATAGTAGTTGTTGCATCGCTAAGGATTATAAAGACCTTCAATGAACTTTTCAGAAAAGTTCAATCAAAATCCCCTCATGCGCGTTTCTTTCTCCCTTTTTTCGTGCTTTCCGTTGCAACCGCATCCGCTGCTTGAGCGGCGGCGTCGCCTAATTGCAGCACTTTACTCTTTCCTTCGTTTGTTACAAGTAACGTGGAAATAACATACGGTTTTCCGCACACGTTTCCGAGTTCAAGTCCGTTTCCCGCGAATTTGTACAACGGAACGTTGGCCAACGTTGCAATATGGGCCATTTCTTCCAAGTCGAGCGTGGGGGCGTTTTTAGTGACCACGAGCAGCAATCCGTCGCCGTGTTTCAGAGAATAGAGGCTTTCTTTCGTGCCAAACAGCACTTTTCCCGTGTCAACCGCACGGCGGATTTCCTTTCCTGCTTCTGCATGATCCATACTCCGCTTCCCTCCTAAGGTCGCTTCTCAGAATCGCTGGTCTATACCTCAAACCACTGGAAAAGGCATATAAATGAGCCACCATGGCGATGCACCAAGCAAACCATTAAATTATACATTGTGCACAATGTATTACAGATGACTATTCTTATCAAAGATGCAATGATTCTCATTCATTTAGCTAAAGCAACGATTCTCGAAGCTAGCTGCGACCATTTTGGATATGTGATTATTCCCCCTAAAGTAATGGAAGAAACAACCTCCCCATCATTGAAAGAAAAATATGCCGACGCGCTTCTAATTGATGCATTGATAAAAAAGGGCAAAATTCAGGTTAAAGAAGCGGATAAGAAATTAACAGCAAAGGCCAATCAGTTTAACATATTCGGCGGAGAAGCGGAGTCGGTTGCATTGTATTGGCAGGAAAAAGCGGATGTGTTAGCGACGGATGATGATAATGTTCGTACGAAAAAAGATATGCTGGAACTAAACTTAATCGGAACACCCAGTATCATTTTACATCTTTTCCAGCACGAAAAAATATCTCAAGAGAAGGCTAAACAATCCATTATACTATTGCGAAAAATAGGGTGGTTCAGTTCAAATGTTATTGACCAAGTGTTCATAGAGGTGAGCAAATGAGTGAATCGCAAGCGGTTGGAATACGAGTAGACGATAAATTAATGGCAAAAGTAGATGTAGTATGCCAACATGAACGAGTGGACCGTTCTACGGCCATGCGAAAATTATTAGAAGAGGGCTACCAAAGCTACATCACACGAATGGCTGCTGAAAGATATAAGAGTGGAAAAACAACCATGAGCGGAGCAGCCGATGAAGCAGGGATAAGCATGTGGGACATGCAGTCATTCTTAGTGAAAAGCGGGTTTAAGTCCGAGTATTCAGTAGAAGACTTGCAGAAAGAAACAGCGTTTTTGGAAAAAAAGAAAAAAACGAGTTTAAATCAAGCCCTGCAAACCTTTAAACAGGCAAAAAGAGAATAGAAAACATGGCGCACATCATCATCGTTCACCGCTGGCAAGGAAACCCAAACGGGGATTGGTATCCTTGGTTGAAGAAAGAACTGGACGCCAAAGGGCATTCGGTTATCGTTCCCAAAATGCCCGACCCCAATCATCCAACAATTCAAACGTGGATTGCTGCTCTTTCAAAAGTGGCAGGTAAAGTGGATGAAAGCACCTTTTTCGTGGGGCATTCCATCGGATGTCAAACGATTTTGCGCTACCTCCCCCACATTCCCAATAATGAAGTCGCGGGCGGCGTGGTTTTAGTCGCGCCATGGACCAAACTCAAACCCACTGATGAAGACACGGAAGAAGATATTGCGACCGGCCGCCCATGGGTGGAAATGCCGCTTCCATGGGAACTTGCTAAAGTGCATGCGAAAAAATTCTTCTGCTTGTTTTCCGACGACGACCCATACGTGTACACCGAAGAAGAAAAAACATTCAAGCAAAAGCTCGGCGCGGAAACGAAGATGGAACACGCGAAAGGGCACTACACGGAATTGGATGGAATCAAACACCTGCCCGTCGTGTTAGGACAGATAGAAAAAATGATTCAAAAGATGGAAACCCAGCTCATGGACGCGGATATGTCAAGTTATTTGCTGTCCCATAAATCGCTGGCTAAACTTTGGGACCGGCCGGAAGAGGATGAGGCATGGAAAAATTTGTAAGAGGGGATGTGGTTGTCATGCCATATCCTTATACTAATTTGAAAGAGGCCAAGCGGCGGCCAGCCGTCATCATCTCCAAACCAATCGAGAGAGATTATATTGTTTGCCCCATCACGACACAAATACAAAAGGATTTGTATTGCATTGGTTTAAGCAATACCGATTTTCGGGAAGGAAGCCTAACCAATCCTACTAACTTCATTCGTTCCAACAAACCATTTACCGTCGACTATTCTGTTATTTTGTATAAGATTGGAACAATTCGTGATAGCTGCGTTCAAAATGTCATTGATCGACTGACCCATTTCTTGAACGAATGAAAATAATTGGGGCGATTAAGGCGGAGAGCAATTAGTTTTGCTTCATCACCAAATCAACCACGCCCGTTCCAACCTTGATGGGTTGCCCCACGATGATGTTTTCCACGACACCCTGCAAGTTCTCTTTTTCGCCGAAGAATGCGGCGTCGAGCAAGTGTTTGGACGTTTCTTCGAAGGATGCTCGTGCAAACGGAGAGCTTTTCTTTCGCGTGATTCCTGTTCGCACGATTCCGCGGATTTCCCCATCGAATGTCATCGTGTCCGCAAGCAAGAGGATGTGTCGCAAATCCACATTAATTCCATTCTCTACCAAAACTTTGTGCAATTCGAACACAATCGATGCGCGGCCGGATTCTACTCCCAATACTTTTGAAATTTCCTTCACATCATTCGTAGTGGTTCGAGTCGAGTCAACTTCTTTCATCTTGAGCATGCTTTTCAAATTGGAGCCGGTTGTTTTGACGATGAATTCGCCGTTTTCTTCCAAAACGATTGCTTTGTCAATTCCGCGGACGCCCTGCAGGCGTGTTTGCATGAGTTTGATTAATCCCTTTCGGAGTTTGAGAATTCCTTCCGCATCGTCAAATGTGAAGCGCAATCCGCCTTCTTTGATTGGGTGATTTTTCAATTTCAATTTGTCCGAAACTTTCTTCAGTAGCGCTTGTTCATCTAATCCTTTGTCTTTGATTTCATAGTCATTCGGAATCACATCGAATGATTTCCTGTTGTAATTCTCTTTGAAGTGCATGACATCCGAGAGCCGCAGGTCAACTAATGAGGCGGCGAACTTTCGCGCTTCTTCTTTGCTCGAACGCAATTCGCTTTCGGAAAAATAGACCGTCATCGTAGGGTATTTTGCTTTCGCTCGGCCATCCACAATTTCTTCCACGCGTTGAATTCCGCTTCCCACAGAAACTTCTGCCGCTCCTGCGTAGTGCTTCGTTCGCAGGGTGAGCTGTGTTCCCGGTTCTCCCAAGGATTGCGCGGCGATGATTCCAACCGATTCGCCGGGTTCTGCCTTGGCGTGCTGATATCTTTTCTTCAATTCTTCCGTGAGCTGCGTAAATTGATCGTCCGTCAAATTCATTTCCAATGACAATCGTTGAGCGTCTTCATATGCCTTGCGCGGGATTCCGTATTTGGCGACGTGGTCGACGAACTCGACTTCATCCGCGTGCTGCGTCGCATCGAAATTTTCCGTATTTGAAATATCTTGTTCCATCGCCATACATCATCCCTCCGTTTTTAATCCATTTTTTGATTTTCCTTTTTGATCAAACTTTTTCCTAAAAAGTTTGTTTTACTTTTTCCCCTTGATTTCTTTTCGCTTCATGTCTCGAATGATCTCATCCATGTTCGCGAAGTTTCCGCCGCTCGTGCGTGCGGGGAAGACACCATCTTCACCATAGCGGAACTGCACCACATCTTTATTCGCCGTTCGAACGGTTTCATCGTTCGCCACGTGCAAATCTTTCAGTGAATTAGCGAGCCGCCGGTATAAATATCCCGATACTTTCGTCGCAACGCCCGTGTCCACTTCTCCTTGACGGCCTCCCATGGAGTGCATGAAGTATTCCGTGGGGGTCATTCCCTGCAGAAAGTTAGACGAAACGAATCCACCCGCTTTGGGGGCGAGGTCGTTCTTCTCGTTCAACGCGATTAAGCGTCCCGTGTATCCCTTTTTTGGTCGTCCCGTTCGCACCGAGATTTGCCCCCAGAATCCGGACATGTTGGTCAAATTCAGCATGCTTCCGCGTCCACCTGAGACAATAATGGGCATCGTATCAAGCGTGGGTCGTTTCGAGTCGAAGAGCTTCTTTATTTTGTACTCTCCCAACTTCGATTGGAATTTTGCCTTTGACTTGGCGCCTAAGCGAACCATCATGAGTTCAAAACTCTCCACCGTTGTACGTCCAGGCAGCGGTTCAAGCTTTCCAGCGGCGAACTTCTCAGCTAATTCAGTCCCCTCACGTATTTCTTCTTCCAATGCTTCTTCGCGGACCTTGTCCAACTCGGGCGTGTTTTCGAATTCGGCGATGCTAATCGTCAGACCTTTCGTCGTGAGCAGCTCGTGCGTGACGTGGGCCATGCGTGAATAGTATTGCTCCAACTCATGAGGGGTGTAATTGCGCAGAATACTCTCCACGAGTGCCGAGGATGAATCAACGATTCCCTGCACGAGTTTTCCGTCTTCAATTCTCACATCACCATCTTTGTAAAGCGTTTCATTTCCTTCGCGGGGAAGTTTGGCGACTTTAAGCAGGCGGGCGGTGTTGTTGGAGTATTCCACGTTCAGTTTCGCGGGAAGCGCCTGTGAATAGATGAGTTTTCCAGAGTATTTTTTCCCGCGGTCCGCCTCGGGAAGTTCCGTCACACCCATGTTGTACAGATAGTGCATCGCTTCTTCCTTCGTGAACTCTGTTTGGTCCATCGTCAGGATGAATAATCCTGTCATGTCATCTTCCTGCCCGCCAATAACAGGCTGTCCGTGCCGGGGGGAAATGACTTGGTTTTCCACAAACATGAGTTCGCGCGCTTCGGAAATTCCTTCCTGCGTCTGCGGAACGTGAATGTTCATTTCATCTCCATCGAAGTCAGCGTTGTAGGGTTTGCAGACCATTGGATTCATTCGGATGGCCTTGTTGGGCACGACTTTGACTTCGTGCGCAAGCATGGACAAGCGATGTAAGGAGGGCTGTCGGTTGAACAGCACGATGTCGCCGTCTTGCAGCATTCGTTCGACTTTGCTCCCAATTTCAAGTTCGTCCGTGACTTCTTTCTTGTTGAGTTCCGTGACTTTTTTTCGCAGTCCGTTTGGTTTCGTAATGTAAACCACGCGGTCGCCCTTCTTGATGAACTTCTTCATCTCTTCAATGTTCCATTCGGTCACGTACTCAGGTACGGTCAAGTTGTTGGCGATAGGTTCCGGCACTCCAACTTGGTTAATGGACAAATAAGGATCGGGGATAATCGTTGAACGTGCCGCGTAATTGACTCGCTTTCCTGTCAAGTTGTATCGGAAACGTCCTTTCTTTCCTTTCAATCGCTGCAGCAGCGTGCGCAGCGAGCGTCCGGAGCGGTGCTTCGCAGGAGGCACGCCCGCGGTGTCGTTGTCGAAGTATGTCGTGATGTGGTACTGCAGCAAGTCCCACAAGTCTTCGATGATGAGTTGCGGCGCACCCGCATCGATGTTGTCCTTGAGTCGCATGTTGATGCGAATCACATCAACGAGTTTGTGGGTAAGGTCATCTTCGGACTTTATTCCCGATTCCAATGTGATGGACGGGCGAATCGTAATGGGCGGGACTTGCAGCACGGTCATGATGAACCATTCCGGACGTAAACGAGTAAGGTCGTAGCCGAATAATTTCAAGTCTTCTTCGGCGATTTTCTCGACCCATTCGCGAATTTGACTAGGGTAAAGGCGATCTTTGTCCAAGTAAAAATTCGTGGGCTTGTCCAACAACACTTCGGGGCGGGCCGCACCGCAGTGGGGGCACTTGCGCTTCGTCTTCGTCTTCTTGACGAGCAGCTTCACCGCTTCTTCTTTGTCTAAGCGTTCAATGGATTTTTTGAAATCCTCCAATGTCTCATCCTTCAATGCAATTTTTCCGCAGTCGCGGCACGTGGCGTGCAGCAATTCTTCTAACTTGTTGGTGAATTTAGGATGCGAGACCGGCCGCACCAGCTCGAGCGAGCCGAAGTGTCCGGGGCACTGCTTCATTTTTTGTCCGCAGGTTTTACATCGTAAAGAGGGATTAATCACTCCCAAGTGCGGGTCCATGAGTCCGCCTTCCATGGGGTAACCGTCTTTATCGTACGTTTCAGGGGATTTGATTTCGATGGCTGACATTTTTCGCGCTTGCTCTGGAGACAGGACGCCAAATTCAATCAGTTGGATTTTTTTCAATAACATGGTGTTTTTCCCTCCCTATCTCCTTACGCTCGGTCCATCAATTTCAATTTGGGATAGATTCCCAAGGCTTTCAATTCATCTAACAGCAATTTGAATCCGTACGACATCTGCACCGGATAGACTTGCGAACTCTCGCACATCGGGCAATATCGTTTTTTGCGAATCTGGTCGTTCACCGCAATGATTCCGCAGTTTTCACAGACTAACTCCGTGACCTTGTCCGAATCATCAATGAACTTTTCTTGGAGCAGCATCGCTGCGCCGTGTCCAACGAGTGTTTCTCCTTCCATTTCACCGAATCGCAGTCCGCCTTCCTTTTCCTTTCCTTCCGTAGGCTGGCGTGTAAGAATCTGCACCGGTCCGCGGGAGCGGGCTTGCAGCTTGTGCGCCACCATGTGGAAGAGTCTTCGGTAAGCGATGACTCCGGTGTATATTTCTCCTTCAATTTTCTTTCCCGTTCTCCCGTCATAGAAGGCCTCTTTTCCATCGCTTCGAAAGCCATATTGTTCCAAAATTTTCTTCGAGTCTTCCACGGGGTCCTCATTGAAGGGTGTTCCGTCAATCGTGTGTCCGCCCAATGCCGCGGCTTTCCCGGTGAGCATTTCGAGCATGTGTCCAACGGTCATTCGTGTGGGGATCGCGTGCGGATTCAAAATTAAGTCCGGACGCACGCCGTTTTCGGTGAAAGGCATATCTTCTTCGGGCACAATCGCTCCCAAAACTCCTTTCTGTCCATGTTTAGAGGCAAACTTGTCTCCGGGCTCGGGGACCATGCATGATCGGACTTTCACTTTGGCGATGCGCGCACCGGATGTTCCCTCCGTGAGCACGACGCGGTCAACCGTTCCGGGTTTTCCTTTGCGGGGAAACAGTGAGGCTTCACGTCTCTTTTCTTGAATGACTCCAAATTCCGTAATTTCTTCTAAGAATCGCGGAGGGGAAGTTTTTCCAATGATAACGTCTTTGTCCGAGACAAATGTTTCTAATTCGGCGAGGCCGTCAATTCCAAGTCGCTTGTAAGGGTCTTCACCTAAATGACCTACCGCATCTTCCGCGGGGATTTCAAACTTGTCCACTTGTCCGCCCGGGTAGCGCGTTTCTTCGCTCTCATAATTGCGAAAGTATGCAGCGCGTCCGAGTCCTCGGTCAACCGCGCCCTTGTTGAGCACGACTGAATCAAGCACGTTGAATCCCATGTAGGGCATAATCGCGACGACAAAATTCTGCACCATCGGTCGTTGGTCGGTGTTCAAAAAATCAAGCGTCTTCGTGCGAACAAGCTCGCGCTGAGGGTAATACAAAAGATACGATTCCGTGTCCGTGCGCAGGTTGTAGTTTGCGGAAGGAATTCCCAATGCTTGTTTGAACACTTTGGCGCCATGCAATGTCTTTCCAGCCAAGTTGTGTTCCAAGAATGGAATCATGGATGAAATGACCGAGAAGATTCCCATGGGATTGATTTCCAAATGCGTTGTGCGGGGGGTAATATCTTCTTCGCGCAATGCAATCTGCGTGGTCTCTTCTTCTTCCGCATCCAAATATTCTACGAATCCTTGGTTGACCAAGTCATTCCACGTCAATTTTCCGTCTTTGATTTGTTTGACAATTTCCTTTGTTACACGTGACTTTCCGCCCTCGACAACAATTACTGGTCGTTGGACACGACCAGAGTCCGTGTTCACGTACAATTCAAAATTGTCTTCGTGCAGGGCGATGTTGACATGCGGATCTATTTTTCCGGCGCGGCGCTTGTTGATCAAGTCTTTCGTAAGTTTGTGAATGTCCTTGTGAAAGCCGACGAGCTTTCCATTTACGAACACCTTTCCTTCCTGCGCAGTCATGTTTTTCATCCCTCCTTTTTTTCTCCAATTTTTTTTCCTTTTTTGATTAAACTTCATTGTAAACAAAGTTTACGATGCCTGCAAACATCGTTTGCTTGGTTTCCTAAAAAGTTTACTTCAAATACACGTCCATTCCTTTCAGCATTTTTTCCACGGGCTCCGGCTTGACATCCTGCGTCACGTCGGAGAACAATCCTAAATTCTTGACAAGTCCACATTGCGGTCCATCTGGCGTTTCAATGCAGCAAAGTCTCCCCCAATGCGTCCCATGCACATCACGAGCCTCATACAGTTCACGATTTTTGTTCAACGGCGATTTGACTTTACGGAATTCCGTTAAAGGACCCAAGTAATTCACGCGGTCCATGAAGCGCGACACTCCCGTTGAACGGCCTATCCAATTTCCCGTGCTCATTCCAAACAAGATTCGTTCGGTAACCGCACCGGGGCGAACAACGGTTGAGATATTCAACTTTCGTCTTCGTGTAACCGTTCGGTCGATTTGGAATGTCAAATCCTTGATGAAATATTTGAACGAATGTCTGAAGAGGTGCTCCATGAGTTTTCCCGAGAGTTCCAATCGCTTATTCGCGTAATGGTCCTTATCGTCCTGTCCGCGCAATCCATTCGCTCGTTCAATGGCTCGCGTGGCCATGGTGGTGAGGAAGTACGCCTTGGCGCGTCGATCTTCTTTGACGTTTCCAATATGCGGCAGCAAGAACGCGTCGATGACTTCTTGCGCTCTTCGTAAACGATAGTCGATGACTTGTCCGGGGGCAACGTATTTACCTATTCGGTCGAGTGCTTCTTCCTCATCCTTAACGTCCATGGCTTCCATGTTGATGATAACATCGTTGGCAATTTCATTCAGCGCAGGAAAGGCTTCCGTGATTTCTTTTTCATTCTTGAGTCCGAGGGCTTTCAACAGCACGAACAATCGCAACTTTCTCGGCGAGGCGGGGAATGAAACCGAAAGAATTCCGTCCTTTGCACGCGTAACACGTACGCGTCCTTTGAATGCTCCCTTCGTGGAGATAACTTCCGCACTTGTTTTGTCGTCCGCCGATTCGGTGATGAGAATTCGGTCTGAGGACAAAACTTCCTGCGCGGTCAACGCTTTTTCGCTTCCGTTAATTACAAAGTATCCGCCGAAGTCCATGGGGTCTTCCCCCATCGAGATTAATTCTTCATTCGTCTTTCCTTGCAAGTGGCACAATTTTGATTTCAACATCACGGGCAATTCGCCGATGTACGTCTTTTTCACATCTTGTTCAACGTCTCTCCGCAGCAAGCGCATCGTCAAAAATAATGGAGCCGAATACGTTCGGTTTCGCATGCGTGCTTCCATGGGATAAAAATCATTTCGCGGACTTCCATCGGCTTCAATGATTCGCGGCTTGAGAACTTCAATGTCTTCCAATTCAATTCGAACTTCTTCGATCTTGGGGGTAATCGTCTTGTTTTCGTGGATAATCTCCGTCAATTTATCGTCGACAAACTGGTTGTACGAGTTGATGTTCATCTGCGCAAAGTTTCTTCCTTTGAACCAGCTTTCAACGAGCGCGTATTGATCCCACGATTGCGCCATGTTAGACCACTCTCCGGTAGTACAGCGTCTCTCCCGCTACGGGGGAATTTCGAGTAATGCGAATAATGTTTCCCACTTTCGCACCGAGTTCGGCGGCCATGGGGTCTTCTTGAGAAATTTGCGGGAGTTTTTCAAAATCAATTCCGAATTGAGAAAAAAGCTTCTGCACTTCATTATCGGAAAGTATTTCGTGTTTTGGAACCAAATGGTGTTCAGATAGTGACTTCAGCATGTCCCCTCAGCTCCGTTCCTCACGCAAAGCGCTTGGTAAAAAGGGTCCGCATGATACGGATTTGAAACGAAAAAATCGTTCCCCCACGTCAACCGTAAACCAAACCGCTTCGCAATCCACAATGGATACTCAAAGGTCCCAAGAAACCCTTATAAAGCAAACTTTTTACTGCCAAAAAGTTTGATCAAAAGAGCCCTATCTGGGGATTTGCATGCAAATCCCCAATAATAGCGCGTCGGTGCGGCCGGACGAAAACGGCCTTGTTCATGTGCCTGGAAAATCAAGGGTAAAACGCGCCGAAGGGGGGAATTTGCCTCGTTGCGAAAGCGGGTTCAGCGTTTCTTCCGCTTGATTTTGCGCTTAGGGGCCTTTTTCTCTTTCTCTCCCAAATGCCCGAACGCGGCTTCATGGGCTTTCTTCATGGGGTTCGCAAAAAGGGCGTAAAAAATAAGCGCGAGGAGAAAAACAATCAGGCTCCATTGCCGATGCGTCTCGACCAAAAACAAGGCGATGGAAAGCACGAGAAGAATGACCACACCCGCGAGATAATGTTTCATGTCACGCTCAACTTTCCTCGAGTTAAAAAAACGCAATGGTCGCGTTGAACGTCAAACAAAGCGTTTTGCGGGCACCGATTTAGGGATAAGGTATTTATAGGCCAATTGACTCGTTGAGCGTCATGAAAACCACTCCCAACTCGTCCCAAAACGAGGTCGTTGTCCTGATGCCGGCACGCAACGAAGCTCGAAATCTTCCGTCGGCTATCTTCGCAGTGAATCGTTCGCAGAATGTGAACGCGAATACCCATGTTTTAGTGGGTGCCAATGCGTGTACCGACAACACCGTGGAAGTGTTGGAAACATTAAAACTGAAAAACAAAAATCTCGATTATGTCGTGGAAGGGGTTCCGGGAAAACCCCGCGCACTCAACGCGCTCATTGACCGCGCGGAAAAAACACGAAAATTAGGAAACGATGATGTCATATTATTCTTGGATGCCAACGCCCACGTGCAGGAAAACACGATTGCAGACTTGACGGTAATGCTTAAGCACAACAAAAAATTGAACGCCGTTTCGGCAAACGACATCGCTTCTGCCCCCGCAAATGATTCCGTGATGGACCACTTGTTGTTTGGCGTGAGCGAAATTTCCCTTTCATCGCTCGCATTGAGAGACCGCAAAGCCTCATGCATGGCCGTGCGCGCCAAAGCCATTCGCGGCGTACGCTTCCCCGAACACGTCATGGCAGACGACTTGTGGTTGTCCATGTATTTGGGCATTGACACGGTTGAAACGCATCCCGATGCAGCTGTTGTCGTGCAAGCACCTAAAACATTTTTCCGCTTTGCTGAGTCAAGAGTAAAACACTTGATGGGATTGTATCAACTTGAAGAATTTTTCCCCACACACGCGGTGCGGGAGAATTTTCCCACGGGAACGCATGAACATGCGGAAGCATTGTTGCGCGACGCAGAGTTGCAGGATGAATTCATTCGATTGCCGGGAATTTATCAGGCCGCGACACTTCTCGCTATGCCCTTGCATGCGGCATTCAAAGTCGCGGCGTGGGTGGGTTATCGAATGTCTCCGCAAGTGCGCAACACATCGCGACCCATTCCACAAATGACCGAGGCACGCGCTCGTCCACGTGCGCGGCGCCCCGTTCATGCGTGACGTAGAATAATATACTCTGTTTAGTCTAGTTGAGCGTCATGGTGCTTGCCTACACACTTTATTTGCTCTTCACGTTAGTTGGAGCGTTCGCGCTCAAACAGTTTTTTTCCATTTCATTTTCAACTAAGCAGAAAAAAGCCATTGTTTTTTCATTAATCATCACTACAATCATCTTTGCGCTCTGGGACGCGTGGGCCGTGTCGCAGAACCACTGGCAGTTTGGTCTCGGACAAATGCTGGGCATCCAAATAGGAAATCAGCCCCTCGAAGAAATTGGTTTTTTCACCATCATTCCTTTTTTCGGAATCATTCTCTGGGAAATAGCAGGAAAAATGGATATTTTACGAAAAAATAATCGGGCAGGTGTAAAAAAAAGATGACAATGTACACGGTTGCCATCATCGCGGGATTTTTTCTCGTGCTGGCACTCGATCGAGCGCTTCACACGAATATCATCCGCCCCACCCTGCGATTATTTTACACTACGTTCACATTTGTGATTTTTCAACTTATTTTAGACAATTATTTCACTTCCCAAGGATTGTGGGTGTTCAACGCACGTGAAACAATAGGGGTTTTTGTTCCATTCATCCCCATTGAAAATCTTTTTTTTGGAATGGAGATGCTCTGGACCACGCTCATTTTATACTCAAAATTGAATGAATAACCATGCACCCATCCAAAAAACGTGCGACGCAACGGTGGCGAATTCGAAAAAAGATGAATATCGTTTCCGAGAGGATTTTAAACAATCAAGCCGAACTGAAAAAGGAATCCGTCCAAGCTAATCCTGCTGTGCGAAAGACATTTGAAAATCAGCTGGTATCAGACCGCATTCGTCTCGCAGAAATACGCGAAGCGCGAAGGTATTTCATGTTGGGATTCATTCGCAGAATCTTGGCGCCCAAAGCGTACGCTCGACTCAAAAAAAGCAAAAAAATCCGTATGAAGAGTGAAAAAAATTACCGTGAAGCCCGTGAAAAATTAGAAGAACTGGAAGTGCTCGAATTTTCAGCAAAACATCGGTTTGCGAGTAAGGCAGAAAAAGCAAAATTACTCGAATTGCAGCGGATGAAGAGCGGGTACATTGCAGCCGTTCGCGAATATGAAAAACACCATCCTGAAAAAAAGATACGCCATTCTAATTAATTTTTGAAAGGAGCCATTTTCTCGCAGAATGTGAGATTCATTTTTTGATAGAACTTTTTTCTAAAAAGTTCTCTGCGCACGTGCGCGCGGAGATGAGGACCATGGGCATTCCCCCGCCCGGATGCGTGCTGGCACCCACAAAATACAAATTCTTGAACTCTTCACTTTTTTGAGAGGGTCGAAACACGCTGCTTTGAAAGAATGTTGGTGACAAACCAAACGTTGCGCCGAAACTCATCCCACCTAATGCTTCCCAGTCGTTGGGCGTGAGGATTTCTTTCATGTGAATGTGTTTTTTCAAATCGACTAGACCATTTTTTTCCAATTGAACAACAATTTTCTCCGCAAATGCATGTTTTTCGACATCCCAGTCAATCGGCTGTCCATTCTTGGGATCGTTTGAGGGAACGGGAACCAAAACATAGAGCAATTGTTTCCCCCTTGGGGCCAGTTTTGGGTTCGTGCGCGTGGGCACGTTAACGTAAATGCTCGGACTTGTTGGAAGTGTTTTCGCCTCAAATATTTCCTGAAAGTTTTTCAAAAAATCCTCGCAGAAAAAGACATTGTGATGCAGGAGTTGAGCGTAATCCGCATCCACGCCCAAATAAAGCATGAATGCTGAACTAGTATATTTCAATTTTTTCAGTTTGATATCAGAATATTTTTTTCTCAAGTGGGAGGGAATCAATTTAGCATACGTTGCGGGCAAATCCACATCCGAAACAATTTTCTCCGCACGCACAACTATTCCATTTTCCAATCGCACGCCTATCGCAGTAGTATTTTCGATCACAATCTCTAATACTTTTTTCCTGTAATTGATTTTCACTCCCATTTCGAGTGCCATTTTCTCTATTTCCGTTACAATTGAATAGATTCCATGCTTGGGGTACCAAACCCCCTGCGTCAACTCCACAAATGGAACAATCGTATACGTCGCGGGCGTGAGCAAGGGACTTTGCCCCAGATACATGGATTGAAAACTAAATGCCAGCTTCATTCTTGCGTCGGAAAAGTATGAGTCCATGTGGTCCCACATCGAATGAAACCCGTCCGCATGCAAAAATGACCAAAATTTTCCTGAAAGAATGATGTCCCATAATGAAGTGGGCGATTGGGCGATGAAATTCGAGTACACGGTTTCATACACTCCATATTCGTGTTCGAGGAAGCGCAAAAATCCCGGCGCATCTTGTGGTGCGACGCGTTTTATTTCGTTTAACATCTCAGGAAGGTTAGAACTCACATCCATATGTTGAGCGTCCCAAAAATGCAGACGATAGGAGGGCGTGAGCAAGTTCAAAGGAAGCACATCGCTCATTTTTTTTCCGCAATACGAAAACAATTCCTCAAATTCTCCCGGCATGAGCAGAAAGGTGGGCCCCAAATCAATCGCGTATCCTTTGATCCTGCGTTGAGCGGCTCGTCCTCCCGGAAAAGCGTTTTTTTCGTATATTTCCACGCGCAACCCTTGTTTGGCAAGCCGGCACGCAAGGGCAAGTCCTCCGAGCCCGGCGCCAATGATAATGACCTGCGGAGGCAGGACGGGAGAGGAAACTGTTTTACGCGCACGGGGCATGAAAAAGAAAAAGAGGGTTATCTCATTTTAATGGATGAATATGCCGGGAGATAAAACCGCCCGTTCCCGTGTTAAAAGCTCCTTTTTCCGTTCATCCGAGACGTAGACGCGCTGAGCATACACATCATAATCCGCTTTTTCTATTTCGCGGAGAATTTCACGATACAGAACCAAACACAAGCGCATGCTCATGCGCATTTTTTCAGGAAGAAGGTTGATTCCCTTTTCGGCGTTGGAATAGTATTC
This sequence comes from uncultured archaeon, assembly GCA_964363635.1. Classification (GTDB taxonomy): domain Archaea; phylum Iainarchaeota; class Iainarchaeia; order Iainarchaeales; family VGJJ01; genus VGJJ01. Next base: position 28,259 of record CAYIIU010000004.1, read on the forward strand.
ATTCGCGCGCGCGATATTGTATTTCATCAATTTGTAAAACGATTCATTGCGCGTCTGGTTGGCAATGTCATTCGGGGCATAACCAATCGCGGTCATTTCATCCTGCGGCAGGTAGATTCGCCCCATGCTGTAATCTTCTTTCACGTCGCGCAGAATGTTGGTAAGCTGCATGGCAATTCCTAATTCAATCGCGTGTTCCAACGCCGAAGGAGGGGCACGCGCCACATAGGCCATGAACAATCCCGGGATTGCGGCGGCGGAGAAACAATATTCGTACAAATCATCGAATGTTGAATAGTGTACATTTGTCAAGTCGCGCTGCAGACCATCAATCAGGCGAAAACCCCATTCGCGAGGAACGTGGTACACATTGCACGTGTGCACGAATGCATGCAAAATGGGATCGGGCGACGTGTTCGTTTCGAATGCATTTTGTAATGCGTTTCGCCACAAATTCAATTCGGCTTTTTTTTCATCAATCGTGGCGGTGCTGTCGAGAATTTGGTCCGTTGCACGGCAAAAACCATACATCGCATAGGAAGCGTTGCGTTCTTCTTCCGGAAGATACTGCGCGGCCAGCGAGAAACTGCTTGCGTGGGTTTGACAAAGTTTTTTGGCCGATTCAAACAAAAAAAGGGGCATTACACTAGTTGTGCGGACGGAATTAATAATCCTTTTACCAGCCGTAGTGTGCCGCTCGAGAATATCCGAATGCGAGGAACGCGTCCACGACGCCTTTCTGGTACAAGTCATAGTTGTGCGAGAGTACGTTGAAACCCACTTTGGCTTTGTCAATCGTGGTGAGGTTGGACAATTCGCTCGGCATCAAATGCCCGATGCGATTCAATTCGTCTTCCGTGAATTTGTATAAGGCTTCCTTTCCTTTGATGATCTTTCCATACGGAGGAAACTCGGCGCGCCATTTCTTGTCATACGTTGAGAGGAAGGCTTTGTCGAATTGGTTGTGTGTGAAGGCATCCTTTGCTACTTCCGCAGCCATGCGTCCGGAGACCAAACCTAATTGCGTGCCGCCTTCGAATAAAGGAGAGGTAAATCCCGCCGCGTCCCCGATTAACATGATTCCATCCCCGCTCGTATTCTGCATCGGTCCGGAGGAAGGAATGGGCCCCCCAAATGTTTTGACAATCTTTTTCCCAGTCCAATTCATTTCTTTGACGAATTGGTCCAAATACACTTTGGCTTTCGTAATATCATGCGTGACTAAACCCACGTTCGCACGCCCATCGTTTTTGGGTATCATCCATAAATATCCTTCGGGTGCAAGTCGCGGCCACAGATAAAAATCCAAATAATTCTCATGGGGGATATCCAGCATTTCATATTGGATTCCGGTTGTGACGGAAAAGCGAGGGTTCATCTGCAGCATGCGATTGGCAACACCGGCCGCTCCCGATGCGTCGATGACCATTTTGGCGCGAGTGTTTCCTTTGCTGGTTTGAATGTCCCACACTCCATTCGTGCGTGCCAAACTCGTTACACGCGTGGAGAGTTCGAGTTGCGCGCCTGCGTTCTGCGCCTCGCTGGCTAACCATTTTTCGAATGCATGCTTTTCAAGCACGAACCCCGCTTCCGTGAGTTTGACCTTGTGAGAGTCGGGAAAAATGACGTTGACTCCTTTCACGGGCAACGCAATGACTTCTTTGGGAAACTTCATGTTCACGCGCACTTCAGCAATTTCACTCAAGCATTCCCCGCAGTGCACTGGGTCTCCAACTGTCGCGTGCTCTTCGAGGATAATCGTTTTCAAACCCATTTTGGATGCATGAATACCCGCGCTCCCTCCCGCAGGGCCGGCGCCGACGATGGCGATATCGTACAGGGTATTTGAATCAAGAGACATAATACGATTGGATTGGAAATGGTTTAAAAGCATGCCAAGGGAAACGTTAAATCCCCATAAATATTAGTGGAAATATGCGCAACCCATTTATCCTGCGAAAGCCCTCGAAAAAGAAACTAGTTTATCCTTTTCCAGTCAGCGTAGGAATGCGCGGCATTAATAGTAAGGCAACTAAAGCATTTGTTCGTGTTTCAGCCATAGATCGAAAAGATTTGAAAGAGGTTGAAAAGTTAACAAGAGCAGCAAGTAAAACTGCAGATCCGGCTGCCAATGGTTACCTCGCGTTTCGGGGGGAAATGCAAGATTATCTGCATGCCCTTGCATCTTCTTCCGATTATTTTAGCAAACCTTATTCCTCCAAAACTAAATCAATTCGAGAGATACTTGAAAAAGCGGGAATACAAGTCGAAAAACCCATCCAAGATCTAAAAAATGGAACGGCATTATTTGCACGCACCAAGTGGAAAGACGTCCTTGCCATCTTACAAGAGAGAGTTCATAGAAGACCTGCATTTTATCAAAAATTAATTAATTCTACTATTAATCTCCTGATTCAAATTCATCAGCAAAACGTCGCACACAATCACCTCCATCGACGCAATATTGTGTTTGATAAAAATGGGAATCCAGAATTAATCGATTTATCACAGGCGGAAAAATACAATAAACCACCCGCGACAAAAAAAGAATTTTTGCGGCGTTATGCGATGGATATTAGGGCAATTACACAAATCGTTGGAAACTTAACTAGCTGCATCAACCCCGATGGCGAGTATAACTATCTTTATTTTACCGAACAAATACTAAGAGAGTATCAAAAAAAATTATCTATATTTGGTGCAACAGCTATTGAAATAATGCAGTTTAGAAGATAAGATGGGGAAATCTACATCCCCATCTTTTCGCGCTGTTCCCAAATCATGGAGTTAACGAACTTTCCTTCCGCGTGTTTCCAACTCAAATTCTTGAAAAAAGCTTCAATGTAGTCCTTGCGTTTCGTTCCATAATCTAAGAAATACGCGTGCTCGTAGACGTCCAAAATGAGCACGGTGGAGCATCCCCAGATTCCTCCATGGTTGTGCACGTCACAAATGTAGTTGTGCAGCTTCATGTCTTCCCAATCGAATGCGAGCACAACCCACCCTCGGGCGCACAAACCTAACGCTTTGAATTCGATTTCCCATTTCTCATACGAACCAAAGTCTTTCTCAATCATTTTCAATAAATTTCCTTCAGGTTTTCCGCCGTTTCCGCCCATCGCAGCAAAATATCCTTCGTGCAAGCGCACGCCGTTCACCGCAAATCCTTCTTCGAGTTTGAGTTCGCGCAAATCCGAATGCGTTCCATTGGCTTTTGTTAAATCAACCGTTTTTAATTTCTCGCGGATTTCATCCGTTTTCTTGACGTAGCCCACATACAATACATCGTGGTGTTCGGCCAGCTGTTTTTCAGTAAGTCCTTGTAGGGCCTTGTAGGTCAGAGGTTTAGGTTCGGTCATGTGCATCAACTCCAAGTGGTAAATAACAATGGTTAATCAAAATGACTTTAAACAAAACTCACTCACCCGTTCAAACGCTCAGGGCCGCATCAAAAGCACAATATACCCCCCTGCAATCGTTTCGCGGGGGTCTTTCTCATGAGTAATGGGCACGGGAACGAGCACGGGTTCCACCAAAACCTTGCATCCATCCAATTCTCGCTGGGCAGTGAGTAAACGGAGGTAACCTTCCTCTTCCGCGTCCATTTCCCCCACCCACACCATTTTTTCCCCATTCACGTCCCGCATCCGAATCCAAAGATATGCTCTTCCCCCAGAAGAGAGAGAACGGGCGATGCGCGGCAAAAGAGACGAAAAATGACCCATCTCATGAAGCGCGCGAAAGCTCACAATCAAGTGGCAATTCATGGGAAAAGGCGTGTCAAGTGCGTCCCCCTGTGTAAATTCATCCAAGGAAATAGCGTCGTGCAGGGGAAGCAAGTCTATTCCAATGGTGTGCACCAAACTTCCCACATGTTGTTTGAGTTCATGCAGGGCTTGGCCGTTCCCGCATCCAATATCAAGAATGCGGCACAAACCATTTTTTTGAATGTGACCCGCTGCAATTTTTTCGAGGGGGTTTTCCTCGCCTAAGTTGTGCAAAAAAGTATTGTACTCGCGCAGCGTGTTGTCGCGGAGAATAACTCCTTGGGAATACCGTTCAACATACTTGGGCGCGGGGGAAGACATGATGAAAAAGAAAGATTGAGAAGTTAAAATACTACTCCATTCAAATTGAAGCATCACTTTTTCAAAACAAGCAGTGCTTGAGGAACATTGATATCCCGTTTGTCAGGAAAACCAATAAATCGGCTCTTTACACTAAAACCAATTCCCCCGCAAAGTTTTGTCCATTCTTCAACGGTTCGATAAGAGTAGGGCATTGGAACTTTTTCCCTTCCTGCAAGTGCCTTATTGGCTATCCAATCATTAACCGCCATAAATTGTTGACGGCCCTTTTTAGTCAACTTCATAAACGCTTTCCAACGTTTTCGACCGGTTAGAGGGGGCTTTTTTTCTGAATACGAATCTTCAACCATTATTACACAACCATTTTGGGGGAGTATTTTGTAAATACTTTCCAGATATTCTCGTTGTAATTTTTTGGCGATGTGATGAAGACTCCAAGTGATGGTAATTACGTGAGGACGATAACGATCAAGAACTTTTTCCATGTTAGATGAAGATATTTTGACGAATTTCATCTTTTTATTCTTGAATTTTTTCCATTCAGGATAGGCAGTTATATCCGCCCCAATTATTTGCCCAAATTTTCTATATTTAGATAGGCGATGAACTAAAATCCCATTTCCACACCCCAAATCGACAACCGCTTTGGCGGCAGGGATATGTGCAACCATCTCTTTTTCTAAAAAATCCGGTGCGGTACGGTGCCGAAACGCAATGGCATATTTCTCCTTAAGCTCGCGGCAATGTTTGGCTCGAAAAATGGCGATAGTATTCGTTTCAAGTGCGCAGACCAAATCTTTTCGGAGTGATTTAGAGCAACCAATGGAATGGAGACTCTGTTCAATATTATTCACAACGTGTACTTTTACTTTTCGATTAGAAAGCGCGCGTTTTACCGTGGAGTCGAACAGCAGTTGGTGAGTGGTCATTTTTCTTTTCACTTAGAGAAGCGCTTTCTGCTGCGCGGCAATCGTTTCTTTCAGCTGCGAAATGGGAATTCTTCCCGATTTCCCGGATGTTTCATCGTGATAATACAAAATAGTCGGTTCGTCAAACTGCCAGCAGAAAAGGATGTCGCGGTTTTCAAATTTGGAATAAAAATCAACAAGGCCCTGCGTCACATCCTTCACGTAGCATCCCATTTTCGTCAACGCTTCCAATTCCGCAAAATATTTGAATGACATTTCGTGGTAGCGCTTGTTGATATTGATCGCAAGCAGGTGCGCCTGCCAATCGAATCCTTCCGCGTGCACCTTCACGCCTGAAATCGCCGAGAGTTCATCATGAATCGACATGAGCTTCTCCATGTGCAGGCGTATGCGCGGGAGCGAGGCTTCCGCCTCATTCAATGTAAAGTACCGATGAGCCATGCAACAAAATCGCGTTCTTTTCTTTTTAATACTGTCCGCATCAGCGGGAATATCTCTGAACATTCCTACGAATGACGCGAAACGTTGGACGCTGTTGAATGGCCGTGCGAAGTTTGGTGTCTATTTTTTGGGGTGAAGTCAGTTTTTCGGCGCGGAGGAGTGTGCGCGCCTCATGCGGAAGCAAAAGCCCAATGGTTTGAACCATTTTTTCCAGCGGCATGCGCGTAGCCATGGATTTTTTGACTAAAAACGCCACCACATCATATCCCAAATACGGATTTAGCGCGGTCGCAGTGGACATGCTCGCATCCAACAACTGACGCATCCGCGGGGCGGGACAAACATGCGTCAAACATTTTTCGCGGAACATCCGCAATCCATTAGCCAAAAGTTCCTGCGACTCGAACAAATTACCCCCCATCACGGGTGTCATGACGTTCAATTCCAATTGGGTTGACTCGCAACAAAGACGAATCGTCTCATTGTTTCCCTGAACTTGCAGCACAATCATCTTCAGCGCTTCCAAAATACTCGGATTAACTTTCGCCGGCATGATGCTGCTCCCCGGTTCCACTTCAGGAAGATGAATCTCCCCCACTCCCGCGTAGGGGTCCGAGCCCAAAAGCACCCAATCGTTGATCCAAATCAGCAAGTCGCTTGAAAGCTCGGAGAGGGCATTCGAATAATGCTGAAAAACAGTCATGTGACTGGTGTGGAGCATCTTGCGATGACTCGGGAAGAGGGGAAGACCCGTTTCCTTACGCAGACGCTTAACTATATTCACATCGTATAAGGGTTCGGTCGTGATTCCCGTTCCCACCGCCGTGCCCCCGATAGAGAGTTCGTTCAACCCCTCTCGCGCGACGCGTATTTTCTGCAAATTGTCGCGCAGGGATTGCGCGTACACGTACAATTCTTGTCCAAATGTTACGGGAACGGCCGTTTGAACGTGCGTTCGGCCCATTTTGATTGCTGAGCGGTATTTTTGCGACAATTCCTCCGCGACGTGAATTGTTTGGATAAGTTCTTTTTCGATATTTTGAGACAAATGAATCGCGGTGAGTCGCAGTACGGTGGGAATCACATCATTCGTGGACTGCATCATGTTCACGTGATTGTTAGGATGAATAATAGAATATTTTCCTTTGCGTTCACCCAACAATTCCAGTGCGCGATTAGCAATGATTTCATTCATCGTCATGTTCAATGGTGTTCCAGCTCCCGCTTCAAACACATCTACGTCAAACAAGACGTCAAATTTCCCTTTTTCAATTTCACGGGCGGCACGGATAATTGCATTCCCTTGTTTTGCCTCAATTCTTCCCGCGTGCACATGCTCCTGCGCCGCGACGCGCTTGAGAAGAGCGAGCTGGTGATAAAACAACATGGGAAATTTCCTCGCTGAGAGTGAAAAGTTCTCTTTCGCACGCGCGTGGAAGATTCCCGTGTACGCATCCGAAGGAATTTTCTTTTTCCCGATGGCGTCCTGCTCGATTCGAATCTTTTTACTCATTTTTTTCATGTTTTTCGTTTTCCATTGGATTGTTTAGCATCTTGAGCTTTTTGAATGCCCCTCATTTCTTTTAGTTTATCTCCCGGCGCAATGTTGCGCGGACAAAGGTTAGCCTTGTCGAGGGAATAATGCGGCGGAAAATGGGTTGAGAGTGTTGAGAGTCGTTTAACATCCCCGTCGCGTAAATCATTCGCATAACGATACGCTTTCACAAACGCCGCGGGGCCAATCTCTGCGCGCGAGGAGGAATCGGCATTTGCATTACAGAGACCACACAAAATACATTGCTGAGCATTTCCTAATTTCACGACGTCCTTCACACCCATCTTGTGATTTCGTCGTTCATCATGCGCACGCGAAACAATCCATGGTTTGACGCGCAACAGTTCATCAAAAAAAGGCTTTTCATCCGTGACCAAATCTTTGATGACATTTTTTTCATTCAAAGGATCGACTCTCAGCGAATGGTGCTCATCCACCACATCCTTTACCTGCGTCACGCACCCTAAAACAGGTTTTCCATTCGCTTTAACTCCACATGAACCGCATCCGCCGTAGCCGCAGCTCCCGCGGAACGTCAAACTGCCGTCCTGCACGTGTTTGAGCCTCGTCAAAAGATCCAAAACGCTTTCTCCTTCTTTAGGGGCAATAGAATATTCGTGCGTCCGCGCGTTAAAGTCCATTTGCGGGTTGAATCGCGATACGCGCACGTGCAAAATGGGGTTTGCGGCAGGAATGCTGTGCGTTGAAATGTTTTTTTTCTTTTTTAGGGGAACTTTTTTTGCTTTTTTCTTTTTCGCGGCCATACTAGTAGTGCCTCGCTTCCGGAGCGTATCCTTTGATGGTGACGGGCTTGTAGAATAGATGCACATTCTCTCCGCGTGAAACGGCCATGGAATGTTTTAGCCACTTTTGATCGTTGCGCGTGGGAAAATCCGTGCGCGCATGCGAGCCGCGCGTTTCCGTTCGTTCAAGTGCGCTTGCGAGAATGGATTGGGAAAATGTCACGAGGTTTTGGCACTCGAGCGCGGCGATGAGGTCCGTGTTGAACGTATGAGATTTGTCATCCACGTGAATTTTTTTACTTTCAACATGGAGTTTTTTCCAAGCACTCATGGCGCGCGTCAAACCCGCCTTGTTTCGGTACACGCCGCAGTCTTCCATCATCACGTGCTGGAGTTTTTCTTGAATCACGTGTGATTTATGCCCGGAAACGTTCGATAAAATTGTTTCCACGCGCAAACGGGCATCTTCTTCGTGATGGGAAGAGAGTACGTGGGGGGCATGTCTATTTTGGCGCACAAACTCGGCCATTTTTTGTCCGGCAATTCGTCCGAAGACAAGCGTTTCAAGCAGGGAGTTTCCTCCCAACCTGTTCGCGCCGTGCACCGACAGGCAGGCCACTTCTCCCGCAGCATACAAACCTAGAAATGGAGTGTTTTGCGCGTCGGTTATTACGCGCGTGTGCACATCCGTGGGAACTCCCCCCATGCTATAGTGCGCCGTGGGCACGATGGGGATGAGCTGCTTCACACAATCGATTCCTAATTGTTCATGCACTGTTTTGCGTATCTCGGGAATTTTTTCCATGATGGTTTTTTCTCCTAGGTGGCGCACGTCCAAGTACACGTGGTCTTTTTTGGCTCCGCAGCCGCGTCCTTCCGTAATTTCGCGCATAATCGCGCGTGCAATAACATCACGCGAAGCGAGTTCCATTTTTTGCGGGGCGTATCTTTTCATGAAGCGTTCATTATTTCCATTGAGCAAAAACGCTCCCTCTCCTCGAGAGGCTTCGCTCACGAGAAAACCTTTTCCGTACATCCCAGACGGGTGAAATTGCACAAATTCCATATCCTCAAGCGGCAGGCCTGCATTGTACGCAAGTGCCAATCCATCGCCCGTGCAAATGCGCGCGTTGGACGTGGTAGAGAATGCTCGCCCATATCCACCCGTGGCCAAAAGCACTGCCTTTGCCCGCGCCACCACCAGTTTCCCTTTTTCCATGTCCCATAACACCGCGCCCTCGCAACGGTTGTCTTCAATGATGAGAGAGAGGGCATAATATTCAGGATACGTTGTGGGTCGTGCTTTCATGAGTTGGTCAAATGTCGTGTGCAAGAGCATGTGTCCCGTTCGATCCGATGCATAGCACGTGCGCGGGGTGCTTTGGCCACCGAAGGGTCGTTGAGCAATTTCTCCTTTGTTCGTACGCGAGAAAACGACGCCCCATGATTCCATTTCGAGTACACGTGAAGGAGCGTCTTTGCAGAGCATTTCAATCGCATCCTGGTCTCCTAAGAAATCGCTCCCGTACACCGTGTCACGGAAGTGGGCTTTCCAATCATCTCCCGCACCCAGCGCGGCATTAATTCCTCCGGCCGCCGCCACGGAGTGTGAACGTACCGGATGAACTTTCGATACAATTCCCACGTCCATGTTCTGTTTGCGCGCCTCAATCGCCGCACGCTGTCCCGCTAACCCTGCGCCGATGATGAGGATGTCGTGGGAAAGGGAGGGCATGTCTGAGTCAAAAGTAGGTCCAATTTAAGGGTGCCGGGCGATTGTTTCCAAATACAATTTCAACCACTCTTTGGCAATAGACTTTTTGCTGTAGTGCTTGACCCAGTTCTTCGCATTCGTTGAGAGTCTTTTTCGCAGCGCGGGATTTTTCAGGAGTTTTTCTATTTTTTCCGCGCAATCTTCCACGTTGTTGGTTTCAAACAGCAATCCCCGTTCATTTTTTCCCAGTGCCACAGGAATCGCACGTGCATCCGCCCCCACCACGCACAATCCGGCAGCCATGGCTTCTAGCACGTACAACCCCTGCGTCTCCATGGGGGATGGTGCCACGAGAATGTGGTTTTGTTTCACCGCGTGCGCTAATTCTTTTCCGCGCTTGGGACCCAAAAAGTGGACATTTTTTTCCATTCCCAGCTCGCGTGCTTGGCGTTTCAATGATTCTTCTGCGGGCCCCGAACCGATGATATTCATTTCCATGTTCGAATATTTTTTTTGCAAGAGAAATAGTGCTTCAAGAGCGATATCGATGCGCTTTTCAAAGCTCACGCGGCCAAAATAGACTAAGTTGATTTTCTTTCCCCATTTTGCATTTTTTCCTTTGGAAAATTGTTCATAATCAATGGCATTCGTCAGCACTTTCACATTTTTGAAACCATGTTCATGCAATTCGTCCGCTAATACTTTGGTGGGGGTCGTGATCACGTCGCACTTTTTGTAAATATGCTGCGTGTACACCCACGTGAGTTGTTTCATAATGGGATCGTGTTTGAGTTTGGGGATGGGAATGTACTCCAAAAATTCTGAAACGAGCGTGTGGAATGTTCCAATGACGGGAATTTTTTCGCGTTTTCCATACTTGATTCCTTTTTGGGCTACAAAAAATGGCGTGTGGACGTGGACTAAATCCGCGTTAAACTCTTTGAAGGTTTTTTTGGCGGAAGGCGGTATGAGATAGGCCATCAAGTAGTCCGTGTACGTGGGCAGCGGCTCCGCGGGCAACCAAATGATGCGCGTGTTTTTGAGTCGTGGTTCAAGTCCCGGAAACTTTTTAGGTTTGGGAGCGAGAATGAGGAACTCGTGGCCCTTGCCGGACAACTCGCTCACCGTGTTGAGGATGCTCGTCGTGACTCCGTTAATCTGCGGCCAAAAAGAATCGGTGAAAATGGCGATGCGCATGTGTTTCACCTTTATGAATACTCCGATAGGCGCCTGTGATTTGATTTACCGGCACCATCAAGTAAAAGCCAAGCAGCCACCTCGCTTGGTTCAAAAAAACGCTGTCTTCCTTCTTTTACTGAAAAAACAAGATCGACTCCCTGCAATTGTTTCATATAAGCAGAAACATTTTGAGCAAGAATGGACAAATCTTTTGCTAGTGCAGAGTTATTTAACCTTTTTTTCTTTAGAAGATGTAAAAGTATTGTTTTAGCTCGAGGCGATATTTGTGAAAGCCTTTCATTTACGAGACCGCGAAGAATAGTTTTCATATCCGCCACAGCAAGCGTTTTAGGCGAATTCTCAGAATTCTTTATGATAGCTTGTTTCAAACTCTTGAAAATATAACTAGTATTTCCATTATATAACATGTAAAGTGCGTCGACGCATTCCAGATAACAAGGACTAATGAAATGTCCGTTTGGAGTTTTAAGAGATAAAAATCGACGCTTTACTGTTTCCTTTAACTCGCTAATATCAATGGGGTTGATAATTATTCGATCATCTAAAACACGGTTGAACATATCTGTATTCTTGAATACGTCTGCAGTAAAACGATTGCCCACAAAAATAAAATGAGCATTCTCGGTGAGTACAATGTCACGTATTGATTCTAGAAATGAGGATAGTTCCTGCTCATCATCAAATCGGTCAAGATTATTATAATGAAAAATAGCGCCCTTCTTCCCACTCTCAACAATCTTCGTTAATAAATTATCAAACAGTTCTCTCAAATATCGGGGGTTATCCAAAACCGAATTCGTTTTTCCGGATGTTTTGGCTGCACTTATCGGCCCAATTGAAATTCCGGCAGTCAGACTATCTGTTTTTACTTCAAGCCCAATTTTCTCGGCAAAATCAGCAATAAATTTATCATCAATAAAACTATTTTTTGATTTTTTGAGCTGAACTAGAGTATAGTAGGAATGTATAATCGTATTTTTCAAAAAATCAGTTTCATCCCATTTCCGTTGAATCTCAATTTCGCTGGAAGGGGTAAAATATTTTTCATTATTTTTGTTTCTAACATAATTAACAAAGCTGGTTTTTCCAACCCCTCTTTCTCCAAAAACAAGCGTTCGGGTTGAACTAGACGAATAAAGCACATTTTCAAGTTTGTGTGTCTCAGCCGACCTCCCAACAAATACATCAAAAGTTAGTCTTCTATTTTGAAACGAAATAGGCCGCGTGTCAAACGGGTTATCTGCCAACCCATATACTTCCCACTGAAAAACAGATAAATCATCAACCATGAACCCCTTGCACCAACCAAGTATATAATACCCTAATATTAGTATTAGTCAATACTAATATGGTTTTTTTGAAAGAGATATTAGTGTTTGTTAGTCCCGCACATCCTCATACTTTCGCGAGGCTTTCCCTGTGAAGTGGTAGCGCACGCCGTTGTACAAGTGGAATCCCACGTATTTCAAATAGCCCCACTTCTTCACGCGGCGAGCCGACACGTAATGTTTCAAGTGCTGGTGATAGTGCAGCTTTCCATGTTTAGAGGCGCGTTTTCCCAAATCCAAATCCTCGCACGTGATGTAATTGGTGTCAAACCCCCCAATGGTTTCAAACACATCCCTGCGAATGGCCAAGTTGCTACCAATCGGATTGTGCATTTTCAACACGCTCATAAGGCGCAAGAATTTGGGCATGAAAAAAGTGGACAACCATTGTTCGTTTTCCGATACATCCGAATAGAACACGGGACCATAAATGAGGGAAATGTCCGGATTCTTTTGGAACGTTTCGTGGATTTTTTGCACCCACTCTTTCGGGGCTTTTGAATCCGCATCCGTGAAGGCGATAATCTTTCCCCGCGCCGCGCGGGCGCCGGCCTGTCGTTCAAATGCAATGCTTCGTTTCTTTTCCAGCACGACTTTGTCGGCGAGAGGCTTGGCCAGCTTTACGGTGTTGTCCTCCGAATGGCCGTCCGCGACGATAATTTCATAGTTTCCAGAGAAATCTTGCGCGCGCAGCGCCTGAAGACATGAAACAATATTTTTTTCCTCATTGAGGGTGCACACGACAATCGAAACGTCAATCGTTTTAGTAGAGACCATACGTTAGCCACCCTTGGATGGAATTAAAACCCTCTGGGACAGAGTCCGAAGAATGGAGAAAGATTGCTCTACGCGAGCAGGACTTTCAAGTAGAACATGGGCGAGATGAAGCTCTTGCGCGCTTCTTCGTTCACGAGCATCCCACTAATGGTGTCGCGGACTTCTTTGCTTCGCGAGGCTTTTCCGATGACAAGGTTCAACAGCCATTTGTGTCTTCCCATTTTTTGGAGCATCAAACTCGTTTGCAACTCGGGTCCGATTTCCGCCCAGAGTCGTTGATCGTATTGCGCCATGTGCTCTTCCGAAAAATTGTTGGCTTTGAACGCTTCATCGATGACTTCTGAAACATACTTCGCGGAGGTCATTGCGTTTCCAATTCCTTCTCCGGAAAATGGATCCACCAGCGAGGCGGCGTCGCCCACTAATACCCATCCTTTTCCGTGCAGTTTGCGTCGGAATGAACCGAAAGGAAGTGTCCAACCTTTGATGTCGTTGAGTTTTACGGCGTCTTTGAATCGTTCTTTGAATAATGGGTGTTCCTTAATCACACGTTCGGTTTCCGCTACCAAATTCACGCCCTTTTTCTGGCGATCCGAAGAAACCATTCCCAATCCCACATTTGCTTTACCATCTTCGAGGGGGAAAATCCAAAAATATCCGGGCATGACTGAGTCAATGAAATGAATCTCAATGTTGGGTGTCATTCCGGAGATGTTTTGGTAGTACACGCGCGTCGCCATGCACAAATGATCATCCGGGACTTTGGGCAAGCCCACTTTGTTGGCGATAATGGACGTGGCACCATCCGCACCAATGACCATTTTTGAACGAAATTCCATGGGCGTTTTCGTGACCATGTCCATTCCCTTGACTCCGACAACGACATCGTTTTCCCAAATCAAATCCGAAACGGCAAACTCTTCTTTCACGTCCACCATTTTTTTGGCGTGCGAAAAAAGGAAATTGTCAAACACTAAGCGTCGGCACACATATCCGCGTGCTTTCGTGTGTCCTTCGCCGTCTTTCACCGGAAAAGGAATTTCGAGCATCTTTCCTGCAGGAGAGGAGAAAACAAGTCCGTAGACTTTAGCGTTTTCTAAATCTTCCATTTCGTTTTCAATTCCAAGAGCCTTGAGCATTCCCACACTCTTTCCCGATACCGCGTCCCCGCATATCTTGTCGCGGGGATATTTGGCCTTTTCGAGGAGGAGAACGTTGTACCCTTTTTTCTTCAGGAACATCGCTGAAGACGAGCCTCCCGGTCCGCCGCCCACGATGATGACGTCGTAGGTCTTGCCTAGTTGCGCGGAAGGGGTATTTTCAGTCGCCATGGAAGAACTGGGCCTCGAAAAGGGATATAAAGCGTGGGGGTGGAGGATGGAAAAATACCCTGCTCAAGGTAATGAGAGCCTTAGTTCGTGCTATTTCGCCTTGAGCTCGTGCACTTTAGCATTCATCACGGCTTCCAAATCCTGCAGCTGGCGGATTTGGCCCATGTTCGTGACGAATGTAATGGCAACCCCTTTCTTTCCCTGTCTCGCTGTACGGCCGATGCGGTGGACATACGTTTCATTTTCTTCCGGAAAGTCAAAGTTAATCACATGAGTAATGTCCTCGATATGAATTCCTCGCGCGGCGATGTTCGTTGCTAAAAGAAGGGAGTATTTTCCTTCTTCAAAGTCCCCCAAGTTCCGCTGGCGTTGGACTTGAGACAAGTCTCCGTGCAATTCTCCCGCGCTGATACCATTGTGATGCAGCTGCCGTGCCAACCAATCGACCGTGCGCTTCGTCGAGCAGAATACAATTCCCTTCGTGATGTGAAAATGCTGAATCAATCCCAATAACATCGTTACTCGTTCGCGCGAGTCCACATTCAAATAGTATTGGGTGACCCCTTCCACGGTTAATGTATCCTCGCTCAAATTGATTTCGGTGTATTCGTGCAGATATTTCTTCGCCAGCGACTTAATCGCGGGAGGCATCGTCGCGGAAAATAAAAGAATTTGCCTTTCAACCGGGAGCTGGGAGAAAATGATTTCAATATCTTCCTTGAAACCCATATCCAGCATCTTATCTGCCTCATCCAGCACGGCCATTTTCACACGAGACAAATCCAACACGCCGCGGCGCATGAAATCCATGAGTCTTCCGGGAGTTCCCACAATAATCGCCGGCCCCGCATGCAGCGCATCGGCTTGCATGTTCATGCTTGCCCCGCCGAACACCGCAAGTACGCGCAGGTGAGCATACTTTCCGATATTTTCCAATTCATCCCGCACTTGCAATGCCAATTCACGTGTGGGAACCACAATCAACGCTTGCGGCGCACGCACATTCACATCGATGTGCATGAAAATGGGAATTCCAAACGCGGCTGTTTTTCCCGTGCCTGTTTTAGCCTGCCCCAGAACATTTTTTCCCGTCAAAATGATGGGAATTGTTTCTGCTTGAATAGGCGTTGGACGTATGTAATTCAATTCGTTCAGGCCCTGCATGATAAGAGGAGGGAGGCGCATGTCCGCAAAGCGCATCCCGCTCTCGTGTGGAGCAGGAGACGAATGGTTTTTCGCCGGTGCCGGGGGAGAAGGGAAGTTGGAATGATGCGCGGGCGCGTGCACCGAAGAGTGAACGGGCATTTTTTCTTCAGCGGGGGCAATCGAAGGAATGTCACCTTTGTGCGGTTCCGCGAGAGGGATTTTTCGTGTTCGCGTCCGTGGAGGAAAGTTTCCAAGCTTTCCTTTCGCAGTTTTTACCTGTTTTTTAGCAACTGGCATACTATATCACTCGAGCGGGAGGAATCATAAAGGAGTAGTCCGCTTCACCTTCGTTTAACGCGGGATTTCTTCTTTTTAGAAGGGGATTTTGCCCGTTTCACGTTAATGCGTGCGGGCTTTTTTGCTTTTGTGATGGAAGTTTTTGCTCGTTTTTTGGATTTTTTCGTGCGCTTCGTCGATTGCATCTTTACAGGTTCGGAAAGAATGAATGCGGGAGTTATTTTTCGCTGCGCCGAATGCAAAACCTGCACCAAATCATCCATCGGAAGCGCGCCCGTCACGGGGAGGTGGTTGATGAGATAGGTGGGCACGCCCCGCACCCCATTCAGTTTAGCTGTGCGCGTCAATTCTTCTACGCGCGCGTGATTTTTTTCATCTTGAATGAAAATCAAAAATTTTTCAACATCAAAATGGAGTTTGAGCGCGATTCTTCGCAGTACGGCAAATGAAGAAATATCCATCGTGTGATGAAACGCATGTGCAAACATCTCGTCCATGTATTCGTGCTCTTTATTTTCATGTTGCGCATACAAAAAACCAATGAGCGCACGCTTGGAACTTGCTTCGTATTTGGGATGAAAAATTTGGATGTTTTCCCGCAAGCCTAATGGATGAAGCTGCGCGTATACTTCATTCAAATTGGAGTGGCCGATGATTCGTTCACGTGCCACACGGTGATTTTCATCGTGGGAATAAAGTTCGAAGGGAACCCAGTGGATATCCGCATGCACATGCGCACGTTTGAGCGCGTGCAGCAAGCGTGCCCTTCCCAAATACGACCATGGGCACATGAAATCAAAGTACGCGTTGATGTGCACCGGCGCGTCCGTGTGAGTGTGGGATGGCATGATATTCAAAACAAAAAGGCGTTTTTAAGGACGCGCAACCGCAATTTATGTAGAATTTATCTCCTCTTTTTCAGCATTTCCCCGTGTTACACGTGCATGAAAATATCCCAAATTCCATTGCATTTGCGCCCGCGCGAGCGAGCGTGGAAAGAAGGCGTTGACCGTCTTTCGGATGCGGAACTTCTGGCTATCATTCTGCGTTCGGGAAAAAAAGGCCGGAGCGCAGTGGAGCAAGCGCACGAACTCCTGTCATCATGCGACGGCGACTTGAACACATTGAAAAATAATGACACCGCAGGTTTGGTGAAGCAGGGCATTGGAAAAGTCCAATCGTTGAGCGTGCACGCCGCGCTTGAACTCGGTTCGCGCCTGCACCGCCCAACGAGCGAACCTCTTTTCATGGAAAACGCCGTGGTGAACGTGTCTTCGCTCATGCGCTGCGCATCCAAAGAATTATTTTATCTCATTTGTTTGGATTTGCGCGGGAAATGCATTGGTGCGCCGCTGCTTCTCAACACGGGCACGCGTTTTCGCGTTCAAATTGACGCTCGCGAGATTATGAACAAAGCTATTCAGCGGGAAGCGGGAAAAATTCTGGTGATGCACAACCATCCCTCAAACATTGCAGACCCTTCTCCTGCGGATATTATTCTTACCAAGCAAATCCTCGAGGCAAGCAAGTGGATGGACATCGAACTCGTGGATCATGTGATTGTCACAAAAGAAGAAATGTTCAGCATGCGCGCGAATGGGATGCTGGATTAATTTAAAAGAAAATTAACTTCCACCCCCATATCCTACCGCACCTGCCTCAGAACCATTATATCTAGAATTACAAACATGGTTGACACAGAGACAACCATTTGTTTGGATTTGACACCCAAAATTAATGCCGTCACCATTCGAGCAAGATGCAGAAACGAAATCAAGATCAGTGACTGCATCGCTATTCATACAGCGGTTATATTGACCGCAGCAAAGCCCAACATCTTTTATGACACAATCCGAATCGGAATTACAAGAATAATCAATGCCTTCAAAATATTCCTGAAAACTCGCATAATTATTTGCTGGAGAGGCAGCAGTAGAAGCGGTTGTTTGCTCCATCGGATATACTTGACTCTTTTCCGCGTCAAATGCGTACGATGGTTTTCCAAACCCGTACGGTGTGATGTGTGTTTCCGCCCATGCGGGCACGTTCACGTACACGCCCAATCCGGAGTCCGTTCCGCAGCTTCCGGTTGCCGAAACGCCTATTTTGTGAATAGTAGGTTTCTCGTACGAGGGAATGCCCGCGTCCGCGAGCCAACGCATAACTTGTTCAACGACGGCGGCTTCATTTCCAACACTCAAATCCGGTTCTCCCCAAGGCGGTGCTTGGCAGAATTTTGTTTTGAACAAATACGCTGTCTCGTCCGTGTCTTCCATCAGGGTAAATTTTTTGGTTTGATTGGGCCCTGCGACCACAAATCCTAATGTTGAAAGCAAGTCCGAGCTTTCCTCATCCAGCACACCCGCGCCGTAGCGGTCCGTTGATGTTTTGGTGCACTGCTGGCTCAGACTGTATCCGCGGATGAACCCCAAGTAGGAGACTTTTACTCCATTTTCTTCCATCCATATTTTCATTAATTCAAAGTCGCGTTCGATGTTGCGCACGGCTTCCTTATTCACATTCCATTTGTTGGCGAAGCATTGGTAGGGCGTGAACATTCTCCACGTTGCTTCCGCATAATTGGGTGCGGAGAGGGGCCAAAAATAATTTTCCTCGAATTCGAATCCTAGCGCTTCCGCCTGCACCTGTTGAGCGGAAGTGATGATAATGCGGTATGTCTCTCCGCTGGGGCAGGAGCACGCTAAACAAACGGCCAATCCTTCCGGGGTGGGGGTGTATGAGATGTGCAGCGGCGTGATGCCGTTTTCCGTCAGCCAATTCGTAAAATTGATTTTATCATCCGCTAAAACAAATTCGTTCAAGTCGCTCTGCCACGGATTCGTGTTGCATTGTTTCAGGGGAAACGTCATCGAAATAGTGTCCCCACTTGCTTGCGTGGAAAGAGTGAACGTGTTGGACACAATCGTTTTTTCGCTTTCGCACGAGGCTTGCGAAAGAGGTTGGTCGGACGCACAACCTGTTCCATATCCAATGGCAACGTTGTACGTTCCATTAGTCGTGGACTGCGCATCAAATGAAATTGTTTTTCCTGCGTTTAACACGACGGGAATTCCTTCCCACACGCACACTTTAGGGGGCATAGGAGTGGCAACCCCATTCACGATTTTTTGAGGAATGTAATCATTGCATCCACCGTAAAAAATATCCGTGGTAGATGCGTTGACGAATTGAATCGTGTACGCTCCTGTTTGAGAAACGTTTTGGACAAAAACAAAGGGGTCTTTCATGGTGAAGAATCCTGCTTCAAATAACTTTGTTTGACTCGCAGCATCGGCCGGGTTCACGAGCAAATAATCTCCGCGCGGACAGTTGAGCGCTTCACAAACCGCATCATCGTGCGGGATGAAGACTGCATCCGAGTAATTCACGCCGATGCTTGACAGCCATGCTTGCGCGCGTTCAAGTTCCGTTGGAGTGTTGATAAATGGGGTGTCTGCAACCTGCCACGGATTTGTTTGCGCTTGCACCGGTGAATACGCGAGCCACGTCAACGCGTTTGCGGGGGGATTCGTTCCAGGAGGATTAGGGTTGGGCGTCTGTGTTTTGGAAATGCACCCTGAAATCAGGAGGAGCAGGACGACTGCCATTCCAATGGCTAGGATATTTTTGGTGGTGGTATTATTTTTGGTCATATCTTACATCTCCTCATTTGAGTTTTTAAGCGCAGACTTTTTGGAAAGCTTTTCCACGTTGGACGTGTTGAAGAAGTGCTTCGTCGCATCTTCATTAACCTTCCACTTGAATGATGGGTCGAGCCGCTGCGCCGCCGCTGCGAGAATGGATTTGAGGGCAGGAAAGCGCACCCTTCGTATCGAATCGTTGAAATCCAGCCACTCAAACGCGGTGTGTTCGTGCGACAAAACAATATCTCCGGTCTTGCTTTCCGCGAGAAAGAACAATACATGTCTTTCAACCCGTTTCGTGCCGCGGAACATGGGGTAAATGTTTTCCTTGCGAAAATGCGGAACGAAAACCAAGTTCTTGAGTCCCGTTTCTTCAAACGCTTCCCTTCTCGCGGTTTCTTCTTCCGTTTCTCCTTTCTCGACTTGTCCTCCGGGAAATGTCCAATTCCGCGAGTACGCGTTTTTGATGAGCAAAAATTTTTTTCCGCGGTAAACGATGGCCACACACGCCTTTTCGACGGGGAGCTTTTCGCGTTCACGTTGTGCGGGTTTGGAGGGGGAAGGCATAGTGGAAATAGAATAGTTGGGGATTTAATCCTAGCCCCAATTCCATAGGGTCGCTCGGCAGACTACTATTGGGGATTCTCCGAATCCCCATGTAGGCTTTTTATCAAATTTTTTGCAAAAATTTGGTTTCCATTATAAACGCGGGATTTTTCCTTCCACCTAACAAGGGCCCTCGCGGCCTGTACTCTGGAGGAGTTTGATATGATTGATTTTGTGGAGGCAGTTAAGCGTCCGTGGAAGACCGAACCCATTACGATTGTACTGGGAACATTGTTCGCTATTTTCACGCCGCTGCGACCATTATTGCACGGTCTCGGGGTTGAAACCGCGCGGCGAACCCAGTCGAGAGTGGATACGATGCCGCACTTTACTGATTTTGTGGACATGTATCTTTCAGGATTGTTAGTCATCGTGGTGGGCATTCTCTATTTTTTGCCCGCGTTAGTAGTATTGTTTGCCGGGGCATTGATTTCCGTTCCGTTGATTTTCAATATTTTTCAGAGTATGGCGCAGAACCCCATTCTTTCGGTGCAGAGCTTTATCGGTTTGCTCGTCAATGGAGCGGTTTTCGGCGCCCTTGCACTGATTCTGGTTTTCCTCGCCACCTTAATGGCGCCGATTGGAATCCAATTGTTTGCACACGATAAGAAGATTGGTTCCGCATTCCAGTTTTCTAAAATTTGGAAAGTCATTTCCATGGCAGACTACTGGGTCACCTGGCTCTTGCTGCTCGCATACGGAATTGTCTTGATTGGCTTCGTGGCAATGCTGTCAATCCCTTCCTTCAACGCTCTCTCAGGTCTTTTCTTGGGCGCCGCAGGGTATATGTGGTGGATGACCTCGTACATCATGTTTGGGGAGGTTCTGAAAGACAGCGGAATGCTGAACGGACACGCCGATCGTATGAGTCACACGCACGCCTCGCATCATCGAGAGGCGAAGCGACCCTTGAGAAAGAAGAAACGATAAGGTTTGAAATAAAATTTATAAAAAATAGAAATAATTTAATTCGGGGAAAAATATTCCCCGAATCTATTTAGTTCAAAACAAAAACTATTCGTCTTCATCAATGGTTGATTCTTCCGCCGCAGCCGGTTCTTCCGCTGAAGTAGTGGCGTCTCCCACGACTTCTCCGAACGAAACCTTTCCGCGCACCGCGGTGATTTTTATTTTGACGCGCTGTCCTTGCTGTGTTTTGGGAACCACAATCACAAATCCTTGTATTTTGGCGATCCCATCTCCTTTTTCTCCGATTCCTTCGATGGTGACATCGTAGGTTTCCCCTTCCTTCACGGGAACGGGACCAAACCCTTGTCTTCGCTGCGGGCGGCTGTCGTAGTTATTTTCATTATTCATCATATGTGGGACCTCCAAATGTAGGATATGTGAATGTTTTGCACAAAACATTCGAAAAGAGGCAAGTTGTGAGGAAGAAAGTGAAAGTAAATTGGTCTGTATGCATGATTGAATTCCCTGAGAGTATAATCTATCTGGGGTTGAACGCATTAAAAAACCTGCCTTTTAAGGTTTTGACCGGTTGGCACAAGTGGATTGTTTGGGGAAGATAATGGGAGAAATGCAAAAAGAATGCCTGAAGGAGAAATAAAAGAAATGGGGAAAGGTTGCAGCCCCAAAAAAGAAAAAATTTATGACTAAGTCAGTCTTTTTCTCTTTTCTTTTTCCGGTTCTTTCAAATAATTTTCATCTGTAATAATCGTTTTTCCAATTCTTTTTTCGATGTCCTTTCGCGCATTCCCCGCAACTTCTCCTCCTTCTTTAGCCGCACGTTGAAGTTTTTCAAATCCTTCCGCTTCCTTGACGCGCGTAATTTCAGTCGTGGCGCGCTCTCCTAGCATGTTGAAGATGAGTTCTAAGTCATTCATGTGATCGCGCAGGTTTTCTTTTTCCAATCCTTTGAGCTTTTTGTATTCTTCCACTGTTTTTCCGAATGTGGCAAAACTGATTTCATTGGTGAGAATACCAAAGTCCTTGTTTTCGGCAATGCCGCGACTTTTCCATTCATCGGTTAATTCTTGACGGATGGCAATTCCGCGTAAACGTTTTTCAATCCAATCCTTCGAATACCCTTTTTGTTCATACAATTGCTTCATTCGCTCTTGCGCCAATTCAGGGTTTTCAATCTCTTGTACGCGTTCGTATCCTACTTTCGCCAGCCACTGTTTGAAGGGTTCAGCTTTAGGGGAGGGAATGGATTGAATGATACGAAACATACTCTGGGTGTTGGCACAATCCGTTTCGTATGACTTCCCATCGGAAGAGGGCAATTTCAGTTGTACGATAAAATCGTACAACTCAAGTCCCTCAGACATAACTTTTGTCTTGAGATCGGCCCAATACCTTCGAGGGATAGTGCTTTCCGTTAACGCTTCAACGACATCAACTACTGAAAAATACCACTCCTTGTTATGTAACGTTCTTCGTATTTTTTTATCCTGAAAAACAACCAGTGCGTTCGTTTGATCCATGAAAATCACCTTTCCGAGCCCAACATCATTCGGCTTCGAATGAATAAAAACCTGTGGAAGCTAAAGCGCCATTAAAAAAAAAAAAAAAAAAAAAAAAACAGGTTTTTTTCCATGGTTATTGGAAATTATAAAGATAAACGGGGCTTTTTATTGGTTGGAAATTTTTGAAACCGGCCGGGTTAA
>CAYIIU010000004.1:50697-61549 GCA_964363635.1 uncultured archaeon
GGGGGGTGGTTTGTACCATTAAAATCACCCTTCCGCGCCCAACCTCATTAGGCGTCGAATGAATAAAAACCAGTGGCAGGTAAATCAACCTTAAAAAAAAAAAAAAAAAAAAAAAACAGCTTTTCGTCCATCGTTATTCGAAAGTAGAAAGATTCACGTGGCTATTTCTTCGTTGGAAATGTTTGAAACCGTCCGCGTTTGGGAGTCGGTTCACGTGGCGCGCGCTGGGGCAACACGTAGATGTACGCGTACACCGCGATGGCGATGATTAGCAGGAGGAGGGAAAACAACAAGGTAATTCCCGTGTTGGGTTCAATCACTTCAATCGTTGCAGACTGGCAACTTGTTGTGAGTGTGGGGTCGGCGCGCGGGGACAAATAACATCCCAGCGTGTATATTCCGGGTTTGGAAAATGTCACCGTAAAATTCTGCGTGACAGCTTTGGCGGGGGAAAGAGTTTCAATCGTGGTAGTAGAAGGGGTAATCGTCCCTTCCGGGTATACCGTGTACGTTGCGCGTATTCCTTCTACAGAAACAATCCCGTCATTTTGCGCCACCCATTGTACGTGTAAGGGCTCATTCACGTTGACACGCACTTGCGGAATCAAGAATGCCGCTCGAACGTTGAACTCGGGCGCTTCCACGAGCAAAAAGGGGCGCGTACTCTCTTGAACAATTGTTTCGCCGAAAATATTGGTGTATGTTAGCACGGCCGGAGGCAAAAGGATGGACACGGCGCGCAGAGGTTTGATGTTGTATGAGAGTTTTTTGGTTTCTCCCGGAAGAATAGTTCCGGTGAATCCTGTTTCTCCTTTCAATAATGGAATGTAATCCAATTCGTATTTGCGATAGTCGATGTTCACGTTCGCCGCTTCTCCGCCCAAGTTAGTCAAATATAATTCGATGTCAATCGGTTCACCCAGCACGGGTTCGCTTCCCGCGATGCGGGTTTGAAACGCCTCTACACTATCGAATCGGGGCTGCTGGTACAATCCAATGAACGTGGCGTTGGACACGTGCAGCGATTGTGATTCCGAAGATGTGGCGCCGCACACGCGAATAGTATTCGTTCCGCTCAATTGTTTTTCGGCGGGGATTAACACATGGACATTTCCGTTTTCTAGCAAGTCTTTCGAGTAAATGGTTTGAAAAATTTCATCATTCAAAATAATGGTCGCATTGGCATCGGGGTCATATATGGGGGATGTTTCCACATTTAACGTGAGCACGGTGTCATTTCCATTTTCTAAATAGCCCGTAAATGGTGCGAATGAAAATTCATCGCAGGCAATTTTAGACGGACTCGAAATAGTGATAGGGGAAAATCCGCTCGTGGCGAGGTTTGTTTCACTGATAACGAGCGCCTGCGCACCGGTCGCAAGCAGGGTGGCGGCAAATAGAATAAACAATACTTCTTTTCTCACAAATATTCCCCCAAACTTTTTAGAAAAAAGTTTGATCAAAAAGGCGATGATGATAGTTATCAATACCGTACAATCAAACTTATTTCGTTTTTCGCGAACCTTTTCCTAAAAGGTTCATCCATAGCATGACACTACGCTTAACCCCTTTTTTAGGCCGATGGGTCATCACATGGAGCGTACGAGTATGCGGGTAATTTTTTTTCACGGCATCATCAGCATAATGGGTTTCTTCGCAGAATAGATTTTCTTGGATTTTGACCTCCGAATAGTTGCGCGAGCGGAGGCGCCTCTCTAATGTCGAATAAGGGCAATGCGTCACAATCACTCCACTCACCGGCAAGCGGATGTCGCACGAAAGATGCCCATCAATAATCAAGTTATGTTTAGCGGAGCAAATGCGGGCAAGCAATTCTTTCCGAAGGGCAGGTAAATCCACATCAAACTCTTTTGTTTGGTCATTCCATTTCCCCACCCCTTTCTTGGAAGCGAATATTTTCTCCACGAGAACGCGCGCATTCAATGCAGGGGCAAGTTCACGCGCGAGGGTTGTTTTACCCGTGCCGGGAACACCCGTCAAAAGGAGCGTTATGTATCTTTTAGCAACATGCTTTGTTGGCATTACAAAAGTAGAAAATGCGAGTTGATAAACTTGCTGGGAAATTAAAAAAATCGTCTGGGTTCCTGCGAAGCAGGAACCCTACTTCGAGCACCCCTATGAAACGGCCTTTTGAGAAAAGGCCGGCGAAAAACTAGGGGTTATCGTTTGCAACGATAACCCGTTTACCAAACGACCATATGGATAATTTGGGCGGCAAAAGAAAGGTGCGCGGCCGCAGGGGGTGCCGACCGCTTCACCAAAGCATTAACTCGGGTTTGGAATGTGGTGAGGGGAATGGCATTCCTGAGCGGGGGTGCCCGGGGATCCCATTTCCTTTCCTCTCCCAACCTTCTTTGCCCATGCGAGGACCGAATCGTCCACCTTGGTAGGGGACTCCGCGTACGCCTTCTCAGATAACAAATGACTATTTTCTTGAGGGGAATTTGTCGTCATCAGAGAAACCTCGCGTCAACTAGAAACAGGCCAAGTATATATATCTTTCGGAAACGGAGTGAAATTAGAGCTTTTTATTGAATAATCAGTTTTTCAGTACCTTTACAAGGCAAATAGAGGCTAATTTAGCCACCATTTCTTATGTGGAAGCTTAAAACAGGGAAAAAATCTTTTGGCCACCAACATAACTCGACAATTTCTCCAAAAGTGCGTTATGTAATTGCATTTTGAAAACAAAAATAGTTTTTGAAAAAACGAACCGAGTTATGTAATTTAAAAAGGACTGCGAGCAACAACTGGAAAAAATTATGTAAATTGGAGCAAAAAACATTTTTGAAGGCGAAAAACAAAGTGGTTGTTATGTATTTTCTGTATAGATAACTAGCACTTTAGAAACAACTTCTAAAAAATAATTTTTTTATTAAATAATCAGCGCAGCCGCAGCGTATCCAAGTTTCGTATCGCCATGCTCGACACTCCAAACTTCTGCGTGATGAATTTAGCGAATGCCACCGTCTTGATTCGGTTTCCATGATCCACCACGATTCGTTTGGGTTTGGGGTTGATGTTGCGGATATAGTTTTCCAACTGCATCCGATCTGAATGCCCGGAATATCCTTCGAGGCTTTCTACGCGCATCTGGATGTCCAATTCCTTCGTCCGTCCTTTTTCATCCGCGATGGGTATTTTTTTGATTCCGGCTTGCAGTTTTCGTCCTAAACTTCCTTCCCCTTGATACCCAGTGAACACGAGGGCGTTCTTGGGGTCGTCGGCCATTTTGTAAAAATACGCTAAACTCGCTCCGCCGTTGAGCATTCCGCTGGACGCTAAAATAATGGCATTTCCATCGGCGAGGATTTGATCCCGGTCCTTGGCTGTGACCATGTGGAAAAGCGGACTCGTGAATGGAGAATCATTCGACAAAATGCGTCGCTGGATATTTTGTCGCAAGTATTCCGGGTAGGCCGTATGAATGGCACTCGCCTCTCGTGTGAGTCCGTCCACGTACACTTTGGCTGTGGGAAGCAGTCCTTGTCGGTAAAAGTCTTCAATCACGAGCGTGACTTCTTGTCCGCGTCCCACCGCAAACACGGGGATGAGGACATTCCCTTTCTTTTCAAGGGTTTCAATAATAATTTGCAGCAGTTTTCGGTCTTCATGTTCCCGCGCGGGCTGAATATCGTGTTCTCCACCATAGGTCGATTCCAAAATCAATGTCTCGACGCGCGGATAGTGCAGATCCATCGGGTCAAACAAGCGTGTAAAACCATATTTCATGTCTCCCGAATACACGAGATTATGCGCCCCATCCCCTAAATGCATGTGCACGCTCGCACTTCCCAAAATGTGCGAGGCGTTGTGGAATGTGATGCGCATGTCCGGAGTAATGTCCGTGGTTTCGCGGTAGTCTCGTACAATCACATGTTTCAAAAGTTCTTTCACATCTTTTTCGGTGTACGGGGGTTCAACTCCCTGTTTCAATGCCACATCCACGTAATCAAACTGCAGCAAGGCCATAATGTCACGTGTGGGTTCGGTGCAATATAGCGGTCCCGCGTACCCCATGCGGTACAAATACGGCGCAAACCCCTGATGGTCCATGTGGGCGTGTGAAATAACCAGCGCATCAAGTTCAGACAATGGAAAATTAAGCGCATCCAAATATGGATACGGGTCTTCCTTATTCGCGGGATTGATACCACAGTCCATCATGACTTTGGAAATAGGCGTGTCCACGAGCATGCATGAGCGTCCAATCTCACGAAACGCGCCGAGTCCAGTCAGTCTCACCCAGTCGTGTTTGGAACTTGCCACACGATAAATTTTTTTGGAAACATCCTGCAATAGTTTCTTTCGCTCCGCGGCGTGCTTGCTCAAATGATAGCGTATCCCCTGCAAGAATTCCGAATCGCTCGATGGGGCCCGAAGTATTTTAGGTGTCCATCCCGTTTGCATGATAATAGCCTTGCTCGTCTCTCCCCCTTTTCCAATAACAAGTCCGGGCTTGTCGGCTTCAATGACCACTTGGCAAAATGGCTCCACAAATGTGATGTTTTTCACTCCGGCATCAGTGGGGATGAGTCCCTCGATCTGTTTTTTGGCCGTGCTCGGGTCCTGCAAGAGGGATTTGTCCGCGCGCACACTAATTTTTTTCTTCAATTCGAATGCTATTTTGGCCACGTAGTTGTCGGTTCCCGCAAAAAATGCTTTGGGGTTTTTCGTGTAGAGAATAATTTCAGGCCCTTCAAAATCAACGTTGGTAACTTGGCATGTTTTGGGCAGGCTTTCCCACACTTTCTTTTCCAATTCTTCAATCGTTTGGAACTTTTTCACGATTAATACGGGCTGTCCGTTTTCGTCCACTGGTGCAAGATTTTTTTTAATCATTTTTTTCATTTTCCTAATTGTTTTCGTTTTCCACTCCCTTTTGGAGTAAAATAAAAATGGTAAAAAGAAAGATCGACCGGAAAAAATGTCCCCGCAATTTTTGATTAAACTTTTTTCTAAAAAGTTTACATGGCGGTGACAATTTTTTCTACTTCTTTCTTAACTAATTCTTGAACACCATTCTGGTCGATGACCGTAATGGTGAAGCTGTGTCCGCCTGAAAAGATATCTCTTTTCTTGGCGGCTTGCACGGCCTTAATCGCTAATTTTATTGCATCCTCTTTCTTCATGGTCGCGTGATAGTGCGTGTCTAAAACTCCCATCGCGAATTCGGATCCGCTTCCAGTAACAGTATAATCATCCACATCCGATGTTCCGCCTACCGCGTCCATTGAATAGAGTTGTGATGTTCCCGTGTGTCCGCCTACGATGAACTGCACCATGAATGGATAATAGCGGTTTCCGCTCAAGATGTTGGCGATAAACGTTACGAGCGCTTTCGTCGTGATTGCGTTGTCTCGCTCTACTTCAAACAATTTGGCTTGCGAGCGTAAAAATCGCACGAGCGTCTGGGCATCTCCGCTTCCCCCCGCAATCGTCATCGCGATTCGGTCGGTGAGTTTGTACACTTTCTTCGAGTCCAGTTCAGAGGCAAAGTTTCCCATCGTGGCCTTTTGGTCGGCCGCGAGCACGACACAATCCTTGGTCCGTATTCCCACGGTCGTGGTTCCCGTCTTCAGAATGGGCATCTCGTTGTGTTTGTTTTCCATATGTTTCAGTCCATTAGACGTGTACAAAAGCAGAATTCTATATGGTAAGAGTCCTAGAATCTTTAAAAAGGCCACCCTTGGAACGAGGCTACATGCCCAAATAGACTATTTCTTGTCGGTTCGGCGGCGGGGCCACTTGACGTCTTTCTGACTTACGGCGGTCATCAAGAAGATGAAAGACCTCACTATGTTTTTCTGCGGGTTCCCGGTCGCTGTGCAGATTTTTCAGAGTACTTTTTCGCGCGCGGCATTTGTTCAGGATATTTCCTAGTATTATTAAGCCTTCCTTGCATCTCGGCGAAAACGCCGCTAAATCCTTAAATAGAAAGTCATAGGGATATAGTTATGGCCAAGCAAGGTTCCAAGAAAATATCCGATAAAGCATTCGTTCAGATGTGGAAAGACGTGCGGAAAGACCCTCATTTCATTAAAGAGATGAAAGTGTTTGTGAAAGCGTCAATGAGCGTGTATAAATTAAACTAATTTTCTGAATTTTTCCACTAATTCTTCATATTTCAAAAAGTGTGGAGTGTCGATGCTTTCTCCCCTATTGATGTGGTTGTATGCTTTAAGCGCGGTTTTGTTCATGAGTGTTTTAGCATCCGCGGAATAGACCACGTCCAATCGATGCATACTCACGCACGCCACCAGAAGAAAATCTATTTTGATGCTCGTTTCCCACAAGTAGCTTCCACCAAGATGTTGATAATAATCATAATATTTTTTGGCTAAATGATTGATTGCAGCCGAGTTTGGAAGCAGGTGGTTGCCCGTAATTGCATCGTAAAGTTGGAGCAAGAACATCCGATTTCTTCGGCTTAATTTATTCGCCTTTGGAATATTTCTAATTTCTCTTCGAATAGGAGCATACCCATACACAATAAAGTCTTTTTCAGATTGGATGTGCTCTTTCAGTTCAGGACCATCGGATTCCGCGGCCAACAGTCCATAGATATTGGTATCGAAAATAACCCGCATCCCAGAAAACGAGTTAAATGGTTTAAAGCGTTTTCAGAGGCACGCCGCCGAGGTTAGTTCAGGAAAACTAGTGCGTCTGCCCGTGTTTAGCGTGACCATGTCCCGCGTGATCGTGCCCTTCGTGGTCGCCGTGATCGTGTCCTTCTTCGTCCATGTTTTCATCGTGCGTCGCATCATTGGAGTGAATCATCCCATCTTCGTGGATGTGCGTGTTTTCCACGTCTTTCTTTTCCACCAATGAAGTGAGATTGACTTTCTTGATGCTCTTCACCGTTTCCAAAACAAGCTTGGAGAACAACGCCAAATTTCTCGTGTACCTTGTCATGAGGGCCACGTTTCCTGACACGGTGACAATTTCTCCGGTTCGTTCCACGCGGGGTTGTTCTTTTCCTCGGAACATTTTGTCCGTTAATGCTTGCAATTGTTCTTTTTCTTCCGTAAAATGTTTGACAATTTTGACTTCGTACTCGACTGTTTTTCCCGCCAAATCCGGATTGAAATCCACTCGCACGCGTCCGCCCGAAACGGATTGTACTTTTCCCATCATGTCATTGGCGTTCACGACCGTTCCCGGCACGGCGGGCACGTTATTTTTCTTAAAATCACTCAACGGAAGCACCTTAATGAGTTGAGAGTTTCGGTTTCCAAATGCCTGTTCCGGGGATAATTCTATTTTTTTGCTTTCACCCGCTTCCATGCTCAACAAGGCTTCGTCCAACCCGCGCAGCACTTCTCCGCTCCCCGCGACGACAACCACGGGTCCGTATTCTCTTCCGCTCGTTGTGAGTCCTTCTTTTTCCGCGGTGTTTTTGTTCGTGGTATCGAAGACTTTTCCCGTATTCATTTCTCGTCCGGTGAATTCAATCGAAATTAAGTCGCCTTTGTGCATAGTGTGAGACCTCTACTCATCATTTCAAACAAAACCTTTAAGATAACTCGGAGAAAAATCCACGTAAAAGATGTGGGATGACTCAGTCATCCCACGATACCGTTGCGGCCGGGCGGAACCGGCCTTATATTAGAGTCCAGCTTTCCGTCCGGTAAAATGGGGCTATTTTTAACTCTTTATGGGCTCCTTCACCAATTAGAGAGGAACACTCGTATGGCCGACCCAACTCCCACGAAGACAACTAATTCCACCGTCAAGTGGGGTGCCATTTTCATCATCGGCCTCATGCTCCTCTCTGGTGTCGCAGTATTTTTCGGTTCGCAGTCCGCAACCAATCAACCCGCCACGCCTCCCGACACAAATCCCGCAACACCGGAACAATTTTTTGGAACGGATGTTCAAGGGACTATCGTTGAAATTTTTAATACTGCAATAGTGGGCGGCCAAACCAGCAACGGAGACAAAACGGTTTTTGATGAAAAACTTCAAAGCATTCCCGGTGTGGAGAGTGTGACGTCGCAGTTTTCTCCGCTCAACCAAGATGGAAGTGTCACGTACATTGCCAATCTCAATCTTTCTGCAGACATGGATCATGCTTCCTTTGCCGATGCGGTGTACGCATTAGAATTGTTTGACGCTCCCGAGGTGTATTTTCAAGCCTCCGCTCAAGTCGAGGCCGAGCATGAAGTGAAGAATTCCAATGAACAGCTCACGCGCATTAAGCTACCGAACACGCAGATTCAAGCCATTGTTTCACCTCTCACACGCAAAGGAGACATCATTATCGGTTCGCTCGCGGCTACGTTTCAAGGAACCAAGTTGGTTTCCGCATATTTGTTAGAAACCCAAAACGTCACCGCATCCCCTACTCCCATTTCTTTTTCGGGATCATTCCCCATTCACACGCTCAATCCTTCATTAGCGGTCACGGGAATGCTGGATTATTATCCCGGCCTCTCTCTTGAGTCGTTGAGCGGGGACGTGGATGCGATTCCCGGCGTGAGTGGAGTGTCGGTTCCCTTCTTTCCAAGTGTAAGCAAAACCCTCGAGGTGCAGTTCTCCGACGCCAACACGCATACCAATGACTTGAACGCGTTCGTTACCACACATCCGGAATCATTCGATTCGTTTGCACTCTCAACGAGTGGTTTTTCCGTCAATTTGACTAATGCCAGCGTGAACGAGGCCCGTGTGCTTCTTTCCACTAAAATTAATGAACTCACGGCTTCCAACACGCTGCTTTCGTTCACAGCTCCCCGCACGCAATTTTTGATTGACGCCAACACTTCTGATAATTCCAATGCGGATATAGCGCTGCTGATTCAAAATTATTTCAACGCATTGGATGCGAACGCGTCCATCGAAGTCTATCAGAATGGAACCGTCTCTGCCGAGTCCATTTCCTCGCCGGATTCCAATGCCGTGTTCCCCGTCCCCTTCGGAGAGATTGAAGTATCCGTTTTTCCCGGCCACGACGTGAATGACCTCGTGAACGTGTTCATCAATTCCATCGCTTTGCGCGGCGAGTTAGCATACATAAACGGCGTTGAAACCCGCGAGGAAGACCTCTCCTTTATATAGCACGATTTTACTCATGGATGCGAGGTGCACGCATGATTTATTTTTTTAGTCTCGCAGAATTATTGATTTTTTTAGGGCAAACCGTTTCCATTGTGTTGAGCGTCTTGATTCTTTTCCGCATGGCCCGCCATCACGAACGCGCGAGGCGATAATTCGTGAACGCATTTGACGGCCGTCCCGATCTCTTGATTCTTTTTGTCGCGCAGATTGCATTCATCATCCTGCAGATACTCATCTATTTGCGTGTTTCCCGTGCGGAAAAACAATTCCGCCATGAACAATCAACGCACCACGCTGAGAAAAAAATTGCGGTAAAAAATTCGAAAACAAAAGCAAAAAGAAAATTGGTTCGAGCCAAACGATAATTTGTTGAAAAAATAAAAAATAATTTGTTTTGAGTTAATCTTCTTTCTTCAGCGCCGCAATCGACGCAGCCAAATCGCCGTCGTTTTCTTCCAGAGCTTTCCGTGCATCTTCGTTTGACACGTTGGCCTGCTCCGCCACCATATCCACGTCTTCGTCTGTGAATGGGGGTGTTTCTCCCCTAACCTCATGCGCGTCGCCGGTGATAGTGTACGTCTTGCTCCCTTTCATATCCACCGCATTCACTTGGGGCGAGTCGAAAATGAGTTTGGTTCCGTCCGTCAATTCAATCGTTACCTGCTTCACATCCAAGTCTTCGCTCTTGATGCCGAACTGCCGCATCATGGCTTTCATCTGCGCGGGGTTCATGCCCCCGAGTCCGGGAATCATACGCAGACAAGGAACAATAATCCTTTTAGATGCACGTGTGTGAGTGTAGTGGAACGTGTATGCCCGTGGAAGTTTTCGACAATATAGAAAAAATAAAGGCCCGTTTCTCGGGGGCGCCGTTCCTTGCTGCCAATCCCCGCCGCACGAAGGCATTGGAGCATTATTTTTCCAAGCGCGGCATTGTACAATTGAACACTGCGCTCAACACCGGAAAGTGGCCCGCGTTATCCTACCCGCATGCTGAAAAACTTCTCGTGCAAATTGACGAATTGACGGAGAAGCATCGCGATCATACGTCCAAAAAGTGGCACTGGCAGATGACCCACTTGAAAGCCTCGTCCAAAGACATGATGGCGCACGCGCAGAAAGTCACTGACCCCTTATATTGGAAGCATATTGCCAAATCTGCGGTCGATGGACAATACCGCGATGACGCGCGTGCGATTGACTTGCACGCCTCCTTAATTTCAGATAAAAAATACCGCCCCATGATTGAGGCGTTCGTCAACAACGAAGATTATCGAAAACAGCTCACGGAGACGGTGAAGACAAGCATCGTGTACAAGGATCACAAAGGTCTCGCCAAGCACGCTGACGATCGCAGACAATTGCAGATGGACGTCTCGAAATCCCTCGTGGCAAAAACCCATGAACAAGTCGTGGATGCCCAAGCGCAATTGTTCGCGTTGAAGGAATTATTGAAATGGTCTCAGGAGAAATGACAATGCCCCCCACCGCCTTTGCTATCCCATTCGCATTCTATCGCCGCCTCGTCAATAAACCACGCACCTTGGGACGATGTCATGGAACGAAGTCAAATTTGCTCTTGTCCGTGCAGATGCGCTCCACTCATTTCCCAATCGAAAAATGGCAACGTATATCCAGCGCTTCGGCCACCCCATCTCAGAAAAAGGCATCACTTTCCGCAAGCCTGCTCGCCGAAGACGAAAATAATGGGAAATTTTATGCTGTGTTGCATAACTCTTTGTTTTAGTGTCGTTTTCTTTTTTTCAGTTTT
>CAYIIU010000005.1:0-55154 GCA_964363635.1 uncultured archaeon
AATCCCACATCGCATTGCCCCCACTCTTGAACCAAAAAACCGTCACCTTATTTTTCGAAAAACCTTCCACACGCACGCGTGTATCTTTCGACGCGGGAATTCATCTTTTGCACGGGCACTCTTTGTTCATCGACAAATCCATCACCCAAATGGGGCGCGGAGAGGATATGCAGGACACCGCCCTAACTTTATCACGCTACACCGATTGTATCATGGGACGCGTTTTCGCCCACAAGGAATTGGAAATCATGGCGAAATATTCCGACAAGCCGGTCGTGAATGGATTGACGGACGAAGATCACCCGTGCCAAATCTTGTCTGATTTATTCACCATCCGAGAACATTTCGGGCGATTGCGTGGACTTACACTCTTGTATGCAGGTGTCTCGGATAACATCACGGATTCGCTTTTGGTCGGGTGCGCCATGCTGGGCGTGAACATGTACATTGCCTCGCCGAAGCAGTTTCCGGTTTCGCGAAAGTATTTGCAAATCGCCCACGCGCTGGCGAAGAAATCGGGTGCTGAAATAAAAATTTTCAATGAAATGCCCGACTCAAACACGTTGAAAAATGTGAATGTGGTGTACACGGATGAATGGGAAAGCATGCACATGCACTTAGACAAGAAAAAACTCAAACCCATTTTGAGCAAATTCCAATTGAACGAAAAATTGCTTTCAAAGTGTGCCAAAGGCGCACGGGGAATGCACTGCCTGCCTGCGTTGAAGGGTGAAGAGGTTTCGCAGCATGTGATGTACGTGAAGAATTCTTTAGTGTGGGAGCAAGCCCGCAACCGAATGTATGTGCAGATGGCGCTGTTGAGTGCTATTTTGCGGAACTAGTTCAGGAACCAAATCCTTCTCGAATATACTCATTCACCGCTTGCGCCGAGTATTCGTCTCGCCAATTCCACTTGCTTTGCGCCCTTGCCTGCGTTAGGAAACCATCCAACGAAGGAGTTCCTCCTAAGGAGGACATGTACGTGGAAATGCTCCGCTCGGGGTGGGGAAATGACACTTGCGTGAGAGATGAACCGGTTTCTCCCGAATAGGAAATCCACGAGGAATAATCATGGTGTGCATCGGCGTATTCAAAGGGTGTGCTGCTCGTAGAAAAATAACGATTTCCTGAAAACGAAAGCAAGGAAGGAGGGTTGGCAAATTGAAGAGAGAGCGCGTCTCCTTGCGCGGGCATCTGGAACGTGTTATTGTAGATGTGCGCAACCATATTGCTTGAAACCGCGAGAGCGGTACTCCCTAATTGCTGCGGGCGCGACCAATCGTACACGATGTTGTTATAGATGTCCACATCCGAAGACGAATTATTCAGTTCGATGGCCACCACATTATACGTTGCGGGGTCGCTCCCGCCGTGCGCAAAAATATTATCGTACACGCGCGCATCCACTGCTTCGATTCTCAATCCGGAGCCGCGCGGGTCGTTGGGAGAAATATCCCTACTCTCCATGAAGACATTTCTCCGCACTTCCCCGCTTCGGGCAGGGTTGGCGTATCCGCAATTATCGTAATCGCTCAAGTTGCACCCGAAAAAGTTTCCGGAGTTTTTCAAAAACAAACTGTCTTCCATAATTCCGCCCGGGCGCAGCTGGATTCCTTCCGAAGAGGATTGGGCGCTGATGATGCCGCGCACGATGACATTTGTCACATCCGATTGAATGTAAATATTTCGACGAAAAAAATTAGCGGGAGTAGCGCCGGGAATGGTTTCGCTCCACCCATTGTGAACCCATAATGTGTCTTCGAGCAATAGCATGTCCACGCCCGAAAAATATCCTCCTTGAACGTGGTCGTTGGATTTGGAAAACGCATCTGCAATAATGCTGCGGCGGATGGACACATCTTGACTGGAGAGGTTGTTCCATGCTTGCGTGCCGATGTTGAGGTTGTAACGCTCCACGAGAACATTTTCAATCAAAAACGAACGCACGCCGCCCAACAAAAAAATTCCCTGCGTGTCTTGAATGGAATCACTCGCACGCGAAAAATGCACATCCAACAAGGCGACGTTTGAAATCAACCCATTACTCGAAATGGTGAATCCGGTGTCGGTAACAATATGCGGCCGCTGCGTGGAGAGGCCATAACTGGCGATGACCATTGGCTTGCTCGGCGATTCCCCCGAAAGCGACCATGAGGAGGTAAACTCTTGAGTGGCATTCCACGTATCTCCACGGCGCAGAAGCAGCCAATCCGGAAAACCATTTCGCAATGCGTTCACGCCCGCAAAAATATTTTTCTTGGGGCCGCACAACCCGGAAGCGGGAGCATCGGGGCATAAGCCCGTCCAGGAGTCATTTCCCTGCGAAGACGAAACGTAAATTATCGTGGTGTTCGCACTCGTATCAAACGTGGACCAGCCATTTTCGTTTGAAAGAGACTCGGCTAGTTCACTTGTGTCTAACGAATCGGAGCACCCTAAGTCGTATTGCCAATCCACGAGACCATCGGCATCATCGTCAATTCCATTGGAACACGCCGACAACGCAGGACCACTCGGCGAAGTGGCAACACTCGACACGGCACTGCTTTCACTACGGTTTCCCGCCGCATCGTAGGCACGCACGCGGGCAAAATAAGTCGTATTGGACGTGAGTCCAGTCACGTTCACCAAAAGCACATTTCCAACGTCTGCATTATTCCAACTGCCCACCAAACTAGAAAAATTTTGAACCGTGGAAATGTCCACAAAGTAACCTGACACCCCCACGTTATCCGTGGATGCATTCCACGAAAAACGAATGGATGAAGAAGAAATGGATTGCCCGGTTAATCCAGTGGGAATGGATGGAGGGGTGGTATCGGAAACGTTTCCCCCCAAGCAAAGAGTGGTTGTAATTACACAATCATCGCACAACAAATTTCCCGATACAAAAACAGAATCGTACGCGGCACATTGGCTAACCCCATTCCCAAACGAACCAAAATCAGAACCGTCACATGATTCGTTTCCATTCTTCACGCCATCGCCGCAAAACAAAACAGGAGGACACGCGTTGCCGCACCCATTATTTCCAGAAGAATTATTCCCCGAATTTCCACCACCGCCCGACCCGAAGGAATTTCCAGGAAAATTTCCGCTGGTGTTAGTGTCATTTTCGGGTGGAATAACCGGCAGTGTTTCAGTCACGGTAGGAGGAACCACTATCGGGAATGGAAGACTAATGAAGTTCGTTGGAAATGCCTTCAATATAGAACCATCCTGAAAAAAATCGGCCACATTTCCATTTGAAATATTTTCCAGAAGATAAAACGAAAAAATAAAAAGTAAAATAGCGCCGGCCACGAAAAACGGACCGTTCGTCAACCACCAACTATTTTCACCTTTCACGAGCCCAAAAGATGACCGCCCCTAATAAGGAAGATGTGAGTGCGATTGCCACAAAACAAATGTACAGGGAGCGTGGGGAGGGAGATTCAATACGCACTCCTTTTTCTTTTGATAAAAAAAAGTAGACGCCCAGTCAAAAAGAAAACTAGGGGGTATTGCGTGCAATACCCCGTTTCTCGATTGGTCCAAGAACCTTTTAGAAAAAGGTTCATCAAAATTTCGATGAACCCTTTGTTAAAGGGTTCCGAAACTGGACGGGGGGAGG
The DNA here is from genome assembly GCA_964363635.1 of uncultured archaeon. Classification (GTDB taxonomy): domain Archaea; phylum Iainarchaeota; class Iainarchaeia; order Iainarchaeales; family VGJJ01; genus VGJJ01. The sequence continues at coordinate 3,614 of CAYIIU010000005.1, forward strand.
GAGATTTGAACTCCCGTCTGCACCTCCCGAAGGTGCAATCCTACCAGGCTAGACTATCCCCCCAACCAAATTATCCATATGGTTGATCGGTGGACTACACTTAGCGGGATTTGCAATCCCGCAGTAGGCCGATACTAACTTTTGACCCAAGAACCCTTAAAAATGGCATTTCACACGTTAGCGCATGGAACCCTTCAAACGCATCACGCTCGTCTACGCTCTCTTTGCATTCGCCGCGGTGCTGATGGACCCCATCTTCTCCGTATATCTCGTGTCAAAAGGATACGACACGGCGTGGATGACAATTATCCTCTCCTCGTTTTCACTCACCATGATTATGGTAGCCCCCCTCATCGGAGGAATTTCAGACACGTGGGGGAGACGGCCCCTCATTTTGGGAGGAATCGTACTCGAAATAGCGGTCGTGCTGTCGTACGCGCTGGTCACGCACCCCTTTGTCGTTTTCGCCACGCGCATCGCAGAAGCCATAGCGTATGCGTGCGTCATCTTTGTTGCGATTGCCAAAATGGAAGACATTGTATCGAGTCAAAAGAAAAAAAATGTGGGAGAACAAGTCGGAAAAAGTTTATCGATTGGAAAACTCGGCCACGTATTTGGACCGCTCGCAGGAGGACTCATTGCCACCACATTCGGGGTCACCGCCCCCTTCTACGCAAGCGCCATTATTTTAGTATTGTTAGGAGGATGGTATTTTTTTGAAAAACATAATGTTCATCCAAAACCGCCCTTTGAAAAATTGACATTCAACCCATTCCCGCGCATCAAAGAATATTTGAAAATAAAACCATTGAAAGGACTGGCCATTTTGGAAGGAGCGCACCAGTTCAGCATGCCCGTGCTGTTTGTGTTCATCCCATTATTCTTGGCGCGCGACTTGGGATTTACGCTCGCACAGGTAGGATTAGTCATTTTTGTGAGGGAATTTCCCATGCTCTTCCAATTTTGGGGTGGAAAACTCTCCGATAAATGGGGGTCGCAAAAAACACTCTTGTTAGGAACCACACTCGCAGGAATAGCATTGCTCGCATTGTCGCAAGTACGCACGTTCGACTGGATTCTCCTCACGTCATTCTTGTTCGGACTCGGCACGAGCATGTTGGGAATCAGCGGACTCTCCCTGCTTTCGGGAATAGCACAGAAAACAAAACAAGAAGGAACGTTTTTGGGAGCACAGGTCGCGACCATCAAAATAGGGGCGTTCTTCGCCTTCCTCGTTGCGGGAACGGTCGTTCAAATCACGTCCATCCCCACCCTATTCCTCCTCACGGGAGCAGTCATCCTATTAGGAGTCATTTTGGGAGAAAGTTTCCTAGGATTCCAATCCTTCCCTTTGCCCTCGCCCAAACGCCTAATCAATGGAATATTCCACCATCGTTGAACGTGAACAACTGACGAGGGTTTAAATTTTCGCTGACCCTTTTTGAAGAGTAAGGATTGTAAAAAAAATGCCAACGAATGAACATGCTCACTACGCTGTTACTTGCGGGCTGGAAATTCACCAGCAATTAGACACGGGCAAACTCTTTTCACGATGCCCCACCGTGCTGAGGGATGATGCGCCTGAATTCACATTCTCCCGACGCATGCACGCCGTAGCAAGTGAAACGGGAAAGATGGACCACGCGGCGTTGGAGGCAGTGCACAAGAAACAAACGTTCGTATATCAGGGCCATCATGAAAACACCTCACTCGTGGAAACGGACGAAGAACCGCCACATGTTATGGACAAGGACGCGCTGAATGTGGCACTCGAAGTATCATTACTATGCGACGCGACGCTGGTGGATAATATGATTGTGATGCGCAAGACGGTTGTAGACGGAAGCAACACGTCCGGGTTTCAACGCACCGCGCAGGTGTCATTCGGCGGACAAATCACGCTCAACGATGGCACACTCATCCGCGTACAAGGATTAGCTGTAGAAGAAGACTCGGCGCGGCCCATAGAACGAAAAGAACACGAAGTGATTTACCGCTTAGACAGGCTGGGCTTTCCTCTGATTGAACTCGCCACGATGCCCGACATTCACACGCCGGAACACGCTAAACAAACGGCACTCAAAATTGGAGAAGCGATGCGCATTACAGGAAAAGTCAAACGTGGATTGGGAAGCATCCGCCAAGACATCAACATCTCCGTTCCCGGCGGAGCACGTGTGGAATTGAAGGGTGTGCAAGAACTGGATTTGATTGACGAATATGTTAGGCGCGAAATGCAGCGGCAAAATACACTCTTGAAAATAAAAGAAATGCTGAAAAGCGAAGGACTGACGCACGACATGGTGAACAGCCAAGCGGGAATAGATGTTACCACCCAACTTGGAAAATCCTCCGCCAAAATGATTCAATCCGCACTGCAAAAAAAACAATCCATTCACGCCGTCCGTTTACCATTCATGCATGGAAAAATGGGAATGGAAGTCCAGCCCTCACGCAGAATTGGGAGCGAAGTCTCCTCCTATGTAAAGGCACGCGCCGGACTGCAAGGATTGCTGCACGGAGACGAAGACATGGTGAAATACGGGTTTTCAACAAATGAAATATCCGCGCTCCGCGAAACGCTGCACTGCCACGAAAAGGATTCATTTGCACTCGTCATCGGCGAGCACGAAAAATGCACACATGCCATTGATGTGATCAAGCACCGCGTGGCGCAATTACTAGAAGGCGTTCCGGAAGAAACGCGCAACGCACTTGAGGGGGGAAATTCCGAATACTCTCGACCATTGCCGGGAGCGGCACGAATGTATCCGGAGACGGACGCGTTGGACATCCCCATTCGAGAAGAAATGCTCACGCAGATTCGAAAGAACCTCCCCACATGGGCGGGTGAACGAAAACAACTGTACATGAAAAAAGGCCTATCCGAAAAACTCGCCGAAGAGATGAAACTAGACAACAACGCGCGCTTCTTCGAACATGTGCTCGCGGAAGGATACGACCCCACGACCGCGGCCACGCTTCTACTCAGCACGCTCAACATTGTCCGCAAGGAAAATCCGAATGTGAACAAACTCACGGAAGAACAATTGGAGAACTTACTTGCGGCGGAAAAAAACAAACTCGTGCTGCGTGAAAAGTTTACGGACATTGTGAGAGAGTGGGCAAGCCATCCCGAGGATAGTTTGAGCCAAATCATGACCCACATGAAAATGGAAAACGTCAATGATGATGAAGTTTCCCGCGTCGTGCGCCAGATCATGGACAAAAATGAACACTTAATCATCGCCAAAGGAATGAACTCTCAACAGGCATTCATGGGATTAGCCATGCAGGCGCTGCGCGGAAAAGCACAAGGGTATTTCATTGCTCAAGCCGTGGAAAAAGAACTGAAAGCGCGCACCGGAAAAAACTAGTTGGAAACAAACGCATCGCTTTCATTCCAAATTTTTTGAAACTCATCTGCAAATTTTGAATTCAGCTCCGGCGAGGCGATAACTAATACATTCTCATTATTTTCTCCCACTCCATTGCCCGTCCAGTTCATCGAACCATTAATTAATTTTTCCGAATCGATGACTGCAAACTTATTGTGCATGAAATTGGGATTTGAATCAATGCGCACGGAAATTCCATTCGTTGAGAGTGCAACATGCTGCGAATACTGCGAACCCGCCTGCTGTTTTTCTACGATTACACGCACATCCACGCCGCGCGCGTGCGCACGAATGAGTGCATCGGCAAAGTCTTGGTTGGTAAATGAATACATCGCGACCCAAACACGTGAACGGGCAGAGTCAAGCGCAGCGATGGGAAGTGCAGTGCACTCCGCGGAGGGGCAGAATGCGGTTTGAATGGAAGAATAAGGCACACTTTCCACAGGAGCACTTTCTCCGATTCCAAATGAAAAAAAACTCGCAGCAGATGCTCCAGCAAGGAAAGCGATGACCAAAAGCCCAGCAACCCAAGAGAAGGATAATTTCATACACGCTCAACGGGGCGGGACGCTTAAAAATATACGTTCAAATTGATTGAAATCGGCGCAAATAAACTGTGCTTCCACCACCGTGGTGCGTTTCAAGGAAACCTTCCTTCTCTAAAAATTCAAAAATGGGGAGCCTATCTTTATTCATGGTTCTTCGTGCGGCATCGATCGATCTTCCCCCGGAACCAATATATGTAAGCCCGCGCGCCAGTTGTTCGTAAGCACCTTCTCCAAAACGCGAAGTAAAACTTGGGTTCGTCGCAGCAATAGTAAAAATGCGCTGGACTAATGATCCTTGAATGTAGAGTGATTGAACGCTGCGAGACGAAATAACTCTTTTTTCGACTAATCTTGAAAGCAAGTCAGCAGTTGGTGAAGATTCTTTTCTCATTTCGGCGATAGAATAAGCGACTGGATTGAAGGCCCTTGCCGAAAGAGTATTTGAAAAGGATTTGCTCAAAAGGGCACTTCTTCTGTCTAAAGGGGATTCCTTCGGAGCGTAAGAGGCCATACGATCCCCTCGCGAACCCGATTTTACAGAGTCCGAACCGGCACGAGCAGCCACCTTCCCACGACCCTTTTCACGGCGCATGAAGGTAGCCATTGAATTGGAATAAACCGACTGAACTAATTCCGTAAAGGCAACCACAAAATAATTCGATTCATCCCCATTCGCAACTACGGATGGCCACGCCGCCTTTTGGGAGGAAGACATCGCATCCCACTTCTGAAGGATTTCATCGACGCCGCGAACCACGCCTTTTCGAACTTGGATGAGTTGGTTTGCAGATAGATGCAGGCCTTGCTCTCGTAAAGTGGAGGCGATAATCTTCGTCAGTTCATTCTTCAACTCATTTGATTGAATGGCTTTTGCACGCCGCTTTTTCATTATTCGGATATATCTCCTCTCGATGTTTTTCCAATTTAGTTCAGCGTTGTCAAATTCAGCCTCATCGGTAAAACGGACAATCTTTACTATTTCTGGAACAATTGGAATCCGACGTGCTCTCATGTAGTTCTCGATTTCCATCCAAATTCGAGGTTTAAGATTCGCCATTTCACGGGGCACTGCTCGGTTAGACATCACAATCACCATGTCTTTCGCCACCCCTTCAGGAATATTCTTAATAAATTCTTCAGCATAGGCCGCGTTCAATTTTCTTTTAGGATGTCTTCCGGAATACCTTTCTATCGCTTCTAAAAATGACCGCCAATTCTGGCGAAATAATATTTTTCGTTGTTCAAGAGAATAGTTTTCTGGATGAGTAACCATTTCCAACAACTGCCGGTAAATTGGAGAAAAAAATTCTACACCTTTATTGAGATGTTTCTTCCGAATATCCACCCGTTCTTGCCTAGACTGCTTCACCCAAACAGAACTTCTTCCTCGTCGAGCAGACCCCGGAGAGTAGCGTATCGTCTCTGACACCGGGCGGGTTCCTTTTCCACGAGCCATGCTGGATTACTTTTTTCTGAATTTTAAGGCTGTCTGGTAGGGGAGTTAAAAGGATATCCCGCACTTTTTCTTTAACGATAGTTAGCCCTATCGTCTAGTGGTCAAGGATATCGGGCTTTGGACCCGAGGACCTGCGTTCGAATCGCAGTAGGGCTAATACCATGTTACGAAATGAAACGATTTGGGATAAAATCTATCAAGAAGGGAAAACGCCGTGGGACTTGCGAAGGGCCGAACCCTATCTCGTCAACCTGACCATCCCCCCGTGTCGCATGCTTGATATTGGCTGCGGCCCCGGAAACGAATCCATTTCCATGGCTAAAAAAGGATTCGATGTCACAGGAATTGACATCTCCCACGCTGCCATCAAACAAGCCAATGACCGCGCACACGCGGAGAATGTTAACATCCATTTCATTCGATCCAATTTTCTTGAGTTTGAAACGAATAAATCATTCGACTTTGCATTAGATCGCGCCTGCTTTCACTTTTTTGACGAAAAAGAACGCAACCAATATATCGAAAAAATTGCTAAACTCCTACGATCGGGAGGAACGTTTCTATTATTCGTTTCGAGCGATCAGGAAACACCTAAAGGGCCCTTCCAATTTTCAGAAAGTGATATTCGCCAATTATTTTCAGCATATTTTACCATTACAAAAATAGAACTTGTCACTTTGGAAAACCACGCCGAAAGACCCATGCCGTACGTATGCACAATGACGAGGAAGTAGAGTATCGCCTATATTAACCCCACGATGCAAAATAGTTGTTCCTATGCCCCATACGCACGATTTACACGCCAAACATCCTCATCGAGCGGCCACTGAAAAAGACGCAGAAAAGAGTGAGGCAAAACCCATCCATTTCTCACAGCCCGTGCAGCAAGCGGTGAAAGAGTTAGGCTACGTGACGTGGACGCCCATCCAAGAGATGACCATCCCCCTCATTCTCGCAGGCAAGGATGTCATGGGACAATCCATGACGGGAAGCGGAAAGACTGCGGCATTTGGTTTGCCAATCATTGAAAAGATGCGCCCGACGGGAGTGGTGCAAGTCCTCATCCTCGTACCCACACGTGAATTATGCGAACAAGTCATGCAAGAGATGAGAAAGTTCTCCAAGCACAAACGAATGTCCGTTACGGCCGTATACGGCGGCGCCGCGATGGGATTGCAAATCCAACACCTTCGTAGAACGGACATCGTGGTGGGAACACCCGGACGCGTGTTAGATCACATCGAACGCGGAACCTTACGCTTGAATGCCATTCACACCCTTGTCTTAGACGAAGCCGACCGAATGCTCGACATGGGATTCATCCAAGATATGAAAAAAATCATCCGACTCATACCTATCCAACGGCAAACCCTTCTTTTTTCCGCAACTTTTTCGCACGAAATTCAACAGATTGCCGCGCAACATATGAAACACCCTCAACTTGTCAAAGCACAAACGTACGTGGACAAGGGAAAGCTCGAACAAATCTATTATGATTTGGACAAGAAAGCCGACCAAAAATTTGGACTTTTGGTTCACGTTCTCAACACCGAAAAACCCCCCCTCGCCATTATTTTTTGCGGCACGCGAAGAAACGTGGACAAAGTGGAACGCAATTTGAACGCGCAAGGGATTAAGGCCGAGGCGATTCACGGCGGACTCTCTCAAAACCAACGTAAACGCACCCTACAAGATTTCCACTCGGGACGATTCCACGTTCTCGTGGCAAGCGATGTGGCCGCGCGCGGATTAGACATCAAGAATGTCTCGCACATCATCAACTATGACATTTCACGCACCCCTTCGGATTACATTCATCGCTCGGGACGCACCGCACGCGCGGGAGAAGCCGGAAAAATCATCTCACTCTTGGCACCACTGGACTATGATTATTTCCGCTCGATTGTGAGAGACAAGTCACACAACATCACCGAATTGCCCTTGCCCGAATTTGCATCGATTGCCTATTCAACAGGAAAAGGACGCGCGCACATGGAACAAGCGTCCGAGCACACGCAACGCGCGAGCGGCGGACACGGACGCTCATTCGGCGGACGACGCGAAACCTTTCAACGAGCGGGAAATTTTGCCCCGCACAACCGAAGCCCGTCGCATAGACACACGTACACGCCTTCGCACGCACCCGTGCATTCGGAAGGAAAATCATTCTCGCAGCAAGAGGCAACTGGACAAGCGTATGGAAACCGAGACCGGACGCACAAACCTTCATTCGGAAACCGAAAGCCCTTTGAGAAACACGACTCGTACGGAAAAAAGCCTTACGGAAGCAAGCCCTTTGGGAAAAAGCCTTTTGGAAAACCCGGAATGAAAAGCGGAAAGGGCAACGCTTACGGTGACCAAGAATTCAAAATTGTCAAGCACTTCGGATTGAAACACGCGAAGAAAGACGACCAGTAATTTTTCATTCGATTATTTTTCCATCATTCCTTATTTTTTATTAATTCCAATTTCTTTTTCCTCGAAAATGTTTTGATTTCCGCCTCGCGGCGCATCGCCGTCCGTTGAGAGGAGAATTTTTCAGAATAAACCAATTTGACGGGGAGACGCACACGCGTGAATCTGCTGGCACGCCCAAGCTGATGCATCTTCAACCGGCGCTCCATGTTATTCGTGTACCCGCAATAGAGTTTTCCGTCCGAACAAGCCAGCAAATACGTCCAAAACACCATGAATACGTAAAGTGTCCCGCCTATTTATGACCGCCATCCAGCCAGCATTAAAAAACTCATCGGACACCCGATAGATACATGGTCATTATCCCCGGATGGAAATTCCTCCGCGAACATAAGAAAACGATTGCATTAGCCATGGGACTGGCGGCCATCAACCAGCTCTTTTCCCTGATGGACCCGCTCATCTTTCGATTTATTATCGATGATTATGCCACCAAAGTCACGACACTCTCAACAAGTCAATTCCTTTCGGGAGTAGTCATGCTTCTCCTTGCCTCGATGGGAGTGGCATTCGTTTCCCGCACAGCTAAAACATTCCAAGACTATTACACGAATGTTATTACGCAGCGCGTGGGAACGGAAATGTACTCGCGCTCGGTGGAACATACTTTTTCTCTCCCATATTCTGTTTTTGAAGACCGCCGTTCGGGAGAAATATTGCAAAAACTCCAAAAGGCCCGCACGGACATCCAAGGGTTTATCGAAAGCGCTATTGGAATATTATTTTTCTCCATGGTGGGAATTGCATTTGTTCTAGTGTACGCATTCCTGACTCACTGGGCCATCGGAGCAGCGTACGTGCTCATGATCCCCCTTTTGGGGAGCATTACATTTGTACTCTCCACACGAATTAAGTCCGCGCAAAAAGCGATTGTCATGGAAACAGCTGAATTAGCCGGAAGCACCACGGAAACCATTCGAAATGTGGAACTTGTCAAGAGTATGGGGCTTGAATCACAGGAAATTGCACGACTAAATCACGTCAACGAAAAAATTTTAGGACTGGAATTGAAAAAAGTGCGGCTCGTACGGACGCTTGGATTTGTGCAGGGCACACTCATCAATGCGCTGCGCACCGGATTGTTAGGACTCATGCTCTGGCTCGTGTTCCAGCAACAAATCACTCTCGGGTCGCTTTTTTCGCTCTTATTTTATTCGTTTTTCATCTTTGGACCGCTCGCGGAATTGGGAACGGTGGCGCAACGCTATCAGGAAGCACGCGCCTCGTTGGACGCGCTGGATGAAATACTCGCCCTTCCTCCCCAAGCACGGCCCAAAAAACCTGCGGCACTCGAAAAGATTACGCACATCACCTATGAGGATGTCTCGTTCACGTATCCCTCCACGAAAATTCCCTCGGTGAAGAACATTTCCATCGACATCCGCGCGGGAGAAACCATTGCTTTCGCCGGTTCATCCGGGAGCGGAAAGTCCACACTCGTCAAACTACTCACAGGACTTTACTTGCCTACGCAAGGAAGAATCACCATTAATGGTACGGACATGAAACGCTTGGACTCGGAACGCGTACGCGCGCGCATTGGAATTGTAGCGCAGGAAACACAATTATTCGCGGGGACGCTGCGCGAGAATTTATTGTTTGTCAACCCGCGCGCGAGCGAAGAAGAATGCATCGCCGCGCTCAACCACGCGAATGCGCAGCATTTGATTCAGCGCGGAGAAAAAGGATTGGACAACAAGATTGGCGAAGGCGGAATCAAACTCTCCGGTGGAGAGAAGCAGCGCCTCGCCATTGCACGCGCCTTGTTGAGAAACCCCGATGTGTTGATTTTTGATGAGGCCACATCGGCATTGGACTCAATAACGGAACACTCTATCACAGAAACGATTCAACAGATTAAGAAGAACCGGCCGCACACGATTTGCGTGATCATTGCCCACCGACTCTCAACGATTGCCCACGCGGACCGCATCCTCGTGTTGGAAAAAGGACGCGCAGTAGAAGAAGGCACTCATGCTCAACTGGTTCGAAAGAAAGGACTATACTACGCATTCTGGAGACAGCAAAGCGGATCTTCCAACGGCGACGAATAGCACGCGCGCGAACGATTACACTCAAATGGAGAGTTTTATAACCCCGATTTTAGTGCATGATGCATGTACGCTCAACAAATTGAAAAAATTCCCGTGTGGAATCTGAAACAATTGTACGCGGACGAGAAAGCGCTGAAGAAAGACTTGAAAATCGTGGCGCGGCAGACGGAAGACTTCCTCAAATACCGAAAGCTGCTCGAGCGAAAACCCACTCGTGAATTAGTCGAAGAGGCGATGGAGAAGAATGAAGAAATGGCCATCCTTTCCCACAAGATGGGAACGTATTCCATGTTAAAGTTCGCGCAAAACACGCAGGATGAAGAAGCGAAAGCATTGCAAAACAATTTGACGCAATTCTTCACCAACATGGGAAACCAAACGCTGTATTTTGGACTGTGGTGGAAAAATTTAGACGATAAAACGGCCAAAAAACTGGCGCCGCACAACAAAGAACACGCGTATGCATTAAACGAAATGCGAAAATACCGCAAGCATCTGCTTTCGGAAAAAGAAGAGCAGATTATCAACCTCAAAGATGCCAATGGAAGCGATGCTCTCGTTAAACTCTATGAAATTGCCACGTCGGGGTATACGTTCCCGTGGAAAAAGGGACTGAAAACGATTCACATCTCGGAAGAAGAACTGCGCCCGCACATTCAGGGAAAGGACCCTAAACTCCGCGTGAAAGCGTACAACATGCTGTGGAAAAAATTCGGCGAACATGCCGGAGAATTGGGAGAAATATACGTGGATTTGACGCATAATTATTGGAATGAACACGTCACGTTGAGAAAATTTGAATCACCCATCTCGGTGCGCAACAAAGCCAATAATTTAGACGACGAAATGGTGAAAAATTTCCTGCGCGTGTGCGAACAGAACACGGACATCTTTCAAGAATACATGGAGTGGAAAATGGACTTGCTGCACGTGCCCTTTTCACGCTATCACACGTATGCACCGCTCCCGCACCCGAACAAAAAATACACGTTCGAGGAAGGATACGCCACCGTAATGTCCGCGTACGATAGTTTTTCCCCCCGATTCAAACGTGAAGCTAACCGTGTGCATGCTCAAAAAAGATTGGACGCTCAACTCCGAAAAGGAAAACGCGGCGGAGCCTTCTGTGCGAATGCCACACCCAACGAGACGGCATTCGTGCACATGAATTGGAATGGGAAGCTGCATGACGTGTTCACCCTCGCGCATGAATTGGGGCACGCAGTGCACGACCACGTGTCGGGGCACCATTCCATTTTTTTGCAGCAAGCCGGTTTGCCCCTCGCGGAAACCGCTTCCACTTTCGGAGAAATGCTCCTCGCGGAAAAACTCAAAAGAGAAAACGGACACTCGAGCATGGGAAAATACCTCCTCGCGCAGCAATTGGACGATGCCTATTCGTCTATTCAACGGCAAGCATTCTTCTGCAAGTTTGAAGTGGATGCGTTTGATGCGGTGCATGCGGGAAGCAGCGTGACGGAGTTGAATGAATTGTATTATGAAAATCTGCGCACGCAATTCGGAAAGAAAATGGATATTCCCATCGAAGCCTCGTACGAATGGTTGATGATTCCCCACATCTTTGAGGCGCCGTTTTACGTGTACGCATACGCTTTCGGCCAGCTCTTGGTCACGGCGCTGTGGGAAATGTACCAGAAAGAAGGGAAGGATTTCGTTCCGCGCTATGAGAAGTTTTTATCGTACGGCGGAAGCAAGGATCCTGAAAAAATGCTCCTCGAAATAGGATTCGACCCGCGACGCAAACAATCGTGGCAGAGCGGATTTCACGTGCTGCGCAACAAGCTTCGCGAACTGAAAAAAATGGAATAATTCACTGAAAACACGCATTTTATACTGCAATATAATAATAGAATTGGTTGTAATTAACGAATGGACGAGCCCAAAGAGATTAAACACATCATCCGACGCATCAGTGAACTGCCGGGGATTACGCGCTGGTATGTGTTAAGCGCGGACGACAAAAAATACGTCAATGAAAAAGAAGATGAGAATAATTTAGGCGTGCGCGAAGCGGTAAAACGAAAATATTGCGTGTGCGCGGTGCACGATTCCAATTGGAGAGAACCCACGCAAAATATTGTGCGCCAAGAAAAAGGGGAAATTGTCTTTCCCCCCGTTGTGTTTCCGGAAGTCCCCGCGCACAATGTGGTTTCCTCGTCTCCGGGAATTGAAATTCATGATTATTTGGCCAAAAAAATCCGTGTGGAAACAGACGAAGCCACGTTGCTCATCGGTTTCGACTTGTGAATCGTCCAAAACCTACTCAGCGGTTTTGAAACAACGGCTTGGTCGCGGGCTTCAAACGAAATAAACATTTGACCCATACGCGAGAACCAGTGGTTTGCTGATAGTGGTGAATCACATCAAACTTGGCTGAAAAAAGTTTGATTAGTTCCTCTTCTGAAAAATACGTGAACCAGCGCTTGGTGTTATCCCCATTCTCCGCGGGCTCAAACCCTTCATCTACTCCTTCTTTCGCGCTCACAAACAATAGTCCGTTTGGTTTCAGCAATTTCGCCCACGTCTGGACCAGCTGGGGAACTCTGCTGCGGGGGATGTGCATAATGGCCGCGTGGGCCCAAATCCCATCGTACGAATATGGATAGAGTAAGGGCTGCTCCATGTCCATCTTACGCACGTTCAATCCCTTTTGGATGCAGCGCTCCAGAAAACCCTCCGAAAGATCGATTCCCAGCGCCTCGACTCCTTGTTCGCGAAAATACTCCAAATAGATTCCCGGACCGCATCCCGCGTCGAGGACTTTAGGTCCTTTTAGCTCGGAAACGAAACGTTGGACATCCGGCAAGGCGTATTCCTCAAAATGTTTTCGAAATTTGTCTTCGTGGTATGCTGGATTCTGATTATACGAAACGGCATTTTCTTTCTGGTCCAACAACATACAATTCACCTACATCCATTCAAAACGTACGGGACTCACTAGCTATACGCATCACACCCTCTAAATCCTTTGCCTGCATGAGGCCCACCCGGGCTTGTTTCACCCCATGCAAACCCGCTAACATACCTGAAACCTGGGCTTTAATATCCGACAAATCAGACACGGGGTACTTTTGGCACCAGGCAAAATACTTTTCCAGCACTTCCGCACGCGAAGGAACACTCAACCCGGCCACTTCGGAGAAAATACTCGGGTTATTCCACGCGGCGCGGCCAATCATGACCAAATCGCAATAGTTTTGGTCAATTTTTTCCATTACATCTGCGGCGTTCTTCACATCTCCGTTTCCAATGACGGGAATACTCACGAGATTTTTTATTTTTTTTATATACTCCCAATCGACCTTTCCGGAGTACCCTTGCTGCGCCGTTCGTGCATGCACGGCAATACCTTTCACACCAGCGTCTTCTATTTTGCGCACGAATTCGTGAAGTACCGGAACGTCCCAGCCCATGCGCAATTTGCACGTGACGGGCTTTTTTGAAATGAAAACCGCGGCTTCAATGAGTGAAATCATTTTCTCGGGAGTTTTCAACAAATACGCTCCGCACCCGCCGCCGGTTATTTTAGGAGAAGGACAGCCGAAATTGATGTCTACCAAATCAAAGTCACGCTCAACATATTCAATAGCCGTGCACAAGTCCTTTTCGTTGGGCGCAAACAATTGCACGCCGCACGGGTGCTCTTCCTTTACGGTGTGAACACGCGCGAAGACTTTATTGTTGCTCGTTTTTTTCCCCTCAACATTTCGCGCGATGGCAATGGCAGAAGCAAATTCGGTGTAGGTCAACCCCGCGCCGAGCTCTTGGCATAGGAGACGAAAAGGTAATGTGGACACACCCGACATGGGAGCGAGCACGGCAGGGGAAGAGAGTTTCAATCCCGCGTAGGAGTATTTCATATTCAATAGTACTACCAAAGGGTTATAGGAATTGGCTGGATTTGAACCCGCTTGAAAATTTTCCCTAGCTTTAAAACGCTACTCTCAACCTTCGTCAGAATGGCTTTACGCTTCTACATCGACACGTGCATCTGGAGGGACTACTTAGAGGAACGCTCGGACGGAATGAACGATTTGGGTCAAATAGCCCTGCACTTTATTGAAAATTGCTTAACGCACCATGCCGCTATTTTGTATTCTCAACTAGTTGGGGAAGAACTCAAGAATGCTCAACTTGATTGCTTTAATGAGATTAAACAACTGATGGGAAAGAACCTTCTTGAAATCTCCATTTCAGAAAACCAACTGAATGAAGCAAAGCAACTGGCGCAACTAAAAAAGATTTCAAAAAATGATGCCATTCATGCCATTCTCGCACGCGACAACAATGCCATCTTAATCACCCGCGATGTAGATTTTGAAGAACTATCAACCATTACAAAATGGGAGAAGCCCGAAAACATTAGTTTTTCTTTGCTTTAATGTCAGCCTCGATTTTATTAAAAATCTCTTCTCCACCCTTTCCATTCCGCCATGCCAAAAATTCTTCATCGGTCTTAAAACGACCCTTCCCCTTCATACTCCCGTACAATTTGCGGACCCCTGCCAACGTTTTCTTCATCTGCTGCTCTTCCTCGGATTTTTTGAGTTTGTCCCGGATAGCATCGCGGATAAACTCCGTCTTCGTGGCGTAATGAAACTCCTTCATTACGGACGCAATCTTCCGAGCCATCGAAGACTCCAACTTTAAACTCACATTTTCCATACTACTATGTATTACTTAGTGCTCCTTATAAAATGAGCGAAAAAAAGGCTAAAAAATGCCATTCCGAAAAATAACACCCACTAGCCGTGAACGAACTCCCCAAGAAGATGGATTAAATCAACTCATCCAACAAAATTCGGCCTAATCTCAAAAAAAACTAGCGCGCAATGGAGATGAATCCCCTGCCAGCGGATGGGCTTTAAAAGCATTGTTTGACCGAATTTGAGTAGCATAAAGTCGCGCCGAAGGACTATTATCGGGGATTTCCAAAAATCCCCACATAGGCTTTTGATCGAACTTTTGCAAAAGTTCGCACTGGTAGCTTAGCCTGGTAGAGCACCCGACTGATAATCGGGAGGTCGGAGGTTCAAATCCTCCCCGGTGCACTTCGAACATAAAAATAGGATTATTTTAGTTCGTGAGTTTGAGAATCTCACGAACCCCTCATCGGAGGCCGGCATTACTGTTTTCGGCTGCCAATTGAAAATCGAATTTTCAAGAATAAATCAAATCGTATCTTGAATTTCCGAATACATTTGGCAATGAGTGTTGGAATTAATTCCAACGGAATCATTGTATGTAGAATACAGCATCAGAATATTTAATCTAGCTCCTCGATGCGCACCAGTTACCCACTATTACCGCAAAAATAGCGTATTTTTCCCTTTCAAGTGTTCGTCTTTGCTCACGATTTTCATTTTGCGCTTTTCGCTCAGAACAATCAGGAGAGCGTCAGTATAACGGATTCGATTTTCGATTTTTTTAAGTTCAGCATGCTTAATGCCAGCGTGATAATAATCTTCAATATCTTCGTTGGTGCTCCTTGACTTTGTTTTCATCTCATAAAAATAATCTTCTACTTCTAACCCTCTTCGAGTGGCCTTGCTAATAACTTCGCTGACTACAATTCCACACGTATAGCACACGTTCTCTGGACTTTCAAGAATGTGTTTGACTTTCTCTCCTACAGGAGTACCATCAAAATACTCAATCCAAGCAGAGGAATCTAGAAGATAATTAGTCTCGGTCATTCCAGCGGTCCTCGTGTGTGAAGGGACCCAACTTTCCTTTAGCGGCCCCAAACATACTTTTCTGAACCGGTTTTAATTCTGCCGACACGGTATCGCCGGAGTCGAGATTAAGCCGTTTGACCTCTTCGGCAGGAATCGTCGTCATCATCGAACCCCCAACCTTTCGCACCTTCAAAAGAACACCCATATCTAAAAGTTATATACGAAGTTATATTTATAGTCATCGGAGGAAAATGGCCGATTCAGTAAGTGGGTAGAGGGTTATTTGCTCTCTAATTCATCCAACTTTTGCTCAATAATGGAACGCATCGCATTCGGCCAGTTTACGTTTGGATGCATTTTCATTTTATCTTTGACTCTTTTAGGAAAATAAAGATTTATTCGAGGCATCGATAATAGTTATTTACTGAAAATAAAAACGTTTGGAAGCCATTCCGCCACAATGAAATTAATGAAACAGCGTGCTTTTCATCGGAATACCATTTGCCCAATAGACACCGGTTTCTCCGGAGGGGAGAATATCATACGTATATTCTTCCGCATAGGGGATGAGTTCGGATGTTATTACCATTGAACCATCCATGATATCTCCCGCTTTCACTGTCTGCACCGCGTCTCCATTGGGAAGCGGATGCCGAGGTGAAACAAATAGCTCGCGACCATCTTCTAAGAGTAAGTGAACAACACGATGCGTGGATGGGACGCTTGTCTTCGTGGCGCGCAGAATAGTAGCCTCGATTCTATTTCCCCCTTCATCCGCGGACCACACGCGCATTCCATACGACAATTCTTTCACGTTCACTAAACCATTCGGCGTGTCAATCATGGTTTTCCCGGAAAGGCAGATGGGACACTCAAATGGGGGCTGCTTTTCAGTATAGGTGAACTCTGCGGCATTTCCATTTATCTTTTTGAGTTCCATGAAAACATTGCACCCATTCGAAGCGGTTTCTCCCACGTAGAGTGTAATGGGAAAACCTTGTTCAAATGAAACAGGATACTCGGGAAAATTAATCCCCTCCACGCGGTCAAAAAATATTTTCTGCACCAACAGAGAACCATACCTTTCGCCGGGACTCAAAACGATTATCGTTTCATTTGGAATGGGAGCAGGAGGTGGGGTTGATGCAAAATAGACCACGGCTGCGGCGGCCAGTACCAAAAGCATGATAACGAGGGGGGTGGGTTTCCAGTTCATATCATTACAGTGTTTTTAGCGAATATAAAACCAATCAATTTCAAAGGGAAAAAACGAACAGAATTCCCGCGCTCCCGCCCGCACCCTTAATATATCCCCTCGCGCGTTCATGAACATGCATGCATACGATTATTGTGGGTGCCCAGTACGGCGATGAAGGAAAAGGAAAAATTACAGACTTTTTAGACGGCGAGCATGATTTGGTGGTGCGTTTCGCAGGAGGAAACAACGCCGGACACACGGTGATTGTGGATGGGAAACGGTACGCGTTTCACAATCTTCCCAGCGGACTCTCGCGACGCATACCCAGTGCCATTGGCGCCGGGTGCGTGATTGACCCACCCACGATTGTAAAGGAATTGGGACAATTTCCCGGAGAAACTATTCCATTGAAAATAGACTTTCGCGCGCACATCATTCTACCCCATCATGTGGTGCAGGATGTGGGTCAGGAAAAGAACAGCGGCGCGCAAAAAATAGGCACCACAGGAAGGGGAATTGGGCCGTGCTACTCAGATAGGTCGCTGCGCATTGGCATCCGTTTCGGCGATTTCATTGACGAAAAAATATTCAGAGAAAAATTGGAGGAATTCCACGAGAAAAAAATAGCAGGCAACCCAGCGCTGGAAGAGAGTGGAGCATTAGACACGAGTGCCATTTTTCACGAATACAAAGCATATGCTGCCCAACTGGCGCAATATTCGGGGGATGTTTCACTCCTTGCACATGACGCTCAACGAGAGGGCAAAAGTATTTTGTTTGAGGGAGCGCAGGGGACATTTTTGGACAAAGACTTTGGAACATACCCCTATGTAACGAGTTCAAACACCATTGCTGCGAATGCATTCATCGGAACGGGAATCGGGCCCTTGCCTCATTGTAAAATTTTGGGAGTGACGAAAGCCTATTCCACGCGCGTGGGGGCCGGGCCCTTTATTACCGAACTAAATGATTCCACGGGAGAAAAAATCAGGCAAGTGGGAAAAGAATTCGGCACCACAACAGGAAGACCGCGAAGATGCGGATGGATTGACTTGCCACTCTTGCGCACCGCGATTCGCCTGAATGGAATCACGGAATTAGCCATTACCAAATTAGACGTGCTCAATGACATTTCCCCCGTGCGCGTTTGTACGCAGTACGAGTACATGGGACAAACGCTCACGGATGCCCCCACCACGCTCAACGAATTGAATGCGTGCACGCCCATCTACCGGGACTTTCCCACGTTTAACGTCGATTCGAATGTGCAGCAGTTTGCTCAGCTTCCTGAAAATGCTCAAGGATTATTAAAATTCATCGAACGCGAAACACGCACGCCCATCACCATTATCTCCGTGGGGCCGGAACGAAACCAAACAATCGTGCGGAAAAAAGAATGAAAGAAAAAAAAATCAATTTTCTATATAGCTAAATCCAACAAGCTCTTTTTCCATTCGTCTGAAAGCGTGAGCTGGTTAGCTTTTCCGTGCGAGGAAATGTGAATAATTTTCCGCTCGTGCAACTTTGCAACGATTCGATGAGCTTTCAAACGGGTCATGCCGGGAAGCATAGAAAGATTGGACTGGTACGAAACGCCATTGTTTTTGACGAGAAACAAGACGCATTCTTTTTCTAAGGGATTCAGAAACGAAAGCAAAAGGGCAGACTGGTTTTGCACCGTCTGTTGCGAGGCCTGCAACTCTTGCGAGAGAAGGTAAAAACTGGCCATTCCGATGCCAATGCCTAAGAGGCCGATGAGAATCATGGCTTCGAAATGAAATTGGACAAATAAACCCACCAGCCCATTTTGAGAGGGGGCAAAATAGGAAATGGTGGTGAGCGTGAGAACGCCTAAGAAGAGCGCCGCGAAAACGAGCCAAATACCCATGCGCTTTCGCATCGAAACCGAAAATAATAGGGTTCGTTTCATGAAATGAAACAATGTTACAACAGTTTATATATATTGTTTCAACCCATGAAACATATGGTGAGACCATGAACAACCTGATTATTGTAGGAATAATGACCGTTTTAGTGGTGGCAGGATTTGCCATGATTGCAGGGGCGTCCAAGACCGCGACGGCAAATGGAATTAATTCGGGAAAAGGAGCCCTCGCGAATGGAACAGGACAACTCCCCCCTATAGTAGATGGGAAGCAGGATATCTATCTCAAAGCCACGCAATATGGCACATACTCTCCGGGCACGTTAAAAGTGAAGAAAGGAATTCCCGTGCGCATCCATTTCTCCGCTGACTTTGGAGCGGGATGTGGACACGCCATTATTATCCCTGAATACAATATTCGGACGAATGCCCCGGGAGAAGGAGAAACACTCCTCGAATTCACTCCGCTCAACGTGGGAACGTTTCCCTTTCATTGCAGTATGAAAATGTTCAACGGCACGATTGAGGTGGTCGCATGAAGAAAACGCTCAAAATCAAAGGAATGCATTGCCCGAGTTGTGAAATACTCTTGAAAGAAGCTATTGAAGAAGCCGGAACGAAAGTTGTTTCCGCCAACCACACGAAAGGAGAAATAGTGGTTGATTTGAAAAAAGACGTAGAAATGACGGCCGTGAAAAAAGCTATTGAAATAGAAGGATACACAATGGTGTAACGCTAGCAAAAAAAAGGAGAATGATTATTGATGACACACACGATACAATTACCCATTCGAAATGTTTCCTGCGAAGCCTGCGAAAAAGTGATTGGACGCATCCTCGGAAAATTTTCTCATGCGAAAGTGGAATCTATTTCTCCCGACGCGAAAACACTTACCATTACCTGCGAAGAGAGCGATATTGACGCGATTAAGGAAAAACTCACCACGTACGATTATCTCGATTCCACGAAAGATGACCAAGATTTTTTTTCATACGTAACATCGCGCATCATCTCCAATGCACCGGGTTACGAAGCAGAGCACGATTTGCTCACCCACACGCTTGGATTAGTGAGCGTTTTGTTTGCGGTGATGGGACTCGCCTACATGGTGTGGTTCAGCCAAGATGCACTCTTCGCACGCATGCTGCCCATTTTAGCATTGGTTCCATTTGGCATTGCGGTGAACGCCGGTTCCCTCGTTCACGTCCGCCACGTGCGGCAGCATTTCAATTGTTCGAGTGGAATGATGGCGGGAATGATTATTGGCATGATATCCGGCTTCATGAGCGGGGCCATTTTGGGAGCGACTAATGGAATGTTCATTGGAAGCGTGGGGGGAATGGCTATCGGAATGAGCGCCTCTGCCTACGCCGTGCGCAAGGCAGGAATCATGGGCGTGCTCGAAGGACTCATGGCCGGACTCATGGCGGGAACGATGGGAGCCATGTTGAGCGTCATGATGCTCGCCGATAATTTGGTGGCGTTTTTGTATATTTTATTCGGCGTGTGCACCCTCATTCTGGGGGGAATGAGCTACTTCGTATTCAAGGAAGTGGGGCCCATTCAAGATGAACAAAATAAAGTGGATTTTATTCCTTTGGCGATGATGAGTATTTTGTTTCTGCTTATCTTCCTCGCCCTCATGTTATGGGGACCTAAATCCGCACTCGTGGGGGGATTCATATGAAGAAACTCGAACTTGCAATAGACGGAATGCACTGCGCCAGCTGTGCTATTTTGATTACCAAATCGCTTGAAAAAGTTCCCGGAGTAAAAGTGGCGAACGTAAACTACGGAACGCAAAAAGCCCGCGTAGAGTACGATGAAAAAGAAGCCACGGAAGATGATTTCATTGGCGCCGTGAAAAAACGCGGGTATACGGCGAGCAAGGATGTTTCGACTCAACGCGAACAGGAGATTCGCGCCAAAGAAATTGGAGAATTGAAACAACAGCTAATTTTGGGAGCATTGCTCTCGTTTCCCGCGCTCATCATTGGAATGTTTTGGATGGAATTCCCCTACCGCGAATGGGTGCTTTTCGCACTCGCAACGCCGGTGCAATTCTACGTGGGAAGACACTTTTACATGGGTGCGTGGACGGCGTTACAAAACAAAACCGCGAGCATGGACACACTCATCGCATTAGGAACAAGTGCGGCGTACTTTTACAGCATTGCCACCCTCATGGGTTTTGGTGAAGAGCAATATTTTGAAGTGGGAGCGGTGCTCATCACATTAGTCATTTTTGGAAAATACCTTGAAGCATTGGCCAAACGGAAAACAAGTGAGGCGATTCGCAAGCTCATGGACCTCTCTCCCAAAATGGCCCGCGTGTTGCGAGGCAAAAAAGAAGTGGAGATTCCCGTGTCGCAAGTCATTTTGAACGATTTAATTGTGGTTCGCCCCGGCGAGCGCGTGCCGGTGGATGGTGTCATTACAGACGGGCAGACGAGTTTGGATGAAAGCATGATTACGGGAGAAAGTATTCCCGCGGAAAAAAAGAAAGGAGACACGGTTATTGGAGGAACCATCAATTTGAACGGGAGTATCACGTTCAAAGCCACGGGAATTGGAAAAAACACCGTGCTCGCACGCATTGTGCAATTGGTGGAGGATGCGCAGGGAGGAAAGGCCGACATTCAACGCTTCGCGGACCAAATCTCATCCGTGTTTGTGCCGGTGGTGATTGTCATCGCGCTGGTTACATTTGTGGGGTGGCTCACGTTCGGACAAGCCACGCTGGCATTTGCCCTTGTTACAAGTGTTTCCGTTCTTGTCATAGCGTGCCCGTGCGCCCTCGGGCTAGCCACTCCCACTGCAATTATGGTGGGCACTGGAGTGGGAGCGGAGAAAGGAATTTTGATTAAGGGCGCGGAAGCGTTGGAAACGATGCACGCGATTGACACGATTGTGTTTGACAAGACGGGAACGATTACGCAAGGAAAACCTGAAGTTACGAACGTTTGGATTGCGCCCAAATTGAACGAGAAAGACACGTTTGCATTGCTGCGCGGACTCGAAGAAAAATCAGAACACCCGCTGGCGCAGGCGATTGTACAATTTATTCAAACGAAGAAAATTCCCCCCGCTAAAATAGATTCGTTCAAAGCGCTTTTTGGAAAAGGTGTCGTGGGACGAAAAAAAGGAGTGGAATACAAACTAGGAAACATCCGGTGGATGGAAGAACAAAAAATCTCCTTGCGCGAACACGAGGAAACGATTGAAGAATGGGAGAATGATGGAAAAACAGTTGTCGTGTTAACGAGCGGACGAAAAGTGCTGGCCATTTTGGGCATCGCGGACGTGCTGAAAGAAAGTGCGCGCGCCACGATTGCGGAATTAAAACACATGAACAAAGAAATTTGGATGATTACGGGAGATAATGAACGCACCGCGCGCGCCATTGCCGCGCAAGCAGGAATCGTTCACGTCTTTGCGCACGTGCTTCCGGAGGAGAAAGCCAATAATGTGAAAAAGCTTCAAGCCAAAGGAAAAAAGGTCGCGTTTGTGGGGGATGGAATCAATGACGCTCCGGCATTGGCGCAAGCGGACTTGGGAATTGCCATGGGTTCAGGCACGGACATCGCCATTGAGGCAGGGGATATTGTGCTCATGAAAGGAAACCCGTATGATGTGGTGAACGCCCTCCTTTTGGGAAAAGCCACGATGGGAAAGATTAAGCAGGGAATGTTTTGGGCCCTCATTTACAATATTATTGGAATTCCCATCGCTGCGGGAGTGTTGTACGCGTACACGGGATGGCTGCTTTCCCCCATTCTTGCAGGAGGGGCGATGGCCCTTTCGAGCGTTTCGGTGGTGACCAACGCCCTTTTATTGCGCGGAATCAAATTCAAGAAAGAAAAGTAATGATAAATTCAATTAAAAAAAATACAATGCAAAAAGGAGGAGAAAAAATGAAAAATGGAAAAGGAAACGAGTTGAACGTCAAAGCATTCGCTCTCGCGGGTGCCGTTTTAGGATTTATTTCAGCATTTTTCATGCCGAGCATGATGACATATGGTTCGGGCATGATGGGATTCAATGGAACAGGTTACGCATGGATGATGGGCGGAGGAATTGGACTCGGAGTCTGGATGGCGCTCTGTTTAGGAATCGCTGCTGGATTATTTGCATGGGTGCACAACTGGTTCATCGAAAAATTGAATTAATTAAAATAATAAAACGCGGATAAAAAGAGCACTTGTTCGCGTTTAATTTTTTAAAAATTACCAAAAAAAGATTACTGTTGAACAACGGCTAATTTCTGCTGAATAGAATACGGTTCTTTTCTCTTCGGCTTCTCTTTAAGCGTTTTTATCACCTGTTTGGCAAGAATTTTTATGACAGGAACTGCAACAGCGTTGCCAAACTGCTTGTATGCTTGGGTGTTTGAAACGAGTATCTTGAAATCGTCAGGAAATCCCTGCAATCGGGCGCATTCTCTCGGGGTAAGCATTCTTGGATTTTTTCCTTTTTGGGGGACAAGTATTTCACTCCCGTCCTTATAATATCTGGCTGAAAGCGTTCGTGTGTAGCTGTTCAAATCAGCAAGCCCGTAGCCAAACCCATTTCCTTTTGCTTTATGCTTTGCCGCATATTTTTGCAGATAATCCCATAAGTGGTCTGTCAGAGAATGTTTTTCGGAAACATTTTTTTCAAGAATGTCTTTTATTTTTGGATTATTATCGGGAATTTCTGGAAATTCAAAATCAATTGTCCTGTCCCTGAATCCGACCATGTAAATTCTTTCCCTGTTCTGCGGAACCAGCGATTTTGCATTGATGACTTTGTGATAAAAAGAATATCCAAGTTCTTCCAGAGCGCCTTTGACTATTTCGAAAGTTTTACCATTGTCATGCCTCTCAAGATTCTTTACGTTTTCAAGGAAAAAAGCATCTGGCTTTTTGTCTTTAATAATTCGTACAATTTCATAAAATAGCGTTCCCTGCGTTTCATCCTGAAAACCGTGCGGCCTATTAAGACTTTTTTTCTTCGAGATTCCTGCGATGGAGAAAGGTTGGCATGGGAAACCGCCGCATAAAATATTGAAATAGGGGATATCCTCCGATTTTACCCCCCTTATGTCTCCAAGATGAAAATTATCCGGCCCAAAATTTTCAGAATACGTAATCGCGCTGTACTTATTGTAGTCGTTTGACCAAACGCATTCTGCTCCAGCTGCATCAAATCCGAGCCTTATGCCGCCTATTCCGCAAAATAGGTCGATTGTTTTAATTTCATTTTTCATACGTTTCATAAGAATTTTTTCTCCAGTTCCTGACTGAATTGTTTTGCAATATGTTTCTCCCTTTAAAACCATCCCGAAGCGCATCGCCAATGTAAGCAACTGTGGCAAATTTGCCAAATTTAAAATAGTGACACTACCGCGTGGAAAATAAGCCAATCATTTCAAATCCTTCAAAAACCGCGCGAGTTGTGCTTGGCCTTTGATGGTGACGGCTTTCCAGCCGTGCAACGATGCGGAGAGGGTGTTCATCCACATGTCGTCGCAGAAGACGATGTGGTCTTTTCGCGTGCGCATGCGCTTCTCCAATGCGGTGAAAGCACTCGAAAAAGGCTTCATCAAACCCGTTTCGCACGACAAATTGACTTGGTCGAATAAAGCAAAGTGTTTTTTCCCCCGGTGAAACGACGCTTGAGCCGTGTTCATGTCCGAAAGCACGGCAAGCTTCCAACCGGCTTTTTTCAATCGTGAAAGTTCGCGCAACTCGGTGTGAGAGAGCAATCCCCGCGATGCGTACAAGCGCATGATAGTACGGTTGAACACGGCGTCCGAAATTTTTTGCTGAAAAACATGCTCATAAAATTTTTTAGCCGACATTTTTCCCAGTTGAGCGTCGCGAAGGTTGAGAAACCAGCGCCAATAAATCGTCCACTTGGACATGTGCAGTTCTTTAGCCAGTTTGGAAAGAATCCACCGCTCGGAATTAGGGACGAGAACGCCGTGAACGTCCAACACGAGCCAAAAAGGGTCATCGCGTTGGGTTGATTTTGCACTATTCTTTTTCGCTTTCACTGCCATGAGATGAACCGGGAAGATTGGGGATTAAATGCTTTACTCTCAACTCGCCGGAAGCGATAATCTTTCCATTCAAACTCACGGCGACCCAACCATCGGACAAGACATGCTCCGGTCGGGCATTTTCGATGGTGACGTGCGTGCGCCCGAACAAGGACATGAGTTTGGTTTCAGGAAGCTCGATTATATTTTGCCGGATATGCTCGCCGAACAACGTAATAAAGTTGGATGTGGGGGCAAATGTTTTCCCATTGGAGAAGACTTGCAAGCCTAGCGAGAAAATGTTGAGTCCCGATGCGGCATTGGAGGCGAGGGGAACCCACGAGGAATCGACCACAAACACGTTTTCCTTATGTTGAATCCAAGACCATTTTTTCATGGTGGAGAGGGAGATGCCATACCTTGATGTCAAATAATCCGTGTAGCGCTTCGCCTGCACGGGAGTGCAAAAAGGGATTTTCATTTTTGTTCACGTCCTTTGACGAGCTTGGCGATGAAGAAGGATTGGGTATTGTGATCCTGCGGATACAAACGGCGGGCGTGCTCCATTCCAGGAGAAAAGGTTCGGTTTCGGAACGCAGACAAGCCGGGACGGCCAATCTTCCCGGGAAGGTCCGCAGGGACTATTTTGAGGGCGGGTCTTTCGTGAAGAAGGGTGGTAAGGACCCCCTCACATTCCTCAGGGGAGAGGGTGCAGACGCTGTAAACCATACTCCCTCCTTCTTTTAGGAGGTCGGCTGCCTTCAACGCCAGCTTAACCTGCAATTGGGCTTTGTGCTGGACGTATTTTTCAGACCACGACTTGAGGGTTTGGGGCTTCTTTCGGAGGAGGCCTTCTCCCGAACAGGGAGCATCCAAGAGGATTTTATCAAAACGAAGAGTTTCAGGGAGCGTTAAAGCGTCTTGCAACGCTACTCCCGCGTTCAACACGCCGGCTTTGCCCAAAACGAAACGCAGGGCTTTGGCCCTTTCTTTGTTAGGTTCGCACGCGACAATCAACCCTTCATTCTTCATCGCGGAGGCAAGCTGAATGGTTTTATTTCCGGGCGCCGCGGCCATATCCAACACATGCTCGCCGGGTTGCGCGTCGAGAAGAAGAGGAGGCAATTGCGAGGCCATTTCCTGCGGCTGCCAAAAACCCATTTGGGTCTCCCACATCGCTCCTAACAAAAAAGACAAATTATGTAATGTAAAAAGATGCGGCACGCTCTCATGCTGTTCAAAGAAAATTTTTCGCTCCGTTAAACGCGAGGCGATCCACGCGTCACTGGCTTTGAGGGTGTTCGTGCGAATCGTTTTAGGGTTGCGTGATTTTGAAATGGCCACGAACGCATCAAAATCTTTTTTCTCGGGAAGGAGCTCACGGTAACGTTCAAGGAGGCGAGCGGAAAATACGGTCATAGAAAATTCACGTGAACCATGGCTTAAAAATAGAAAGTGTTTTGACCAACCTTTTGAGAAAAGATTGCGTCCCACAATGAATGAGAAAGTGCCGTATTTGGCAAATGGTGGGAGAATTTCAAGAGTGAAAAATACGTTTTAATACTCTCATACAATTTAGAATACGCTCCCAAAACTGCAGTCTTGAAAAAAGTTCAAGGCTCCCATTGAAATGCACCCATGAGTCGTCCGAACCGTTGATGAAATCCAATAAAAAAGGTGGCCCTAGCTATGAATGAAACGCAAATCCAAACCCTCATACCGAACATCAAAAAGAGAAACGGGGCTATCGTTCCCTTCAATCAGGACAAAGTCACGATTGCCATCGCCAAAGCCATTCATGCCACGGGAAAAGATAATGAAACGGCCGCACTCAAAATTTCGGACAAAGTCATCGAACGCATTTCTCAAGAAAAATTAACGAATCCTGAAAATTCCATTCCTACCGTAGAACACATTCAAGACATCGTGGAAGAAGAATTAATGAAAGCCGGAGAAACCAAAGCCGCGAAAGCCTACATTTTGTATCGCTCGAAACGCACGGAAGAGCGCGAACTCAAACACACCATGTTGGGTTTGAATGTTGACACGAAAGTTGGAATCAACCAGCTGCGCGTATTGAAAGAACGCTACTTGTTAAAGGACGAAAATGGTCGCGTGAAAGAAACGCCCGAACAATTATGGAAACGCGTCGCGGGAAATATTGCGCAAGCCGAGCTTCAATACGGCGGCACGGAAGAAACGGTGCAGCACTGGGCGGGGAAATTTGCTACGCTGATGGAAAACATGGAATTCATGCCCAACACTCCAACGTTGATGAATGCGGGAACCGAAATCCAACAACTCTCAGCGTGTTTTGTGTTACCAATTGAGGATCACATCATTGACATCTACGAAACGATGAAGCACCAAGCGATGATCCACCAGTCCGGAGGAGGGACGGGGTTCTCATTCTCACGAATACGGCCTCGCGGAAGCATGGTGAAAAGCACGAAAGGGGTGGCAACCGGCCCTGTGGGATTCATGAGCGTATACAACGCCTCTACGGAAGTCATCAAGCAAGGTGGAAAAAGACGCGGGGCGAACATGGGAATCCTCCGAGTTGATCACCCAGACATCCACGAATTCATTCACTGTAAAGATGACATCACCAAAATTAATAATTTCAATATCTCCGTTGCATTAACGGAAAAATTCATGGAAGCCGCGGAAAAAGGAGAAGAATTTGAACTCATCGACCCGCACACCAAACAAGTCGTGAGAAGGGAAAATGCCAAATTGTTGTTTGATGAACTTGTAACGAGTGCGTGGAAATCCGGCGACCCGGGAATCATTTTCATCGACCGCATTAATCGCGACAATACTATCCCCCATATTTACGAGATTGAAGCTACGAACCCTTGTGTGACGGGGGATACATTGGTGAGTACAGAGAAAGGGTTGATGCGAATAGAAGAACTTGTTGAAGCGTTTGCTACTGACGATATCCAAATTGGAACAGATCCGCGAATTCCAATTCAAATCATGAATGGAGATGGGACTATCGCTCTTTTGAATCAAACCCAAAATCAAATCAATCTTCGATCCATCTCGCAAGCATTCTGTAGTGGAATAAAACCTGTTTTCTCAATCACCACGAAATCCGGATATTCTTTAGAAGCGACGAGAGATCATAAAGTGTTTACACATGCAGGAAAGAAAAGGGTGGATGAATTAATTCCTATTAGAGACCACATTCTCATTCAGTGTGTGGAAGGACCATTTAATCAGGAACAACAGTTACCCTTTGCGAGTAATACAATAGACCCGGAAAACAAATTAAATCTGCCAACCCATTGGTCAAAGGAACTTGGACAAATCCTTGGGTGGTTAACCGGAGACGGATGGCTTCGTGCTGGTGATAAAAATTGTCGTGTTGGATTTACCTTTTCAAATGCTGATCGAGCATTATTGGAATACTTCAAACCCCTCATTAATCAAATGTATTGTAAAAAAATTGAAGAAGTACAACGAGAAAATGGGATTTTCCATCTATCTTATCATTCAAAATATTTTGTTGATTTTTTTATCAAATTGGGCGTCCCTGCAGTAGATGGAGATAAAAAAACGGTTCCAGCTCGATTATTTCTGGCTCCGCGCGAAGCAGTCATTGGATATATACAGGGGTTATTTAGTTCAGATGGAACTGTTCGGGACAGTAAAAAAAGTGGAAGTGATTGGATTGCACTCTCTTCTAAAAGCGAAAAATTGCTCAAAGGAGTCCAAATTCTCCTACTTAATTTGGGCATTAAATCAAGAATATTCAATCGTAACCGAAATGCACGAACTCATTTATTCCACTATCAGAATAAACAAGGAGAAATGAAATATTATGGAAGTGATGGAGTATTGTATGAATTAGGTATTTTTGGTGAAAATATTGAGACGTTTAAAACAAAAATAGGATTTCTTCACTCCGTCAAACAAAAACGATTGGAAAGCTTACGATTTAAATCACACTATTCTGTTTCATTCATGGATGAAGTTATTTCAATCACACCCCTTGGCGAAAAAAAAGTTTTTGATTTAACCGAGCCTGCTACCCATTCAATAATTGGAAATGGCATTGTTATGTTGCAGTGCGGCGAACAACCTTTAGGACCATACGATTCATGCAACCTCGGAAGCATCAACCTCGCTAAATATTTGACGAATGAAAACCAAGTCGATTGGCCGCGTTTACGTGAGACCATCCGCACCGCGACACGATTCTTGGATAACACGATTGACATGAACAAGTATGTCATCCCCCAAATTGAAAAAATGAACAAAGGCAACCGACGCATTGGATTAGGTGTCATGGGCTGGGCCGACATGCTATTCAAACTCGGCATTCCGTACAACTCCGAAGAAGGCTGTGAGTTCGCCGAAAAAATGGCCAAATTCATCCGCGACGAAACGGATGCGATGTCGCAAGAACTGGGAAGGGAAAAAGGGATGTTCCCCCATATCAAAGGAAGCGTCTACGACACGCCCGCCGGACCCACGTTTAGAAACTGTGCACGCATCACCATCGCCCCCACGGGAACGATATCCATGATTGCGGATTGTTCCAGCGGCGTGGAACCATTATTCGCCATTTCGTTTGTAAAGCGTGTGATGGACGGACAAGAATTGCTGTATGTAAATGAAATCTTCAAGGAAGCCGCCATCAAACGCGGATTTTACAGCGAAGAATTGATGGAAAAGATCGCACGTGAAGGGACGGCCGCGCACTGCGAGGAAGTACCGGAAGATGTGCGCAATACTTTCGTGTGCGCCCACGACATTTCTCCGTATTGGCACATCCGAATGCAAGCCGCGTGGCAAAAATATACCGATAATGCCATTTCAAAGACGGTGAACTTTTCCCACAACGCGAGTGTGGATGATGTGCGCGAAGTGTACACGCTCGCGTACAAATTAGGATGCAAAGGCGTTACGATTTACAGGGACGGAAGCAAGGGATTTGAAAACCAAGTCTTAAACTTGAACGTGGAAGGAAAATCAAACAAGCAAGTGGAGGACGATTTCAAAACCAAAGTTATGGGAAATACTTCTGCCGGCAATGTGCAAACGCTCAGTGGAAATGTATCAACTCCAAAACTCAATACGTCTTCCAATACAAAATATAGCATGCCCGCAAATACCGGCCACGGTGGAGGAAAATTTGAAACCAAAAAGTGCACCAAGTGCGGCGGAAATAAATTGCACATGCAAGAAGGGTGCGCGACATGCATGGACTGCGGGTATAGTTATTGCAGCGTTTGACCAAATTCCATATGGTCGTTCGGAGTAAGGGTCACTTGCTCCGCAAGGACCCAGACGGAAAAAATATTACAGATAACACTTGTGGAGGGGGTTCCCTGTCCGGTTAACCTTTTGGGGGAAGCCGGATGGGGGCCTCGCCACCTATTCTCTTTCCAAATTATAATTTCTTCTCCATCAACAATATTCCCGGTTGCTTTTGAAGTGGTCCAACAACTACAAAACCGAATCCTGCGTAGTATTGAATAAGTTTATTATTATCTTTGTGAACACTCAATTCGATTTTCGGAATTCCCTGTGCACGGGCGATTCCTTCCGTAACATCCAGAAACGTTCGATAAATTTCTAGTCCGCTTGGATTTTCTTTCACGACACGACTATCATTGTTTTTGGTAGCATTAAAACGAAAAATTCTCTCTGGGGATAAATGAAAAAAGCTTTCACCGATCTCCTCAATTTCCCGCGTTCCGGGGCGCAATGCAAATGTCTTTATCACGTTTTTAGCCACTTGACCGGAAATTGCCATTACCCCAATTGGATTCGTATAGAAACGAGCGAATTTCAATCGAGGAAGACCCTTTAAAAAAACAGAACTGGCGCGCAGCCTTGAAAAAGAAGATGATGAAATACGGCGCAGTGCCGGTTCAGCTGCGGACCTCCTCTTCTGCGATACTACACGAGTGGTCCTATTACGCCTTCTCATGAACCTACTACCCCACCCGAATAAAAAAAACTACCCTTCAATGGCAGACATCCCTTAAAATAGCTTTTCGAACGTTTAACAGCTATGATACGCACCCACACCTGCGGAGAACTGCGAAAGGCTCATACCGGACACGTGGTCACACTCGAAGGGTGGGTGGACACGTTCCGCGAGACGGGAAAAATATCCTTCATACTCATACGGGACCGAACGGGAATCACGCAAGCATTTGTGAACAAGGAACTCACCGCAGCAAACAAAGCCATGCTCAAACACGAAACCGTGGTGCGAATTCAGGGAAAAGTCAATGCACGCCCCGCTAATCAAGTGCGCGCGGAAATGCCCACGGGAGAAATAGAATTGGAAGCCACGGTGATTACCATCCTCAATGAGGCCGAACAGCCATTGCCCGTGGACTTGATGCCGGAGACCACGACCGGATTGGATAAGCGATTGGACTTTCGTTTCTTGGATGTGCGACGCGAGAAAGTGAAAAACATTTTCACCATTCGAAGCAAAATTTTTGCGAAGACGGTGGAGTTTTTTGAAAAAGATGGATTCATCAGCATCCAAACCCCTAAATTGACGGCAGCAGGCGTGGAGAGCGGAGCCGAAGAATTCAAATTGCCTTATTTTGGAAAAGTTGCCTCATTGGCGCAAAGCCCCCAAATATACAAGCAAATGTTTGTTGTTTCAGGATTAGAAAAAGTGTACTCCATTGAACCCATTTTCCGCGCGGAGAAATCCCACACGACGAGACATTTAACCGAGTTCACCGGTATTGACTTTGAAATGGGATTCATCGAGAATGAAAATGATGTGATGGCCGTGATTGAAAAGTATTTTCACTTCTTGTTGAGCGCCGTGAAAACAGAATGCGCTCCGGAGCTGGACAAACTTGGAATCGAAATTGATGTGCCGCACGAAATTCCTAAACTTTCGTTGCACGAAGCACGGAAGATTTTGGCCGCGAAAGGAAAAATCATCCCCGAAGACGATGACTTGGACGCCGAAGGGGAAAAAATGATTGGCGAGTATGTGAAGGAAACGTACAAATCCGATTTTGTTTTCATGCTCGATTACCCTTGGCAAAAAAGACCATTCTACCACATGCGACCGGAAAACGATAAAACAAGCACCAAATCATTTGATTTATTGTACAAGGGAGTGGAGATTGGAACGGGAGCGCAACGAGAGCATCGCCTCGCGGTGTTGGAAGCGCAGTGCGCGGAGAAAGGAATTGACTTTTCAAAAATGACATTTTACCGCGATATTTTCCGCTATGGAGCCCCTCCGCATGGCGGTGTTGGATTAGGACTCGATCGTATCGTGAAGCAAATGCTCAATCTGGAAAACGTCAAAGAAGCCATTCTTTTGCCGAGAGATCCGGACAGACTGACGCCGTAGAATTTTTATTTTCAAAAATTTTCCTTAGTTTTAAAACGCTTGTGGTACCTCAAGCGTGGCAAATGACTATTCGTTCTTTCGGGGATCAAGAGTGGTTGGATGAGAAAGGAAATCATGTTCTCTTCATGAATATTTTATTCGATGAAACCGCCAAAAAAATAATCAACTTCAGCGTCATTCAATTCTTCAGGGATTCGAATGGGAAGAAGCACCAAGTAATCAAATTCGATTTTTCCCACGGGTGCTACAATATCCATCGCTACTATTTGGGCGAAACAAACCGAACGGAGATGAACCATATTGAATTAACACCCGAATTGTACCGAGAAGCAAAGAATATCGTCCGCCAAAATTGGAAAGACTATTCACTAAAATTCCGAGTGCGCTACTTCCCCGACGAACTAAAAGGAGAACATTAATATAGAACAAGGAGGTTATGTGTTATATGGCTAAGAAGATAGACCCAACTAAAGTCCTTACCATTATTGTAGGCGGGAACTCCGACAAGGACGATGACCGGCTTTTCAACGACCCCCACGAATGGAAAACGCACCCGCGGCACACGGTATATGCACGCACCTACGAAGAATTGCACGAAATGCTTTCCCCCGCCAAGATGGACCTGCTCATCGAACTTATGAATTATGACCCGCAGAAAGAAGAAAATATTGGTTTCATCGCCCAGAAAACCAATAGGAAACGTGAGGCCATCTCCCGGGACCTCCACCGCTTAGCGACCATGAACCTCGTGAAACTAAAAAAAATGGGAAAAACAGTTTTCGTCTCGACCCCCTTCGAATCCATCCAGATACAGTTCGCGCAGAAGACGTGAAAGCGCAAAATGCGCAACACATCAATCGTACACGTTCTCGCGCTTCCCGACTTTTACCACTAAAATGAGCAGTTTTCCTTGGTCAATATCCGCAATCACACGATAATCGCCCACGCGCATACGATAAAAGTCCACTCCAGAAAGTTTGAAAAAATAAATGAAGGGATTTGATTTAGCACGTTCAAGGGAATTCTTAATGCGCTCCTGCATCAAGCGTTCTAATTTGAGAAATTGTTTTTCGGCCAACGGAGTAAATTCAATCGAATGAATCACCAGGGGCTTCATAACTTCATCTTCTTTTTCAATTCGTCGAAAGAAACGGATTTGCCATCCCGATAGTCTTTACGACCTTGCTCAATTTCCTTGAGGGTTTCTTCGTTGAGCAACTTATGGTCTTCGACTAAATCCCAAATCACTCCTTCGTAGGTGTCGCGGTCGTTCATCTTGTGTCTATCAAGCTCTTTCTTGAGTTCCACACTCACTTGAATGGATGTTTTGGCTGCCATAGTACACTATAGAAGGCAATAGAATAAATAGGTATCTCGAAAAAACGACCCACAGATATCGGTTCACGGAGCAAGTCTTTTTTGCACTTCTTTTTCAAGAGTTTCTAGCGCGCCGTCTATTGAATCATTCAAATCCTTTACTAACTTATGCCGAAGAAGAAATCGAGCGTGGGGATAATTTGTAGTAAAATCAAGTGCATTTGCTACCTTATTTACTTGCCACGCTCGCTGAGACAAAAAACGCCGTGTATTTCGAATTCGAACTAAAAACCGATTCAAATATTTGGCGTCTTTTCCCTTAAAATAATAGTTCAACGCTTTTTGGTTTGATGCGATTTCAGATGATCCGAATTTCCAGCCCCAATTTCCCAATCCTTTAAGCACAAAAAGAGAATCCGCGGGCATTCTTTTTCTACGAACATCAAATACTTCTCGAATAAATGCGAACTGTGCTATATCACAAAGGTCGCCAAGTTTTTTGGTATTTGACTCAAACAACGGTGCTACGGAAAGAATATCTTGAAGTTTTGCACGTTCAAAAAAAGGAGTCAATTCGCGAGCAGTATAACGCACTGACATCATTTGCAAAAGTGCTGGAATTCCCACCGACACAGCAGGGCGAGACCTAACACCTAACACGCTCTTCAGTCTGTGCCTTGTTTTCGCTTGTCGCTCACGGTTCAACCGTTTCCTCAAGACAGATACGCTATGAACCGCAAGTCTATTTGCCATCGTGGATGAACAGAGTCCGTATTTTAAATCCTCTCGACCCCTTTACATATAGATGCATACCTTATTGAAACACGACGCGAGCGTTTCGCCCTCGGTTTTACTTGTACGCATCAACTCCAATCGGGCCATTTCGTAGGCCCCATCCGAAATTGGGGAGATTTCCGCTGGAAATCTCCCGGCCTACCATCCCTTTCTCGGGCTGCCACGCTCAAAAAAGGCCAAATTTTTAACCAGAATAAACCTACAAACTACGAAACGGTGATACGATGGAACGAAAAATGATACAGGAACTTTTAACACGAAAACACGAAAAAGCCCACATCAAAGGATGGGTGAAGCGCAAGCGGGACTTCAAGGGAACGCTCATTTGGTTGATGCGCGACGGAAGCGGGGAAATGCAAGCTGTCTTGTCAAGCGAGAACATACAGGACAAAAAACAATACGAGCACGCACGCAAAGCCCTCGTTGAGAGTTCTGTAGAAATCGAAGGAACGATTAAAGCAGACGAACGCGCGCCCGGAGGAAAAGAAATACAAGTCACTCATGTAACGGTTTTACATTCGGGAGATGAGTTTCCCATTGGAAAAGACTTGAGTGAGGATTTCTTGCTGGATGTGAGACATTTGTGGATTCGCTCCACGAAGATGCAGCAAGGGCTGCGCGCGAGTGCGGCCGTGTTTGAAGCCTTCCATGATTTCTGCAAAAAAGACGGGTATTTGGAAGTGCAGTGCCCCATGTTTGTTTCCGGTGCCGTGGAAGGAGGCAATGAACTCTTTGATGTGGAATATTTTGGGAAGAAAGTCAATTTGACACAATCTTCGCAATTCTACTTGGAAGTGTACGCTTCCGCGCTGGAAAAAGTGTACACCGTTGCCCCCTCGTTCCGAGCGGAACCCTCCCGCACACGCAGACATCTCACGGAATTCTGGCACGCCGAATGGGAAACGGCCTTTACGGGATTAGAGGATTTGATGGATTGGGAAGAACGCATGATCAAGCACGCGGCGAAGTATGTTTTGGACAAGGCCCCTGCCCAGCTTGAATACTTTGGACGAAAGCCTGAAGCATTGGAAAAAGTCGTGAAAAACAAATTCAAACGCTTTACATACGATGAAGTATTTGAAGTTGCGCGAAAAAAATTCCCTGAACTCAAATGGGGGGATGATTTGCAGGAGGCGCATGAACGCGAAATCACCAAGGATTATGACGTGCCTATTTTTGTGCACCACTATCCTACGTCATTGAAACCATTTTATCATCGCCCCGACCCACGCAAACCAACCACCGTGTTGTGCGTAGACATGCTCGCGCCGGAAGGGTATGGAGAAATCATTGGTTCAGGAGAACGCTGCTGGAAATATGAAGAGTTAGTTGGACGAATGAAACAAGCCAAATTGAAAGAAAAAGACTTCCAATGGTACGTGGACTTGCGAAAATATGGAAGCGTCCCCCACACGGGAGGGGGATTAGGATTGAGTCGACTCGCGATGTGGCTGTTCAAAATGGAGCACATCCGAGACACGGTAGGGTTTCCGCGGACGATGAATAGGATTGCGCCGTAGCAGTGAGAGAAGAAAAATAATAACTGAAATGAAGATGAAAAAAGAAAAAAATTAGTAGAAGGGGAAAAGTTCCCCTTCGAATTCTTTTTTATTACAAAATTAATTTATGGTGCGGGCAAAACAAATCCAACAACCAACGCGGGAGGATTTGATCCGGGAGCTGGAACAGTTATTCCTGATTGATAAGAGCGAAATACCCCTGATCCATCTACATCGTCACCAGTCATCATTAGATACATGTCTTGGGTAGTTGGTGTAACTAATGATTCTACATCAAAATTTCTAGTTCGATTAATAGAAGTATCATTGGGTTGCAGTGGTCGTGCAATGAACCCCCCGCCCACACCTGACTCAACAAGAGTATCTAAACCGGCATTATTACAAGGATCGGCATACTCCCCTGCGGTCAATGTTCTAAAATATTCTTGACCCGTTGAGCCAGAAGGAGAAGCGACATTGAAAAATCGGGCAGTGGCATATGCCACTCCAATTGGAGTGGACCCCGACGGAGTATACGTCCAATGAGTGGCTATTCCATAATCCGTAAAAGTATCCCTATCAGTAACCGACCCACCAGTAACCGGTCCGATGCTAGAAAATGTTCCACCCATACATGTCCCCTGA
This sequence comes from uncultured archaeon, assembly GCA_964363635.1. Taxonomy (GTDB): domain Archaea; phylum Iainarchaeota; class Iainarchaeia; order Iainarchaeales; family VGJJ01; genus VGJJ01. The sequence continues at coordinate 39,959 of CAYIIU010000005.1, forward strand.
ATCGGCCCCAGCGAAAAGACTCGGTCTTGAAGGATAGGAGAATTATACGAACTTGCATCGCTAAAATTAAACTGCAACCAGTGAAAATTATCCACGGATAGTGAATGAAACGCTCCGCTGAAAGTTAAGTCCATTGTGTGAATACCGGGAGTAATAACAATTCCAGTTGGCGCATTGAGAGGACCTGTTGATGCACCACTCGCGAGTGGCCCGGAAAAGATAGGGGTACCATCCAGCGCAATAGTATCTAACGTAACGGTCGTCGGGCCAAACGTGGGTATGATTGAGCCAATAACAATATTGTTCGACCCCGTGTTGGTCAATGTCCAACCATTGGTGGTGCTAGCATTAGCAACCGGTGAAAACAAAACCTGTGTCATCGGCGCCCAATCCACCGAAGCAAAGCTGGCCATGGACGGAGGTATAATTGGAATACATGAACCAACTTCAATCGCACAGTTTGTACAAGTCAGATTTCCCCCGCTATAGAGGCTTGGATTGAAAGTGACGCATGTTCCATCTTGCGGAGGAGCGAATGCTGTACCATCGCATGCTTCACCAGCATGCAATTGATTGGGTGGATTCCCGCATGTTGAAGGATTTCCGCCGCCCGTGCCGCCTAATGTGACTCGATTCTGGTATTGCGCAAGATTGTTATTGATGATGTCGTTGGTCGAACCCGTCGAGCCAATGATAATCAGCAAAACAATAGTCGCGATGAGCACCGCGCCCCCAATCAAGAGCAAATATTCCAAGGCACCCTGTCCTTTAGTAGTTTTTTTTTCGCGTACGGAAAATCGATTCATGTGCGTCACCCTCACGTCAGATAGTATTCACCAACTTTTTCCACTTTATAAACAATGATACTCGCCGACTAGACGGTTGGGCATACCGCACCGAGCGAAAACGGGAGAGGAGAAGGTATTCCATCGCCCCATGAGCAGGAGACAAGGGGCCCTTCCCTAAAATGCGGACAACCATCCCAAGGAAAATCCATTGGCCCTTTTTATTATCCGCATGAAAAAAAGGGGGAACGTTGAACAATGTATTACTGATTGAACGTCGCACCAAAATTGCTTTTAAAAGCCCCCGCGTCTGATATGCAGAAATTCTCCTCACGAATGGTTGGGAGGGCGGCAATCTCCTCTGCCGCACTCTTTCCTTTCTTTTTATAAGGTCCATTTACACGTTTAACGGGTAGGATGGTGAATTCCATGAAGAATATCCAATTGCTCATTCTAGCCACTTTTTTGGTCATACCCCTAGTGCACGCCAACGAATCGGTGGGACTGATTACCAATCCCCTGCGCTGGCTCGCAGAAGAAGCGGGGCAATTCGACTTTTCCATCCGCATCATCGTTTTTTTGTTCTCGGCCGCAATCGCAGCCATCGGATTCACCGCTTGGAGACGCACGCCCAACACGCGCGTCAAATGGATTGCCATCGCATTCGGATTATTCGCATTCAAGTGGCTGCTGAAAGTCATGGATATGTTTGTGAGCTCGGGAGCATTCTTCCCCGACCACGCGGAGAATGTGATAGAACTCATTTCACTGGCTCTTATCGCATACACCATCTTCGCCCCACGCCCGACAGGAAACTAACGAGGAAAAAATCATGGCTGATGATGCAGGGTTTGAAAAAGCACTCCAGCTTGATGTACGCAAACGGATTTACACGGAAATAGAACAATCCCCCGGACTGCATTTCAGGGAGATTCAGAGGCGCACTATTTTAGCGGTGGGAAGCCTGCAGTACCACTTGGATTATCTGCAAAAACACCACATCATCCGCACGCAAAAAGAAGGAAAATTCGTGCGCTATTATTCCGTGCGCGGACTCCAAGTTGGAAACACGGAGAACATGCACGCGGGGCAGAACACGATGGCTTCGCTCCGACATGAGAGCACGCGGAAGATTGTATTATTTTTACTGCACGAAACGCGCGCCAACAACGAGCGCATCGCGCAGGAAATACACTTGTCTCCCTCCACCACGAGCTGGCACTTGGACAAATTGTGCGAATCGGGCGTGCTCAAGAAGGAACGCGCGGGGAGAAAAAGTTTTTTTACGCTCACCAATCCGGAAGAGGCAAGAAAGTTGCTCGTGACATTCAAACAAAGCTTCTTCGATCAGGCTGTGGATAACTTTGTCGAACTCACGCAATCACTTGCCGAGCCGGTGCAAACGCCGGACGAAAACACGCCGTGATTTTTTATTCGTTTTTGAATCAAAATACTTCGTCATTAAACGCCCGAAATCTGCGCCACGTCGCCGGGAATAATCCCCCATTGCCTCGCCACGCCGGGGTTGAATTCCAGCACATACTGGGCGTTGCCCGAAGGGATGTACACTTTGCACGGGTCCTTTTCGCAGGGAAGCATCGTCTGAATGTCCACGACCTTCCCTTGAGCGTCCATCCAAATAGCATCCAATGGAATGAGGGTGTTTTTCATCCAGAATCCATAAATGTCTTCCTTCTCAAACACGAAAAGCACCCCCGCATTTCCCGATAAAGCCTGGCGGTACATCAGTCCTTGAGCACGTTCCTCAGAAGTGGAGGCGACTTCCACAATCACGCACCGCTCGCCGAAACAAACTTTAGGGATGGAAGAATAGGGGGATGCGGATAAACACCCTAACAAGAAAACCAAAAATAAAAAAATAACTAAAACGAAAGAAAGGGATTTCATGGAATGTAAACCCTGTTCACCAATAAATAGATGTTGTTGAGAGCCAAATAAATAACGCTATTTATTGGAAATAATCTCAATCACATCGCGATTTTTGAGGGTGTGGTCCTTTCCCAAGAGCATGCGGGTTTTCACGTCCACCGCTTTAATAAAATTCTTCCCGAAATCCGTATGCAGACGGAATGCAAAATCGAGCGTGGTGGAGTGCGGGGGCATCAAGTAGCAATCAGGGAGAACATTACCGTTTTTATCGACAAGGCCTTTCGTGCCGCCGGGAAAAATAGCCACGTATTTCAACGAGGAAAAAACGGTTTCATCCAATACGCGCTGCACGCCCGTGCCTGAAAAGGGAATCAATACTTTTTGGCGGATATAATTCAACGCCTGCCCCTGCGCCTCATTGAGGGTTTTTTTGGGAGCAAAATCCGCCTGTCCCGGAATGTACTCAATCATTTCTCCCTTGGCGGCTTTTTTCAACGTGAGCTCGGCTTCGGATGAACAGGGGATAATCAACAAATGGGAGAATTGCTTCTTCATCTTCTCCACATTTTCTTTGGCATGCGGCAAATCCACTTTGTTCGCAGCAATCACCATGGGTTTGGATATTTTTCTCAATTCATGGATGAACAAGCGCAAATCTTCGGGCGTCCAACCCAACGCACGCTTCTCCGTCAATTTGGCATGAAACAACGCTCCATCGACTTGTTTTTCCGTCACTCCCAATCCAGAGAGAATTTTGGAAAGACCTTCCACGGTTTGCTGCCGGCTCTGCGCGGGGGAGCGGGAAAACTTTGAAAAATTGCTGTTCAAAATCCCCAGCATCCACAATTCTAATTCTTCTTCGAGAAATAAAACGTCCTTGCATGGGTCATGCGAACCGCTTTCAACAGCCTCGCCTTTTTCGTTCGTACTGCCGCTCGCATCCACCACATGAATCAATACATCCGCTTGCCTCAAATCATCCAAAAACTTGTTTCCCAAACCCTTTCCTTCATGCGCGCCCGGAACGAGTCCTGCAACGTCAATCATTTCCACGGGAACAAAGCGCGTGTGGTTGATGCAATAGCCCGAACGGGGGTTGCACTGCGTGTTGAACTCTTTATCCACACATTCAACACGTACGAAACCAACACCTTTGTTGGGTTCAATCGTGGTGAACGGATACGCCGCGCGCGCGACGTCAATCAAGGTTGCCGCAGCAAAAAAGGTTGACTTTCCCGATGAGGGACACCCAACAAGACCTACTAACATATCGGAACCTCGGCGGTTTGGGGGGTGTCCATAGGATGAAATCCCCTGAAATAGTATTATTAATATGTCAGAAAAGTATCCGCTTTTTTGATTGAACTTTTTTCTAAAAAGTTCGAAAGATAACTATATTTTGCCTTTCTCCCCATAATATTCATGAAGCTGTTTTCCTGTCCAAGGCTTCGTCTGCTCCATCGTGAATCCTAATTTTTCAACATACTGTTTGAGGATTTCAATACTGGGCGCTTCTATTTCCAATACCGTTGGAATTCCGGGAGGCGTATCAATATCAAAATGAACATTTCCTAATTGGTAGGACATGCGATGCTTTTGAGTTACCGCATTTTTCTGCATCCCCATTTCCGTTAAAATTTTCTCAGTTACTTCAAAGGATGAAACAGATACTTCCCATTCATCCGCAACTTTAGCCACATCTTGAGACAGCCCCTTCTTGAGTGTCAATTCCACTTTATCACCGTGCTTGCGGAGTCGGAGCATTTTTCCATCTTTTTTCAATCGCTCATCGGAGAAATCGTATTTCCCCCCATCAATCATTCCATCAGATGTTTTCTTAGCACCCCACTTTTCAAGTTTGGCGACGACCTCAGAAACGTTGATTTCCAAAATCTTGAGTTCAATTTCTTTCATAATCACACCATTCTCGCATTATTGAATTCTTTGACCAGCTTATCCGTTCCCTCGCTGTTGATGCATTGCTCCAACACCGAAGGTTTGGCGGTGATTTGACACCCTAATGCAAAGGCTTTCGCCACGTGCTCGGGTGACTGCAGCGAGGCTGCGAGAACATGCGCATCCAATTCATGCGCGTCAAACGCATCCATCATGTCTTCGATTTGTTCCCACGGGTCAATCTTGGCATCGATCATTCGACCGACGTACGGGGCAATGTAGTGCCCGCCCGCAAACGCGGCAATGATCCCCTGCGCGGCGGAAAAAACGGCCGTGAAACACAATTCAATTTTGTCATGGTTGAGTGTGGGGGCGATGGAGAAACCATTCCGGTCCGCGGGAATCTTGATGATGGCTTCAGGGAGCATCTCGTGAATGGTTCGCGCATCCTCCAACAATTCGTCGGGGGTTTCTCCCGTGGCTTGGACCATAATCAATTGCTCCTTGTTCAAGAGCATGGAAAGCTTCTGCAAATGCTCAAAACGATTGACAGGTTTTGCCGCAGAGAGGAGAAGAGGATTCGTGGTCACGCCCGTAACAAAGGGCTGTTTGAGCCACTTTTCAGCCTCTAGAATGTTGGCCGTGTCGACGAAGATGGTCATAGATACGTGAAAATGCTTCACAATCATTAAAAATGGGATATCTAGCGTAAATGGGCAAGTGAGGAAAATAGGATGAAAATTGGAGTGGATTTGGACGATGTTCTGATTGATCTGAACCGGTCGCTCTCTCTCTTCCACAATGCTAAATTTGGCACAACCTACGACATAGAAGACGTGCGGAGCTTTGAACTCGAAAAGGTGTGGAATTGCACCACGGAAGAAATGATCCGGAGGGTAAATATTTTCTATAAAATCCATCGACCGCATCGCATTATGACTATTGACGGAGCAGTCGAAACGCTCAATCGATTAAAAAATAAAAATGAATTAGTCGTCATTACTGGGAGACCCCCTTCGGTTGCAGGCAAGACCGAGGAAACAATAGCATATCACTTTCCCAACATATTCAAGGATATCTATTACACCAACTTTTTTTCAAAACGAGAACAAGCGGTGACAAAGGCAGATATTTGCCAGCAAAAATCGATTGATATTTTTATTGAAGACAATTTTGAATGGGCCAATCAAATTGCCGAAAAAGGGATTCCAGTACTCCTGTTAGATGCCCCTTGGAATCAACTCCCAATTAATAACCCTAAAATCGCCCGCGTTCATAATTGGAAAGAAATTGAACAGAAAATTGAAAAAAAATAAAATCTAGAATTCGATTCCCTTGCGTGCATATATCTGCATTCACGCCGGTTTCGCCCGGCGGAGACGATATAGGAGGATTGCAAGCAATCCCCCAGCTTTTCAAAATTCGATTCCCTTGCGTGCATATATCTGCTTCATGTACGGGTGCTTCTTGAGCGTCATCACCGTAATGTAATCCGCCGCTTCGAGGATTTCTTCCGGAGCGTTTCTTCCCGTCAAAACGATTTCCGTGTGCGCGGGTTTGTCTTGGAGCATTTTTTTTACGGTGGGAATATCAACTAAATTTTTGTTCATCGCCACATTCAACTCGTCAAAAATAACCAAATCGTATTCTCCACCTAGCACGGCATTTCGCCCGCGCTCGAATGCACTGGTTGCAAGGGAATTATCAAATTCGGTTGGAACAAAACAATCTCTGCAATATCCTTTGAACGTGCCCTCAATGATTTCCGTATCATGCTCGGCTTGATTTTTGCACTCCACATTAAACGACTCAAATGTAATGGGGATGCCAAACTTTCGCAACGCTAACACTTCTCCCGTGTAGCCTATTTTCATGAACTGTACGATGAATATTTTCATCCCATGCCCCGCGCCGCGCAACGCTAAACCCATCGACGCGGTGGTTTTTCCTTTTCCATCGCCCGTGTAAACGTGAACAAGTCCTCGTTCTAAAAAACTCATAATTCCCAACCGGGGGAAAAAGGGCAAAGAACTATTTAACGGCACGCTCAACGCGGCGCCGAAAAAAAAAGAAAAAAAACCTACGGCTGAATATTAGGAATGCCATTCCAATAGCGTTCGACGTCGGTGGAGCAATAATCGTTCGCTCCGGCCGGAGGACAATCATATCCTTGAGCGGGACCGCAGTTGGTGGCGTTGGAGCGGTACTGCACGGCCCCGTTAAAGGGGTCGGAAGTAATGGGCCCTGAAGGGAAGTAGATTTTAGTGTCCAATGGATACGGCTCGCCAAACCGGCCAAAGTACCCATTGGAGGGGTTTCCAGAATTATACAGCGGACAAAAGATGGGATAATGGGAGTTTTGATTCTGTGCCGTGGGGGCGGGAATCGTTCCATTGGTCCGCTCTTTCAGAGTGAACGTGCCGGCCATTCCCAGCGGCGAACCCGTAGCGGTGCATGCATTCCCCACGCCGAACGTTGAACCTGTTGCGAGGTCGTTGCGAATCTTTTTGGAGTTCCAGAAGACACTCGTCTGCCCATTCATGTTTGAAATACACGTGTAATTATTCACCACGAGGCCCAGCATCCCTGCGAGAGAAGTGCCTTGATACAACGTGGATTCGAGCGCAGAATTTCCACTATCTAATGGAATCGTGCTCGGACTACCATCGACTAATCCATTGGGCGTCAAAATTCGTCCCGTGGGTTTAATGGAGTTGGGGTTGCAGCCCAAGTACAAAGTGTAATCCGTCCCCGGGACACGGTAGAAGATGGAGGACAAATACGCGTTATTGTCCTCGTTTCCCGTCGAGGTAAAACCAAAAAAGTTGGAGCTGTTCGAACCGGGAAGAGGAGTGGTGGGGCACGATATTCCAGATAGGGGGTTGGAGTCCAGCGCCACGCTCGAAATGTACGCGTTGGCCCCGCCATCCACGCAAATATCACAATTGTTCCCCGTGCACGAAAGAACGGGCTGCTTTTTGATGGACGCAAAGGGGGTCCACTTTAACAAGGTAGAGCCGGACAAAAACGCGGAGGAAGAAACTTCCTTGATGGCGTAATACGCGTCGCCTAATCCATTGAGTTTAGACGACCATTCCAGCGCAAGCGGGGTAGGAATGCTCGGACGCACGTACAATATCCCCTGCGCGCGGTCCATGCGGAATAGTTCTCCGCGCTGCTGCGTGTTAAGCGCTACTGCATCAGGCTGTGCGGAAATAGAATACGTGTTCAGCGCGGTGTTGCCCGGCTGATTGGGGTATGAACGCAGCGGGAGCATTCCTGAAATGGAAGGAACCAACTCGACCATGGCGCCGGTGAATGCAGTGCCGTACCCGTTGCGGTGCATCGTGATGGGAGTCTGGCTATCGTCCACGCCCACAATCCCATCTAAAGGAAGTTCCAGCAATTCAGTGTAGCCGGATAACGCCGAAGCGTCGGCGAGTTTGGTGAGCACCACATTGATGCGCGCGTGCGGAGAGCTGGCGAGGAAAAATTCCCCATTGCCGCCATCCCACGCAATATCGATGCGCGCGCGGTACAATCCTGGAGAAGAAATTTGAACCGCACTCTCAACTCCGTCCACTTCAAACGACAAGCGGTCGGGGGAAATAACATAGTCGCTCCAAACTCCCGCCCCCACTCCCGTGTCTTTGAAATAAGATGGAGCATTCGCCAAAACCTGGTTCTCAAAATAGTCCACGAAATCGGCGCGGAAGTCGTCGCTCAAACCATCGTACATGAGGTAGGAATCAAAGTTTTCGAGCGAGGGAATGGAAGCAATCTGCATGGAAGTGGCGGTGGGGGAATAGGCTAACTCCAACTCGCGGAGTTTTTGGACGAGAGATACGAGGAATTGGGTAGAGTCGCAATACTTGAAATTGGACGGGTCATTCAATTTGGCGTCACACGTGTCTTTTTGGATAGTATTCCAGCGCCAATCATACGCTACGTGAGGAAATGCACTCGCACCACTCACACCCACTTCGCCATTTTCTCCAATGCAGGCATTCGCGGGCTGTGCAACCAATTTGACAACCATCATCTCCTGCGCGCGGGGAAAAACCTTCTGGGCCAAACGAAGACCCACTTTGTTGTAGGACGCGTATTCCCAGACAAACTGATTATTAGTGTTGATGATTTGAGAATTATCCAACGCTTCAACGAAACCATTTGTATTGGAGGCAAACTGCTGATACATTTGAATAGCATCCGGCGCCACGTCAGGGTTGTCATTGGGATTGAAATGAGTGACTGAGGCGGACTCCAAAGGGGTCTTGTACAACACCACGCCGCGAATACCATTATTCAAAACAGAATTCAGCGCATTGGAAGCACTATCCACGAGGGCTTGCTCCACGGGCGCGTCCCACGCATCGCTCAACACTTTATCGCTTAGACCACTGGGCTTGTTATCAGTGAGGATGACCATCACCTTGTTAGGGCTCTGCCAAAAGGAATGGGACGAAAACTTCTCCGCCGCCCAAGCCCACGCTTCTTTGAGGTCATGCTTGTCCGGATCGTACGCGGCGCCTGAAACCTGTCCGGTAAAACTAGCTGAGTTCAAAATAACGGTGCCGGCGGGCCAGTCATTCAAACACGGAAGATTCTGTGCGGGGTTGGTTGATTTGTGATAGAAATTGCTGACGTCACCCATCAAGGCAATTTTCAAATTAATCTGCGCACCCGAATAGTATTCAAGGGAGTCCTTCAAGTGTTTTACAACGGAGCACAATCCTTCCTGGCGAATGCCGGATGTAAAACTGGTATTTTCATCGCGCTCATTCAATACCATGCTTGAGGAGGCATCGACTAAAATTCCTAAATCAATTGAACTGCCGGTGCTGGGGCTTCCAGTGGAATAATCCTCCAACGTAACCACGCCGTATTGCTCCCCATTCAGCGCGGTGTTCTCTACCACCACATTCTGCTGAACCGAAGGATTGTCAAAGCCCACATACTGCGCACGCACCGCTCCGCCGTGTAGGAATGCGCGAATCGCCGGATTGTCAGTGGAAACATTCACGTATGCCTGTTTCAACGAGTCGAGGCCCCCTTTGTTCAAAAGAATTTTCAAGATGTCAGTGCCCTCGGGACTAGCCCACAGCGAACCAGCTGCGACGGGAGAGTAGTTGTTCACTGCGGGAATAATGGAAAAACCGCCCGTTGCAGTGTAAGCGCCGTTCTGGTTATTTTCATTCGAGAAAACGCTTCCGTATTCCGGACTCAAATGAAATCCTTTACCCGCACCATTGGAGAGTCTAGTGTAATTGCCCACACAATCCGCACCGCACGATGTTCCGGTGGCGGGCAAATCAGAATATTTGACGATAATCCAATAGTTCGTCGCACTCCCTTTGTAGATAAAGATTTGAATCGAATGAGGACCGGGAGCAAAATAATAGTTGGAGATGGAACATCCGCCGGTGGGAGAACTCTGCACGACTTTCCCATCAATCTTAACAGTCATATCGGCCAAACTGTTCGAAGCAAAACAAATGGTATCGATCGTGACCCCATTCGCCACGACGAATGTACTTTCAAACATGACCGAACGCACCGATGCAGGAGTGGCCCAAGGAGTTTGTTGAGGGCTGCCGGGGCTTTCTAAATAGAAGTTGCCCCCATTCCCCCCAAAAAACTGTGAGTCGGAAATATTTTGAAAAACGACACCCGGCAGAGGTTGACCCTGCGCATTGACATACGATTGGCGGTCATCCAAAAACTGCGACGCGCCATTAATGGCGTAGCGGGACCAGTTCCCGTCGCCAAATGCCAGACGGGAAAAGTCGGTGTGATTCACATCGGAGTTGAACGAGTTATTGTAGTCCACGTTTACGGTGTAATTGAACGAAATGGCCGCGCCCGGATTCTGCAACTCAGGAGTGAGAACGGAAGGAATGGCATGCGCATACACTCCATTCACGGGAAGTGTTACACGGGGATAAAATGCATCGTTCACGAGCGGATTGCAGTTGTTCACGACTTGTGCGGCATCGGAACCACCCTTGAGATTGAACATATATTTGGAGAGATTCAGACAATTGTTATTTCCTAAAAGAGGCTGAACAAAAACATCAACATTTTTCACCAGCGAAAAACCAACTTGCGCGGGCTGATTATCGTATTTGGCATACACATACAAGGGGTACATTCCGAAGCCGCTGGAAGGATTGTACACCGTCAAATCTTTGGACGCGGTGGCACCTAATGAAAGGGGATTTGAAACCGTAATCTGCTGATTTCCCGCCGGAGCGAAAGGGTCCTTCAAATCCAATTCAATTACGGAACCCGAAGCGGGGGTAAATCCCACGTTGTACAGCTTCAATCCGGACGGACAATTCTGCGTGCTCACGTGCAGGGTTCCAGTATTTCCCAGCGCGAATGTCAAAGGGTTATTGGGCGATTGAGCGTGCGTCAAGGTAAGGCAGGTAAAGTCCTGCGAAAAATTGAGGGCAACCTGACTCGTGATGAGGATATTTTCCACATCCGAAAAATAACCGGATGCAGAAGCGGTGATTTCAAGCGTGCTTCCATCCGGGGAAGGAGGAATGGCCCCGGAGAAAATATTGAACACAGACGATGTGAAAGGAATCGAATTTCCAACCGGCTGCCCCGCCGAATTTTTCACCTGGCCCACGACTTGAACACCTTGAGCAGGACCCACGACCGCATTCAACTGGTCCTTCACCACGACTTGAACCAACTGGGGTTGAGAAGGAATCAAATACGCAGGAGACACGCTCATGAAAAGCGATTTGGCGGGCGTGGTGAAAATCTTGATGGGAAACGCAGGAGGAGAACTCCCCCCGACGCCGCTCAACGTGGGAGTGAGAGTGGCGCAGTAGGTCACATTGCTCCCGCACGCAAGAGTGGAGCGCAGCGTGAAGCTGCCTGAAATGGTGGCGTTGTTATTCATGGGAACGGAAATGGAATTGACGCTTGTGGAGAGCGTGGCGACATCCTTGATGAGGTTCATCACCCCATTCGGGTGGTTGCTCCCGGAAGTGTTGGAGAGTTGATAATTGATTGTGTAATCCGAGTCTTTCTCCAATACGATTGGATAGGCTGAATTAATCTGCACCGGCACACTGCTCCCGGACGCGGTGACGAAAAATACGAATGAAAAATTACTCTGATTGAGGGGCTGTCCAATGGTGTACGATTCAAAATATTCCGAAGAAAGATTGGCAGCGCTTTTTGCTTGAAAACGGACGTCCAGCTTGTCCGTCTGAAGGACGGCGCCTGCCTTGATTTTGATGAAAACAATGAGCTCATACGAGGCCGCCCCCGCGATGTCGCCGAGGGTGTTCAATGCGACCTTCGCAGGGGTATTCGAATCGACAGAATTAGCTGGAGAAAAAACGTCCGCGGGATTGTGAGTGGTGTAGAATGCGATGGCCCCCTTCGCGGCTTGACCGCCTAAAACGTATCCCACGTCCGCAGGAGATTGGGGAGAAGAATTATCCCCATTCACGCGGACAACCGCCTTCAATTGGTCCTGCGCGACGAGCGATTTTACCGTAAAGTGGAACGCATACAAACCATTGGCCACCAAACTCTGCGCCAACATGGACGCACCATTCGCAGAAATCTGGTCAATGCGCTGCAATGCAATATCCGCAGCCTGCGAAGAGGAAGTGAGGGCGACTTCAATGTTAATCGTGTGAGCGTTGTCTTTGATGACATCAAACGGAACCGAAATGAAGGGCAAGTACGTGGCTTTCTCGACTTTCACATAGACCTGCTGCCCCGTGGACACGCCCAATTGGACAAAACCCTGTGCATTCGTCGTACCGCGCGACTGCAGGGCGCCGCCATCCACCGAGTACACGGACACATTGGCATCAGTAACAAACGAATTCAACTCATCCTTGACAGTTACTTTGATGAGCGCGTTGCCCAAGGTAATCGTCACGGGAATAGTAACAATCTGCCCCACGCTGCCTTGAACGACGGTACTGTTGCCATCCGCGGCGGACGTGTTCACGGTCGCTTGGTACGAGCCCGCGGGAAGGTTGGAAAACCGTGCGATACCCAGCGCGTCCGTACGAACCATGCTCCATGTGATACCGCTCTCATCAGGAGTATGCAAATAGGCGGCGGCATTAAACACCGGCAAGCCCACTTCATCGGTGACTTTCACATTGATGATGAGGGCGTTGGGAATCGCCCCATTGGTATTAGCGGCCTGCAAAGGGTCCAGAAGAATGGGAATTGGCGCCTGTTGATCCTCGGGAACAATCCCCGTGTTGGGAGAAATCTCCGTGACGTAATTAGAATGCTCTACTAGAAGAGTGGTATCCCCGTTGAAATCCGCGAGAGGCTGGTTGACGATGCCATTGGAATCGCTGGTGTATGAATCGTATTCAATAAAATTTCCCAGCGAAGTCTGCGCAAACAACGTGACGGCGGCCCCGGATATAGGCAACTGATTCAAACTGCTCACCAATTTAACAAAAATTTTCCGTTTGCTGCTCGACACGGGAACGGTGATTGTCTGCACAACCGTTTCGCCGGCATTGACTTGAAATTCCGCGCCCGTCGTCTGTTTGTAGCCTATTTTGGAAATGATTACGACGTGTCTGCCCGGAGACACATTCTCAAACAACCCCAACCCATTCGGGTCGGAAAGGGTTTGGTGGGCCAAAACATTTGAACCGGCTGCAGGAATCTTGTATAATTTGATCTGCGTCTGATCGATGCCCATTCCATTGGACGTTTTGGCGAAAATCTCCACGGTTCCCCCCGTTGGAGGAGCATTTTCAGGAGGACCCAGCGCGGCCGAATCCTGAAGCGAAATAATGGTGGTGTCGCTCCCAATCGTTTGCGTTTTGGAAATAAAACCCGATGCGGAAACATTGACGCTCAAACCCGCACAATTTCCGGGCTGGAGAAACGTGACATTTCCACTCGCGGATGTTTGAGAAGCAGGAGGAGTGCCGCTCTGGCATGAAAAAGAAAGCAAAATAGAAACCGACGAGAGAACACCCAACACGTTTCCTGAACTGTCTTGAATCAACAACACGCGCTGCTTGGCGGGAGAAACCAAATCCTTCAGCGTGAAAATCTGCGACTTGTTTTTAGTCAATTCCACTTCCTGAAAAAGAGACTCGAAACCATCCTTGATGGCACGAAGCTGGTACGTGCCCGAAACAACGGACAATTCCACTTTACCATTGGTCTTAGTAGTTTGCGACTCAATGACCTTGCCATCTTTTTCGAGCGAGACCACGACACCGCTCAACGTAGTGCCGGAGGAATCATTCATCGTCAATGAAAGCGTGACCTTTTCCCCGCCCAACAATCCCCCCGCCACGGAGAACAATCCGAAACCCACGAGCGCAACCACCAACGCCAAAAGGATTCCAAAACTGGGAAGAATTTTATCCACGGGGTCTACAACAGAATATATGGGGACTTTCTTCTGGATTTTATCCAGCAGCGCGTAATAATGGTCCTCCAATGAAAAATAAAAACCGCTCAACGCGCTCCGCAAACCCATAGAAGAAGTGCAGTTTTCCGGTATTTAAAAAGACGCCTGCGTTTGGGGATAAAACACACATCTTAGACACGAGGCAGAGAAGTTTACGAATACGATGCCAGCACTTTCTGCTTCGCCTCATCAAGTGAACGAGCAGGAATGCCCAATTCTTTCGTGATAGAAAGCGCGAGCTCGTGTTCAAAGCCGTGGTGCGTGAACACCTGCTTGGGCTGCGCCTCTCTCACGTATTGGAGTAATTGTTCATAGTCCGCATGATCGGACAACGCAAAATTTCGATCGTAACTCTCTTTCCACACCCACCCGGTGCACTTCGCGGAAACAATGGGGCGTTTCGCTGAAACACTAATCGCATGCAGCACGTGCGGAGAGCACAAACTTGGGGGCAAAATCAATAACTCAGCATCTTTCAAATTGTGATTAATTTTTTCATAGTCTCCCAACGAATGACCGTGCTTTTCATGAATTTTATTTTTTTCAAAAATACTGTCGTGAACAAATGGAGTGAGAGAAGAATACTCATTCACAATTTTTGTCAACTCTTGCGCCTTCCCCGTAGCATATCCCGCAAGCACGGGCAATGCATTTTCTTTCTGCACGTGCTTCATCCATGCAGCCATTTCCGCATACACGTTTTCGCGCGAAGGAAAAGAAAATTGTTTCAAGCCGAATGTGGATTCCATGACTAAAATATCACACGGAACAATCTCTGCACCCCGCATGACAAGGGAATCCTGCAGCTTGAAATCAGTAGTGACGCACACTTTCTTCTCCCCCTCCACCACGATTTGAGAGGAACCCAAAATGTGGCCCGAATTAACGAGGGAAATTTTTTCCTCCCCCGCGCGAAAATGCTTCCGAAAACCCATATGATGCGTCAACGCTTTCTTTGGAATCTTCGCCTCAATCATTCCGTGGGTGGGCGTGGACATGTAGTAGGGAAATTCATTCTTCGCGCCGATGCACACGTGATCAGAGTGCGCGTGCGAAACCAACACACGGTCGGCCGAGACCTTCTTGCGGTGCGGATCCACCATCACTTTTTCAGAGGCATGAATGACCACGCCATGCTCCTCATACACATTCATAAAAAAACTCTTTTCCTGCGGGAATGAAAACAAGGAAT